>NZ_JACVTY010000010.1:0-155372 GCF_016624805.1 Pseudomonas sp. S44
ATCCCTGTGGGAGCGGGTTTACCCGCGAAGAAAGCGCCGCCGTCTCCCACAGGGATTGGGCTGGCCTTCAGATTTTGAGCAAGACAGTTGCTACACAGGGTCACGCGCCCCCTGTGGGAGCGGGTTCACCCGCGAAGAAGGCGCCGCCGTCTCCCACAAGGATTGGGCTGGCCTTCAGATTTTGAGCAAGACAGTTGCTACACAGGGTCACGCGCCCCCTGTGGGAGCGGGTTCACCCGCGAAGAAGGCGCCGCCGTCTCCCACAAGGATTGGGCTGGCCTTCAGATTTTGAGCAAGACAGTTGCTCGCACGGGGTCACGCGATCCCTGTGGGAGCGGCGGTTCGGCGCTCCGATTTACCCGCGAAGAAGGCGACCCCGTCTCAGAGCCTCACACTGGCAAAGGTCGACTCGTTACGCGCCTGGCTCAGGGCCGCCATCGGCCCGCTGTGCGGCGACAGCGCCATGGCCTGCGGAATCGGCATCATCGCCACCTGCTGCGCGGTATTGGAACCTACACGCTCGTCACGCGGCGGAATGCCGAAGTATTCGCGGTAGCACTTGGAGAAGTGCGGCGTGGAGACGAACCCGCACACCGACGCCACCTCGATGATCGACATCGGCGTCTGCTTGAGCAACTGCCGTGCACGGATCAGCCGCAGCTTGAGGTAGTAACGCGACGGCGAGCAGTGCAGGTACTTCTGGAACAGGCGCTCGAGCTGACGCCGCGACACGTTGACGTACACCGCCAGCTCGTCCAGGTCGATCGGCTCTTCGAGGTTCGCCTCCATCAGCGCAACGATCTCCTGCAGCTTCGGCTGGTTGGTGCCGAGCATGTGCTTGAGCGGCACGCGCTGGTGGTCCTGCTCGTTGCGGATGCGCTCGTAGACGAACATCTCGGAGATGGCCGCCGACAGCTCACGGCCGTGATCGCGGCTGATCAGGTGCAGCATCATGTCCAGCGGCGCAGTGCCGCCGGAGCTGGTGAAGCGGTTGCGGTCGAGGGTGAACAGGCGCGTGCTCATGTTGACCCGTGGGAAGGCCTCCTGCATCGCCGCCAGACACTCCCAGTGCACGCTGCAGTCGAAGCCGTCGAGCAGGCCGGCACAAGCCAATGCCCAGCTGCCAGTGCACACCGCGCCAAGCCTGCGCGACTGGCGCGCCTGGGCCTGCAGCCAGGTGACGTGTTCGCGGGTCACGGTGCGCTGGATACCGACGCCACCGCAGACGATCACGGTGTCCACCGGCGGTGCGCTGTGCATCGCGGCGTCCGGAGTGATCTGCAAGCCATCACTGGCCCAGACCTGGCCGCCATCGACGGTCAGCGTATGCCAGCGGTACAGCTCGCGCCCCGACAGCTGGTTGGCCATGCGCAGCGGCTCTACGGCCGAGGCGAGCGAGATCAGGGTGAAGTTGTCCAGCAGGAGAAAGCCGATGGACTGGGGGGCTGTGCGGTTCTGGGTTGGGTTCCCGGAGGTGTACGACGTCATCGCGGTTTCTCCTCACACAATGCAGGGTGTGCCTCAGGCGGGCACCGTTTCTTGTCATGGCCCCGATTCGTATGCAGGGGCTTTGCCAATCTCAACGCAATCGCCGTGCCTGAAATTGAACGGCTATCCAAAAAAACCCAAAAACGACGTTGCCGTGCGAGTTGTAGGGCCTTTCAAGGGGCGTTGGGTGAACACCGCAAACAGGCGTGCCAGCGCCTCTGCGTGTAACGACTGAGCAGTTCGGTAGCACTTGTGGGAAGGCTGCCCAGAAGCGACATTCATAAGTGTCACCGACAATGACACCACTGGTCGCGACAGCCGACAGCCGGTCGGCACCGGCTGTTGCACAATAAAGCAGCACAACCGCCGCAAGAGGGCCAGATCAGCGCATCAGCATTCGATGACGCTGACTGCCAACCCGCCGCGGGAGGTCTCCTTGTACTTGTCGTGCATATCGGCACCGGTGTCGCGCATGGTGCGGATCACCTGGTCGAGGGAGATGAAGTGTTCGCCGTCGCCACGCAGGGCCATCTGCACGGCATTGATCGCCTTTACGGCAGCGATGGCGTTACGTTCGATGCAAGGCACCTGGACCAGCCCACCGACCGGGTCGCAGGTCAGCCCGAGGTTGTGCTCCAGGGCGATTTCAGCAGCGTTCTCCAGTTGTGCCGGGGTAGCCCCGAGCACTTCGGCCAGACCCGCTGCAGCCATGGCGCAGGCCGAACCGACCTCGCCCTGGCAGCCCACTTCGGCCCCGGAGATCGAAGCGTTCTTCTTGCAAAGGATGCCTACCGCCGCTGCACCCAGGAAGAACTCCACCACGTTGGACTCATCCACCGCGTCGGAGAAGCGCATGTAGTAGTGCAACACCGCCGGGATGATGCCGGCCGCGCCGTTGGTAGGCGCAGTGACCATGCGCCCACCCGCGGCGTTTTCTTCGTTGACGGCCAGGGCGAACAGGTTCACCCACTCCATGGCACTCATGGTCGAGCCGATCACGTTGGGCTTGCCGATCTCCTGCAGGCTGCGGTGCAGCTTGGCTGCGCGGCGCCGCACATTGAGCCCGCCGGGCAAGATGCCTTCGTGCTTGAGACCGTTGTTCACGCATTCCTGCATGGCGCCCCAGAGCTTGAGCAGACCGGCGCGAATCTCGGCTTCGCTGCGCCAGACCTTCTCGTTCTCCATCATCAATTGCGACACGCGCATGTCGTTTTGCTTGCACAGGCGCAGCAGTTCGGCGGCGCTGTTGAAATCGTAGGGCAACACCGTCTGGTCGGCGTCCAGTACTCCGCTCGCGGCCTGCGCCGCATCGACCACGAAGCCGCCACCCACCGAGTAGTAAGTGTCGCGATGCAGCTCGCCCTCGGCACCTTCGGCCACCAGGGTCATGGCATTGGGGTGGTAGGGCAGGTTCTCGTCGAGCAGCAGCATGTCGCGGGCCCAGATGAATTCGATGGGCAGGCGGCTGTCGAGCTGCAAGGTGTTGGTTTCACGCAAGTCGGCGATACGCGGGGTGATCTGCGTGGGGTCGATTGCGTCGGGCCACTCGCCCATCAGCCCCATGATCGTGGCGTTGTCAGTGCCGTGACCGATGCCGGTGGCCGACAACGAGCCGTACAACCGTACCTCGATGCGCCGAACCCGCTCCAGATCGCCGCGTTCGCGCAGGCCCTGGACGAACAGCGCTGCGGCGCGCATGGGGCCGACGGTATGCGAGCTGGAAGGCCCGACGCCGATCTTGAACAGGTCGAACACGCTGATGGCCATTGTCGAATCACCTCTTGATGGGCTTGTCTCTGCGCGCCATGTGGCGGCGCAGCCAGCTGCTAGGCTGATAGCGGCGAGTTGCCGCGAATGCACGCATCATCGGGCTTTTACCCCTCCCCTCGCCGTCTGCAACCGACGTACTTTTGTCCGGCAGCGCCCTGTTGCGAAAGCCATCATTGCGCCGCTTTCAGGCGAACGGGTGACGCAAAGACACGGGCCGGGGCGGGGAAAAATCCGTAAGCGACATTGCCCGTACTGGATGCGACCTGTCCTGCACTGGTTACGACTCCACCAGTAGGCGATTGCCGAACGCTGGGGGATTATCGAAAGCGACTCGTATTGCACGGCCACGCAACCTGCCCTCTGCAGGCCAGATCGATCGACGCCCCAGAAAGCGACGACGATTACGCGAACCCGAAGAAAAAATCACAGGAGTCCACCCATGAAAGGTTCACCCTCGCTGTTGTTGGTTGCGTTGCTCGCAGCACCCGTGTTCGCCCAAGCCGCCGAACCGGAACAGTGTCAGACGGTCCGCTTCTCCGATGTCGGCTGGACCGACATCACCGTGACCACGGCAACCACCAGCGTTGTCCTCGAAGCGCTGGGCTACAAGACCCACACCACCATGATCTCGGTGCCGGTGACCTACAAGTCGCTGGCCACCGGCAAGGACCTCGACGTGTTTCTCGGCAACTGGATGCCGACCATGGAAAACGACATCAAGCAGTACCGCGACGCCGGCACTGTCGAGACGGTCCGCGCCAACCTGGAAAACGCCAAGTACACCCTGGCAGTGCCCCAGGCTCTGTATGACAAGGGTCTGAAGGATTTCAGCGATATTCCCAAGTTCAAGAAGGAACTTGACGGCAAGATCTATGGCATCGAACCGGGCAACGATGGCAACCGCACCATCCAGAGCATGATCGACAAGAACGCCTTCGGCCTGAAGGACGCCGGCTTCAAGATCGTGCAGTCGAGCGAGGCCGGCATGCTGTCGCAGGTCGATCGGGCCCAGAAGCGCGGCGAGGCCGTGGTGTTCCTGGGCTGGGAGCCTCATCCGATGAATACCCGCTTCAAGATGCAGTACCTGACCGGGGGTGATGAGTTCTTCGGTCCAGAATTCGGCAAGGCCACTGTACTGACCAATACCCGCAAGGGTTATGCGCAGGAATGCAGCAACGTCGGCCAGCTGCTGAAGAACCTGGTGTTCGAGCTCAAGGATGAAAGTACCATGATGGGTTATGTCCTGGACGACAAGATGAAGCCCGAGGCGGCCGCCAAGAAGTGGCTCAAGGACAACCCTGGCAAGCTGGATACCTGGCTGGCCGGCGTCACCACCGTGGATGGCAAACCAGGCCTGGAGGCAGCCAAGGCCAAGCTGACGCAGTAGCTGTCGGCTCTGTATGAAAAGTCTTGAGACGAAGGTCAGGCAAGGCGAAAACAGCCGAGGAAGCGGAGTTTACAAGTTGTAAATGAGCATTCCGAGGCTGTTTTCAACGCAGCATCACCGAGTATCAAGGCTTTTCGTACAGAGCCCAGGCACTACCTCGGGGTGGGACCGTGCTCACCCCGGACTGATTCCAATCATTGCAGGTGGAAGCTCGCTATCATGCTTATCGATCAGAAAATACCTCTGGGGCAGTACATCGCCTCATTTGTCGAATGGTTGACCCAGAACGGCGCCAACTACTTCGACGCTATCGCCCAAGGCCTGGAGTTCATGATCCATGGCGTCACCAGCGCCCTGACCTGGTTCAACCCCTTCGTCCTCATCGCCCTGTTCGCCGCCCTCGCGCACCTGATCCAGCGCAAGTGGGCGCTGACCGTCTTCGTCGCCCTGTCGTTCCTGTTGATCCTCAACCTCGGTTACTGGCAGGAAACCATGGAAACCCTGGCGCAAGTGAGCTTCGCCACAGTGGTCTGCGTAGCCATCGGCGTGCCGCTGGGCATCATTGCCGCGCACAAGCCGATGTTCTATACCGCCATGCGTCCGGTACTCGACCTGATGCAGACCGTACCCACCTTCGTCTACCTGATCCCGACCCTCACCCTGTTCGGCCTGGGAGTAGTACCGGGGCTGATTTCCACCGTGGTGTTCGCCATCGCGGCCCCCATTCGCCTCACCTACCTGGGCATCTGCGACGTACCGCAGGAGTTGATGGACGCCGGCAAGGCCTTCGGCTGCTCGCGTCGCCAACTGCTGACCCGTATCGAACTGCCGCACGCCATGCCGAGCATCGCTGCCGGCGTGACCCAGTGCATCATGCTGTCGCTGTCGATGGTGGTGATCGCCGCCCTCGTCGGCGCCGATGGCCTGGGCAAGCCGGTGGTCAACGCTCTCAACACCGCCGACATCTCGCTCGGCTTCGAAGCGGGCCTTGCGATCGTGCTGCTGGCGATCATGCTCGACCGTATCTGCAAGCAACCGGAACTGCCGGCAAGGAGTGAAGCATGAGCATCATTCGCTTCGAAGATGTCGATGTCATCTTCTCCAGCAAGCCGCGCGAAGCGCTGTCGCTGCTCGACGAGGGCAAGACCCGCGAGCAGATCCTCAAGCAGACCGGGCTGGTGGTCGGCGTCGAAAAGGCCAACCTGGATATCGAGAAAGGCGAAATCTGCGTGCTGATGGGCCTGTCAGGCTCGGGCAAGTCGAGCCTGCTGCGCTGCATCAATGGCCTGAACACCGTAAGCCGCGGCAAGCTGTTCGTCGAGCACGAAGGCAAGCACATCGACATCGCCCATTGCACCCCGGCGGAGCTGAAGATGATGCGCACCAAGCGCATTGCCATGGTGTTCCAGAAATTCGCCCTGATGCCCTGGCTGACCGTACGCGAGAACATCAGCTTCGGCCTGGAAATGCAGGGTCGCCCCGAGAAGGAGCGGCGCAAGCTGGTCGATGAAAAACTCGAGCTCGTGGGCCTGACCCAGTGGCGCAACAAGAAACCGGACGAACTGTCCGGGGGCATGCAGCAGCGAGTGGGCCTGGCCCGTGCGCTGGCGATGGACGCCGACATCCTGCTGATGGACGAGCCCTTCTCTGCACTCGACCCGCTGATCCGCCAGGGCCTGCAGGACGAGCTGCTGGAACTGCAGCGCAAGCTGAGCAAGACCATCGTCTTCGTCAGCCACGACCTGGACGAGGCGCTAAAGCTGGGTAGCCGCATCGCGATCATGAAGGACGGCCGGATCATCCAGTACAGCAAGCCGGAAGAAATCGTGCTGAATCCGGCCGATGAATACGTGCGTACCTTCGTCGCACACACCAACCCGCTCAATGTCCTGTGCGGGCGCAGCCTGATGCGCAGCCTGGACAACTGCAAGCGGATCAACGGTTCGGTGTGCCTGGACCCGGGTGGTGATTCATGGCTGGACCTGGGCGAGGGCGGCTCGATCAAGCGCGCGCGCCAGGGGCAGAACGGGTTGGACCTGCAGAATTGGGTGCCGGGGCAGGATGTGGAAAGCCTGGGTCGCCTGCCAACGCTGGTGCACGCCGACATCGGCATGCGCGAGGCACTGCAGATTCGTTATCAGACGGGCAACAAGCTGGTGCTGCAGGAGAACGACAAGGTGGTCGGGATTCTGGGCGACAGCGAGCTGTATCACGCATTGCTCGGCAAGAATCACGGTTGAAGCAATTGGGGCCGCGTCGCGGCCCTTCGCGGGCAAGCCCGCTCCCACAGGATTTACACAACCTGTGGGAGCGGGCTTGCCCGCGAAGGCTGCAAAGCAGCCCCAATCACTGATTCAGCGTACGACGATCCCGCGCGAAGCCATGTAGGCCTTGGCCTCGGGCACCGTGTACTCCCCGAAGTGGAAGATGCTCGCCGCCAGCACCGCGCTGGCATGCCCTTCCAGAATCCCATCGGCCAGATGCTGCAGGTTGCCCACACCACCGGAGGCGATCACCGGAATCCCCAGCGCATCGCTGATGGCACGGGTCACGCCAAGGTCGAAGCCGTTCTTCATCCCGTCCTGGTCCATGCTGGTCAGAAGGATCTCACCGGCGCCCAGCCCTTCCATCTTCTTCGCCCACTCCACCGCATCCAGACCGGTGGGCTTGCGCCCGCCATGGGTGAAGATCTCCCAGCGCGGCGTTTCGCCTGGGCCAGAAACCTTCTTGGCATCGATGGCCACGACAATGCACTGCGAACCGAAACGGTCGGCAGCTTCGCCAACGAACTCAGGGTTGAACACTGCGGCGGTGTTGATCGAAACCTTGTCGGCACCAGCGTTGAGCAGGTTGCGGATGTCCTGCACGGTACGCACGCCACCCCCGACGGTCAGCGGGATGAACACCTGGCTGGCCATGCGCTCGACGGTATGCAAGGTGGTATCACGGCCATCGACACTGGCGGTGATGTCCAGGAAGGTGATCTCGTCGGCGCCCTGCTCGTTGTAGCGACGGGCGATTTCCACCGGATCACCCGCATCACGGATGTTCTCGAACTTGACGCCCTTGACCACCCGGCCGTTGTCCACGTCCAGGCAAGGGATGATGCGCTTGGCCAGTGCCATGGTTCAGTCCTCAGCCTTGGTAGTTGTCGCAGAAGGCCTGGGCCTCGGCGACATCGAGGGTGCCTTCGTAGATGGCACGCCCGGTAATGGCGCCGATGATGCCTGGGGCCTTGGCGTCCAGCAGGGCCTTGATGTCACCCAGGTTGTGAATGCCGCCCGAGGCGATCACCGGGATCGAGGTCGCTTCGGCCAGGGCCTTGGTGAAGGGCACGTTGCAGCCCTGCATCATGCCGTCCTTGGCGATGTCGGTGTAGACGATCGCCGACACGCCATCGGCCTCGAATCGCTTGGCCAGGTCGATGACCTGCACCGAGCTCACTTCCGCCCAGCCGTCGGTGGCGACGAAACCGTCCTTCGCGTCCAGGCCGACGATGACCTTGCCCGGGAACGCCTTGCACGCCTCGGCGACGAACTCAGGCTGCTTGACCGCCTTGGTGCCGATGATCACGTAGCTGACGCCAGCCTTGACGTAGTGCTCGATGGTTTCCAGCGAACGGATGCCGCCGCCGATCTGGATCGGCAGTGTCGGGTAGCGCTTGGCGATGGCAGTGACCACTTCGCCGTTGACCGGCTGGCCCTCGAAGGCGCCGTTGAGGTCGACCAGGTGCAGGCGGCGGCAGCCACCCTCGACCCACTTGGCAGCCATGCTCACCGGGTCGTCGGAGAATACCGTCGAGTCTTCCATGCGGCCCTGGCGCAGGCGCACGCAGGCACCGTCCTTCAGATCGATAGCGGGGATAATCAGCATCTTGGAAACCTGTTCTAATCGGTGGAGTTCAGGGCTTCTCGAGCGCCCACAAGTCGCTTTCGATGCTCTCGAACCGCTCCTTGAGGTGCAGTTGAACATCGGCAATCGCCCTGTTGTAGTAATGGGGTGCAATTTCCTTGCTGAACAATTCGAGGACCTCGGCCACCTCGAACGAGCCGAGGGTCAGCTCGAAGCGGTCTTCAAGGAAGCGCTTGAGCACATCGAGTGCCTCGCGCTCCTGCTCGGGGGCCAGAGTGATGACCGGGGCCTTGGTCTTCGACCTGCTCATTTACCAGCGCCCGTCCCAGGCGACGAAGTTCTGCAGCAGCTGCAGACCGTGCGTGTGGCTCTTTTCCGGGTGGAACTGCACGGCAAAGCGCGAGCCGTCGGCCAGCGCAGCGGCGAAGTCGACGCCATAGTGGCCGCGACCGACCACCTGGCCCGGCTTGCCGGCATTGATGTAGTAGCTGTGCACGAAATAGAAACGCGCGCGGTCCGGGATGTCGTGCCACAGCGGGTGGTCGATGCACTGGCTGACTTCGTTCCAGCCCATGTGCGGCACCTTCAGGTGCTCGCCGTCTTCCTCCAGGCCCTTGCCGAAGAAGCGCACCTGGCCGGGGAACAGGCCGATGCAGTCGACGCCTTCGTTTTCCTCGCTGTGCTCGAGCAGCGCCTGCATGCCGACGCAGATGCCGAGGAAGGGGCGGTCCTGGCTGACTTCACGCACCAGGCTGTCGAAGCCCAGGCGACGGATTTCAGCCATGCAGTCGCGGATCGCGCCGACGCCTGGGAACACCACGCGATCGGCCTCGCGGATCACCGCCGCGTCGCTGGTGACCAGCACCTTGCCGGCGCCCACGTGCTCGAGAGCCTTGGCCACCGAGTGCAGGTTGCCCATGCCATAGTCGATGACGGCGACAGTCTGCATTACAGGCATCCCTTGGTCGACGGCATCTGGCCAGCCATGCGCTCATCGAGCGTCACGGCCATGCGCAGGGCGCGGCCGAAGGCCTTGAACACGGTTTCGATCTGGTGGTGGGTGTTGTGGCCACGAATCGTGTCGATGTGCAGGGTCACCAGGGCGTGGTTGACGAAGCCCTGGAAGAACTCCTGGAACAGGTCGACGTCGAAGCCGCCGACCGAGGCGCGGGTGAACGGCACATGCATCTGCAGGCCGGGACGGCCGGAGAAGTCGATGACCACGCGCGACAGCGCTTCGTCCAACGGCACGTAGGCGTGGCCGTAGCGGAAGATGCCCTTCTTGTCGCCAATGGCCTTGGCGAAAGCCTGGCCGAGGGTGATACCGACGTCTTCGACGGTATGGTGATCGTCGATATGCAGGTCGCCCTTGCATTCGATGTCCAGATCGATCAGCCCGTGCCGGGCGATCTGGTCGAGCATGTGTTCAAGGAAAGGCACACCGATATCGAATCGGGCCTTGCCGGTGCCATCCAGGTTGATCGAGGCCTTGACCTGGGTTTCCAGGGTATTGCGCTCGACGGAAGCCTTACGTTCGACCATCACCAGCTCCGCAAAATCATTGGGCGAAAAGGGCTCCATTATAGGCCCAGAATGCGCCGGCTTGAAACGCGGATGACGTGTGGCAGCACAAAGCATTCGCGGGCGAGCCCACTCCCACAAGGGCAACATCGCCTTGCAGGAGCGGGCTCGCCCGCGAAAGGGCCCTTTCAGGCCCGGCAAATCAGTGCATCAGTGGAACAGCACCGCCGTCTTCTGCAGGGTGATCCACACGCCCCAGGCCAGCGGAATCACCACCACGGCCCAGGCCAGCAGCACCAGCGGCAGGCTGCCAGGCGCTGCATGCCACTCCAGCGACTGCGCGCCATCGGCGCCCTTGTCGTGGCTCAGCGCGCGCTCGGCAGCGAGCTCGGCGTCGGTCATGAAGTACTTGTCGGCTACCGGACGCACCAGCAGGTTGCAGATGAAGCCCAGTACCAGCAGGCCGGCGAGGATGTACAGGGTCATGTCGTAGGCTGCCGCGCGCGGTACACCGGCCGCCAGCTGCGACTCGCGCAGGTAGGTGATCAACACCGGCCCCAACACGCCGGCCGCAGCCCAGGCGGTCAGCAGGCGACCATGGATGGCGCCGACCATCTGCGTGCCGAACAGGTCGGCCAGGTAGGCCGGAACGGTGGCGAAACCACCACCGTACATCGACAGGATGATGCAGAACGCCGCCACGAACAGCGCGACGTTGCCGATGTGGCCCATGTTCGGCACCAGGGTGTACAGGCCCACGCCGATGGCGAAGAAGGCGAAGTAGGTGTTCTTGCGCCCGATGTAGTCGGAGAACGACGCCCAGAAGAAGCGCCCGCCGATGTTGAACAGGCTCAGCAGGCCGGTGAAGCCGGCAGCGATGGCAGCGATCTGCGCCAGCTGCGCGGCATTCAGCTCGCTGAAGCTCAGGTCGTTGCCCAGCAGCTTGCCGCCGAACACTTCCTGCAGCAGTGGCGAGGCCATGCCCAGGATGCCGATACCGGCCGAGACGTTCAGGCACAGCACCAGCCACACCAGCGCGAACTGTGGGGTCTTCCAGGCCACGCTGACGTGCACGTGACGGTCGGTGACCATGGCGTTGGCCTTCTTCACCGGCGGCGTCCAGCCTTCAGGCTTCCAGCCGGTCGGCGGCACGCGGTACGCCAGGGCGCCAGCGGTCATGAACACGAAGTAGATCGCCGCCATGGCGATGAAGCTCTGCCATACGCCGACTTCCTGGCCGTTGGCGAAATGCCCCATCAGTGCAGTGGCCAGTGGCGCCCCCACCATCGCGCCGCCGCCAAAGCCCATGATCGCCATGCCGGTCGCCATGCCGCGCTTGTCCGGGAACCACTTGATCAGCGTCGAAACCGGCGAGATATAGCCCAACCCCAGGCCAATACCGCCGATGACGCCCGAGCCCAGCCACATCAGCCAGAGCTGATGGGTCTTGATGCCGATTGCCGAGATGACCAGGCCGCCGCACCAGCACAGCGCCGATACCAGGCCAGCCTTGCGCGGGCCGGCGTGTTCCAGCCAACCGCCCAGCACGGCGGCCGAGCAGCCGAGGAAGACGAAGAACAGGGTGTAGATCCAGCTGAGCATCGAAATCTGCCAGTCGCAGTCGGCGCTGAACAGACGGGCGATGAAGCCCATGTCAGGCGAGCAGGCGACCGGTGCGGTGATGCCGATGGCCTGGGACAGGGGCAGCCAGAACACCGAGAAGCCATAGGCCATGCCGATGCACAGGTGAATGGCCAAGGCGGCCGGTGGAACCAGCCAGCGATTGAACCCTGGCCGGGCGATGATGCGCTCCTTCGACAGGAAGCCCGGCGCGCTCGTCGCCGCTCCTGCCGTAATACTGCTATTCATGGATTCGATCCTTTTATGTATGGTTGCGCTTTCGGATCGTTTCCCTGGCTGTTTCGCGGCACACAAGGCGAAATTGGCACCGTTTTCGGCGTCGTTGCCCCGCGACAATAGGTCGCGGTCACTCCGGAAGCTGCGCAAGGTTACCAGCATAAGATGACGGCGAGATCAATCTGACATCATTATTTTTCATAAAACTGAACCGGTACAGGTCGGACGCGCAACCGTTTGCGATGTGCAGCGACCTCTTCGCGGGCTAGCCCGCTCCCACAACGGCGGTACCACGCGGCTTTCGTGGGAGCAGGCTTGCCCGCGAACGAGACCGACGCCGACTCGAACGTGGAACTGCCCAAGCCAGAACTGTCGAATCCGATTCGCAGGAAACGCCCTGTATCTCTTGTCAGATACTCAGAAGCGATGGTCGCGGCGCTATACTCTGCCGCTCGAATTCACCTATCGGACTACAAGGACTCGCCCATGAAAGCGTTCGGCAAATTCCTGGGGCTGGGACTTCTCGGGTTGTTGCTGATCATCGTGGCGCTGGGCTTCGCCCTGACCCACCTCTTCGATCCCAACGACTACAAAGACGAAATCCGCCAGCTGGCCCGCAACAAGGCCCACGTCGAGCTCACCCTCAACGGTGACATCGGCTGGAGCCTGTTCCCCTGGCTGGGCCTGGAACTGCACGAGGCGAGCATCGCCACGCTGAACAACCCCAAGCAGCCGTTCGCCGACCTGCAGATGCTCGGCCTGTCGGTGCGCGTGCTGCCGCTGCTGCGCCGTGAGGTGCAGATGAGCGACGTGCGCATCGAGGGCTTGAACCTTACGTTGCTGCGCGACGAACACGGCCATGGCAACTGGGAGGATATCGGCAAGCCGCTCCCCGACCCGAATGCCACGGCCAGCAACCAGCCTGCCCCTGCCGCAGGCGCGCCCGCGCAGCCATCGGCGCAGGCGCAGGCCAGCAGCGAACGCGCGGTGAAGCTGGACATCGACAGCCTGACCGTCAACAACGCGCGAGTGCAGTTCACCGATGAGCAGAGCGGCAAAAGCTATGGCGCCGAAAGCATCCAGTTGAGCAGCGGGCCCATTCACGATGGGGTCAACACCCCAATCAAGGCCAGCGCCTTCCTCAGCGCCAGCGAGCCGAACATCAAAGCCCGCACCGAACTGGTCGGCGACCTGCGCTTCGACCGCAAGCTCAAGCGCTACAGCCTCGAAGACATGCGCCTGTCCGGCGAAACCTCGGGCGAGCCGACCGCTGGCAAGACCGTGACCTTCGCCGCCCAGGGCCAGGTGCTGGTCGACCTGGGCGCCAACGTCGCGTCCTGGAGCGGCCTGAAGGTCTCGGCCAACCAGTTGCGCGCCCTCGGCGAGCTGAGCCTGCGCGACCTGGACAAGGCGCCGCAAATCAGCGGCGGGCTGTCCATCGCCCAGTTCGACCTGCGTACCTTCCTCGACGGCATCGGTCATCCGCTGCCAGCAACTGCCGACCCGGCGGCCTTCGCCAAGCTGGAACTGGTCGGTCGCCTGCAAGGCACCCAGAACTCGATCGCCATGGAAGACTTGGCGGTGAAACTCGACCAGAGCACCTTCACTGGCCGTGTCGCCGTCGAAGACTTCGCCAAGCAGGCCCTTCGCGTGCAGCTCAAGGGCGACACCTTCGATGCCGACCGCTACCTGCCTGCCAAGAGCGATGAGGCCAAGGGCGCCAAGGCCGCGCGCCAGGCCGAGGTCAAGCAACAGGAAGCCAGCGCGGTCGCCGGTGCCGGCACCACGCCGCTGCCCAACGCCCCCACTCAAGTAGCCTGGAGCAACGACAAGCTGTTGCCGGTCGATCGCCTGCGCGCCCTCGACCTGCAGGCCGATCTCTCGTTCGGCGCGCTGACCCTCGACAAGCTGCCGATCACCGACGCCCAGCTCAAGGCCAATGGCCAGGGCGGCCTGGTCACCCTGGAGACCCTCCGCGGTGGCCTGTACAACGGCACCTTCGAAGCCAAGGGCACCGTCGACGTACGCCCTGCCGTGCCGCAACTCGGGGTGAATACCAGGATCAACCGGGTACCGGTCGAGCACTTCATCAAGCGCGAAAGCCCGGATCAGGCACCGCCGGTCAAGGGTCTGCTGACCTTGTCGAGCGACCTGACCGCCACCGGCAACAGCCAGAAAGCGCTGATCGATACGCTCAACGGCAACGCCAGCTTCACCATCAACGACGGTGTGCTGGTCAACGCCAACCTCGAGCAGCAGCTGTGCCAGGCCATCGCCACCCTCAACCGCAAGCAGCTCAGCGGCGAGCCACGGGCCAAGGACACGCCATTCCAGGAGCTGCGCGGCACGCTGGTGGTACGCAATGGCGTGGCCAGCAACCCAGACCTCAAGGTGCGCATCCCGGGCTTGACCGTGAACGGCCAGGGCGACCTGGACCTGCGCGTACTGGGCATGGACTACGGCGTCGGCGTGGTGGTCGAGGGCGACCAGCGCGCCATGCCGGACCCGGCGTGCCAGGTCAATGAGCGCTATGTCGGCGTCGAAGTGCCACTGCGCTGCCGCGGCCCGCTCGAACTGGGGGCCAAGGCCTGCCGCCTGGACCAGGACGGCCTGGGCAAGGTTGCCGCGAAGCTTGCCGGCAACCGCCTGAAAGACAAGATCGACGAAAAGCTCGATGAAAAACTCGGCGACAAGGTGAGCCCTGAATTGAAAGACGCGCTCAAGGGGCTGTTCAAACGATGAGCCCCCAGCAGTTCTCCAGCGCCGTGCTGGCGTGGTTCGACCAGCACGGGCGTCATGATCTGCCCTGGCAACAGGGCATCACTCCCTACCGGGTGTGGGTGTCGGAAATCATGTTGCAGCAGACCCAGGTCAGTACCGTGCTCAACTACTTCGACCGCTTCATGCAGGCCCTGCCCACCGTGCAGGCCCTGGCCGAGGCGCCGGAGGACGAGGTCCTGCACCTGTGGACGGGCCTGGGCTACTACACCCGCGCGCGCAACCTGCAGAAGGCCGCGAAGATCGTCGTCGCCCAGCATGGCGGCGAATTCCCGCGCAGCGTCGAGGCGCTGACCGAGCTACCCGGTATCGGCCGTTCCACCGCAGGCGCCATCGCCAGTATCAGCATGGGCATCCGCGCACCGATCCTCGACGGCAACGTCAAGCGCGTCCTGGCGCGCTTCACCGCCCAGGCCGGTTACCCCGGCGAGCCGAAGGTGGCCAATGCGCTGTGGGCCGCAGCCGAGCGTTTCACCCCCATGACCCGGGTCAACCACTACACCCAGGCGATGATGGACCTGGGCGCCACGCTGTGTACACGCAGCAAGCCCAGTTGCCTGATCTGCCCGCTGCAGCAGGGTTGCGAGGCGCACCTGCTCGGTGACGAGAAACGCTACCCCGAACCCAAGCCGCGCAAGGCCCTGCCCCAGCGCAAGACGCTGATGCCGCTGCTGACCAACAACGAAGGCGCCATCCTGCTCTACCGCCGCCCCTCCAGCGGCCTGTGGGGCGGCCTGTGGAGCCTGCCAGAGCTCGACAGCCTGGCGCAGCTCGACGACCTCGCCTACCAGCACGGCCTGCGTATGACCGAAAGCCAGGCACTGCAAGGCCTGACCCACACCTTCAGCCACTTTCAGCTGGCGATCGAGCCGTGGCTGGTGCGTGTCGACCCGGTCGGATCGCACGTGGCCGAGCCTGACTGGCTCTGGTATAACCTCGCCACCCCGCCGCGCCTGGGCCTGGCAGCCCCGGTCAAGAAGCTGCTCGCACGCGTGGCCGACGAATTGATTGCAGGAGAAGCCCGATGACCCGCACCGTGAAGTGCCGCAAGTACAACGAAGAACTGCCAGGCCTGCCACGCCCGCCCTACCCTGGCGCCAAGGGCCAGGACATCTACGAGCACATCTCGCAGAAGGCCTGGGACGAGTGGCAGAAGCACCAGACCATGCTGATCAACGAGAAGCGCCTGAACATGATGAATGGCGAGGATCGTAAATTCCTCCAGGCGGAAATGGACAAGTTCTTCGCCGGCGAGGACTACGCCCAGGCCGAAGGCTACGTTCCACCCAGCGAATGACCAGCAAAACCGTAAGCAACGGAATTAATTTAAAAAATTTTCAAAAAGTCGTTGACGCAAACCTGAAAAAGCCTTTTAATGCGCCCCGTTGCCCAGATAGCTCAGTCGGTAGAGCAGAGGATTGAAAATCCTCGTGTCGGCGGTTCGACTCCGTCTCTGGGCACCAAAACACTAAAACCCTGAATCGAAAGATTCAGGGTTTTTTTATGCCTGCCACTTTTTATTCCAGCGACCTCACTAGTCCTGCGGATACAGAGAGCCGAACTCCTCCTCGCTCATGCACCCCAGGTAAGACACCGCCACCAGCTCCAGACCTTCGATAGACTCCAGCATCGGCCGGATAGCCGTACCCGGCAGTTTCTGTTCATCCTGGACAAAGACGTGACCCCGAAAGAACTGTACGCCGTCGTCGCCATAGCCGGTGCAGGTTGCGTAAAAGTAATGCTTCATCTCAACACTCCATATACCCCCGCGTTGTGCGAGGACTGCCACCAAGCTACGCATCAGCCAACCAAAGCATCAGTTGGAAAGCTGACGCTTCGTGTTCACACGATCAGCTCTGCGTTGATCAGCATCAAGGGGCCGGCGGGCAAGTATCCATACACTGCTTGATGGATACCCGATCCCCGAAAGGACCTCCATGAGCGACGATTCCCCCCTCCCCCTGCCCAACCCCGTCGAAGCTGCTCCGGCTACGCCACTGCGTACACCGCGCCCTCGCAAGCGCAAACCGCAAGCGTCCATCACCCGGATCAGCCAGCAGCCTACCGCCCTGGAAGTCGCTACCGCCCCTAAAGGCAGTAACGAAGACAGCACCAGCGCGCGCCTGCCGGCCAGCTACCCCTACCGCACGCGCATGCGCCGCCAGGAGTACGAAAAGGCCAAGCACGCGCTGCAGATCGAGCTGCTGAAGGTGCAGAGCTGGGCGAAAGATACCGGCCAGCGCATCGTGGTGCTGTTCGAGGGGCGCGATGCAGCGGGCAAGGGCGGAACCATCAAGCGCTTCATGGAGCACCTGAATCCGCGAGGGGCTCGCATCGTAGCGCTGGAGAAGCCGTCCGAGCAGGAAAAGGGCCAGTGGTACTTCCAGCGCTACATCCAGCACCTGCCTACGGCGGGCGAAATGGTGTTCTTCGACCGCTCCTGGTACAACCGCGCCGGGGTCGAGCGGGTCATGGACTTCTGCTCACCGCTGCAGTACCTGGAGTTCATGCGCCAGGCACCTGACCTTGAGCGGATGCTGTGCAACAGCGGCATCCTGCTGTTCAAGTACTGGTTCTCGGTGAATCGCGAAGAACAGCTGCGCCGCTTCATCTCCCGGCGGGACGACCCACTCAAGCACTGGAAGCTGTCGCCAATCGACATCAAGTCGCTGGACAAGTGGGACGACTACACCGCCGCCAAGGAGGCGATGTTCTTCCATACCGACACCGCCGATGCGCCCTGGACAGTGATCAAGTCCGACGACAAGAAGCGCGCCCGGCTCAACTGCATCCGGCACTTCCTCCACTCGCTGGATTACCCGGGCAAGGATCACAGCGTCGCCCACGCGCCAGATCCACTGCTGGTGGGTCGTGCCGCTCGCGGGTTCGAGGAAGAGGACGCTGCCGAGCTGGCCAGCTGAAACAAAAACGCCACCGTCGATACGGTGGCGTTTTCGTTATGCGATGCCTTGCCTTCAGTGCCAGACAGCAACCAGAGCCTCGAGCTCCGCTTCACTGAGCAGGCCTTGAGGGTAACGACCATCCAGAAGGCGGCGCGTATCGGTCTTCCTGACCCGGATGTTTCCATGGTGCTTCAACCATTGCGCCAGCACCTTGAGCGATTCGTGATTGATCGCCATTGGAGACAAAGCCGACTCACTTGTTGCATTCATTCGACACGTACTCCCTGGGGCCGTGAGCGGCTAAATTACTGTGAGATTGTTACAGAACAGCGTGGACCGCCGCCCCGAAACACCCCAGGGAAATGCAATACAAGAGCTGTGCCAGCGCGTGGATAAATCGTTTGCGCGAAGCAAAAGGGCCTGTCATTCGACAGGCCCTTTGAGTGTTCGGCGATCAGCGCTTGACCGGTGCCGGTTGCTGCTGGGTGAGGCAGTGGATGTTGCCGCCCCCCAGCAACAGCTCGCGACCCGGGATCATCACCACTTCATGGTCCGGGAAGACCTTGGCCAGAATCGCTCTAGCCTGGGCATCTGCCGGGTCGTCGAAGCTCGGCGCGATGATGCCGCCGTTGACGATCAGGAAGTTCACGTAGGAGCCGGCCAGGCGCACCGACGGGTCACGCTCCTGGCTGCCAGCGACCTGGTCAACGCCGGCGCATTCTTCCTCGGTGGCGAACAGCGGCCCGGGAATGGGCATCTTGTGCACCACGAACTCGCGCCCCTTGGCATCGCGGGTGTTTTTCAGCACCTCGTAGGCAGCGTGGCAGCGCGCATAGTTGGGGTCGTTGGAATCATCGGTCCAGGCCAGTAACACTTCGCCCGGGCTGACGTAACAGCAGAAGTTGTCGACGTGGCCGTCGGTTTCATCGTTGTACAGGCCTTCGGGCAGCCAGACGATGGTCTCGACTGCCAGATGTTCGCGCAGCACGTCTTCGATCTGCTCACGCGTGAGGTGCGGGTTGCGGTTGCGATTGAGCAGGCACTCTTCGGTGGTGATCAGGGTGCCTTCGCCGTCCACGTGGATCGAACCGCCCTCGAGCACGAAGCCTTCAGTGTGGTAGCGCTGGCAGCGCTCCATCTCCATGACCTTGGCGGCCAGTTCTTCGTCACGGTTCCAAGGCGCATACAGGCCGCCATCGAAACCGCCCCAGGCATTGAAGCCCCAGTCCACGCCACGCACTTCGCCATGATCGTTGATCACGAAGGTCGGGCCGGTGTCGCGGACCCAGGCGTCGTCGTTGCTGATCTCGACCACGCGAATATTGGGCAGGTCGAGCTGGCGGCGGGCATTTTCGTACTGGCCCGCAGATACCGCCACGGTGACCGGCTCGAAGCGGGCAATGGCCTTGGCCAGGGTGACGTGCGCCGCCTGCGCGGGCTTGCCGCCCAGACGCCAGTTGTCCGGGCGCTCCGGCCAGACCATCCATACCTGGGTTTGCGGGGCCCACTCGGCGGGCATGTGGAAACCGTCGGCGCGGGGAGTCGAGTTCAGGGTCTTCATGAGTAGCCTCTGGATGGCCCGGCAGGCTGGTGCCAGGGTTGATTGTGCGGGTGTCTGTCAGGGCCTCTTCGCGGGCAAGCCCGCTCCCACAGCGGCAGCATCAATTACCTGTGGGAGCGGGCTTGCCCGCGAAGGGCCAGCGAATACGACCAATCTAACCGATAGATATCGACTTTTAAAGCCTGAAATAAAATCAAAATAGATATTTCAAGAAATTTAATCGATATAAATCGATTTAGATCAACTCAGTTCCGCCAACACACGGTCCACGCAATCGACGAAGTAGTCCACGCTCTGCCGCGTGGTGCACATCGGCGGCTTGATCTTGAGGATGTTCAGGTAGTCTCCCGTGGGCTGCATGAAGATCCCCAGGTCGCGCAGGCGATCGCACAGGACCATGGTCTCCTCGGTGGCTGGTTCCAATGTCTGGCGGTCACGCACCAGTTCCAGCCCCAGGTAGAAGCCCGAGCCGTGGGCAGCACCAGCAAGCGGATGTTTATCGACCAACGCTTGCAAGCGCGCCATGAAGTGGCGGCCAACATCGCGGGCGTTATCCCACAGCCCTTCGTCGCGCATCACATCCAGCACTGCCATGCCGATGCGGCAGCTCACCGGGCTGCCCCCGGCCGAGGAGAAGAAATAACCCTCGGCCTCGAGCGCTTCGGCGATGTCGCGCCGGGTGATCACCGCCCCCAGCGGCTGGCCATTACCCATGCCCTTGGCCATGGTGATGATGTCCGGCACCACGCCCTGCTCCTCGAAGCCCCAGAAGTACTCGCCCAGGCGGCCGTAACCAACCTGCACTTCATCGGCGATGCACACACCGCCGCGCGCCCGCACCTTTGCATAGGCCTCGCGCAGGTAGCCCTGGGGCAGCGAGATACCGCCGGCATTGCCGTACACAGGCTCGCAGATCATCCCTGCAAGCTGGCGGCCACGGGCATCCAGGTCGGCGAGCTTGGCGTCGACATCGCGCAGGTAATCACTGGCACTGTCAGCGCCGCGGTAACGGCCGCGGAACGTATTGGGCGCCTCTACCGGATGCACCCAGTCCGGTCGGGTTTCCAGAGCCTGGGGATTGTCGGCGATCGAGGTGGAGATAGCATCGGTGGCCACCGACCAGCCGTGATAGGCCTCCAGCACGCTGAGCAGGTCACGCCCGCCGCTGTAGGCCCAGGCCAGACGGATCGCCAGATCGTTGGCCTCGGTACCGCTGTTGACCAGGAACACCCGGTCGAAGCCTTCCGGCGCTAATTCGAGCAGACGCTCGGAGAACTCGGCGACGGCCGCGTAGTGGAAGCGCGAGTTGGTATTGACCAGCGACCACTGCCGCGCCGATTCGGCGACCATGCGCGGATGCCCATGCCCGAGCACCGCCACGTTGTTGAGCATGTCCAGGTAGGAACGCCCCTGCATGTCGATCAGGTAGTTGCGCCAGCCGCGCTCGATATGGGGCGGCTGGGCATAGTAGTGCTTCTGCGAGCGGGCGAAGCTGGCATCGCGCCGCGCCAGCAGGGCCTGGGCATCGACCAGCGGCTCGGCATCGCAGTCGAAGCCCAGCAGTGCCGCCGGCGACGGGCAAAGCGCCAGCCAGGCCTGTGCCTGGGACGGTTTGGCAAAGAACGGCGGCGCAATGTTCGGATCCAGGCACAGCTGTACGCTCAGGAAGCCACAGGTCGAACCGAGCATCTGGCCCTTGCGCACCGATTCGCCATCCTCCGGCGCCTGCTCCAGGCCGCTCAGCCACAGCCCCCAACCGGCGGAGCTCAGGCACCCGCGGCCATCCCCCGTGCTCAGCCAGATACCGGTTTGCGGCGCGTGCAACACCGTGCCGCCCGGCAGGTTCAGTTCCACGCCCAAGGCACAGGTGGCAGGCTCGTCAGGGCGGTCAAAATGGGTTTGCGACAGACGGTACTGCCCATGCAGCGTGGTGGCGGGAGCCGGGGTGGCAAGCAACAGGTGCTGGTCGAATCCAGGCTGCTGCCAGTTTCCAGCCTCGCAGTGCGGGCTCAGCACCCCCAGATCGAGCCGACGCACGGTCTGGCCGGCCAGGCTCGGCAGCAGTGCTGCACAGTCGCCGAGGTCCAGGGTGTCCGGGGCAAGGCCCGCGGCCTGCAGGATCGCCGCTTCCATCAGGGCGGCAGGCACCGCAGTGGCGGTATCGAAGATTTCCCACTCATGGGCGATGTTGTCGCGGGTGTACTGGTTGTCCGGATCGACGGTGAGTTGCTGCTCGCTGCTGAGCACCAGCACCGCGGAACGGTTGAGCACCAGCGGCCACAAGGCGCGCAATTCGGCTTCGCTCAGCGGATTGACCGCCTGGTAGGCCGCAACCACCGGCAAGATCCGTAGCGGATCGCCTTCGGCATGATGCAGCAAGGCCGCGCAGGTGACCGAGAGGTCGGCGATACGCCAGGTGTGTGACAGGTCGCCGAAGTCGATAACGCCTTGCGCCTGCCACTGACGATGCTCGTCAAGCGCCCAGACCACGTTGTCATCGGTGATGTCCAGATGCACCGCCTGCGTCGGAAGCTGTCCGACCAGCGGCTGCAGACGCGCCCGCGCCTGACTGGCCACACCCTCGACGCGCTCGCGCCGGGCCTCATCCTTGATGACCGGCAGCAGGTGCTCGATCAACTCCTCGGCATGGCGTGGGTCCCACTGCAGCGTGCGCTCCAGCCCCGGGTGCTCGAAACCGGCCAGGGCCTTGCCAAGTTGCGCACACAGCGCCCCCAGCTCGGCCATCAGCCTATCCGGCATGTGCTTGAGGCGGGTCAGCGGCTGGCCTTCAATGTACTCGAGCAACCGGCCACGCAGGGCCTGCCCGCCGATTTCCAGCGCCAGCAGCCCCTCACCATTGAGCGCCGGGCGCACCGCAGGCACCGGTAAACCCTGCCCGCGCAGGTAGGCCAGTGCAGCATGCTGCGCTTCGAGCTCAACCTGGGCATAGCTGCCATGGCACAGCTTGAAGACGAAGCGCCCCTGCTCGCTGTCCAGCCGGAAGTTCACGTCCTGCTGGCTACCGAGGGGCACCAGCGCGCCGTGCAGGCCGTAATAGGCCTGCAGGGCATGGCTGGCCTGCACCTCGGAAACCTCGGGACGTGGAAGGCTGGAGCGGTGGATCAGGGTGTGCAACGGCATGGTGCGAACCTCGGCCTCTTTTTTGCTTATATCGCCATTACCACTGCCCGGAAGCAAGGGGGTGAAGCGCAGACTGTCGTTGCCAATCTGCAACGATCATTGCCAAAGCCGCGCCCCAGAAGGCCTGGCCTCGCCCGCTGTCCACCAGGAGCTCGATGTCGATGCACGCTGCACCACTGTTGTTGTCGCCTCTCCCGCACCGGCTCCTTGACGCCGTGGCATCGTCGCGCCAACTGCCTGCGTCAGAAGTCCGTCATCCAGACACAGGGGCAGGGTCATGAAGAAAGTCGCCATCCTGCAATCGAACTACATCCCCTGGAAGGGCTACTTCGACCTGATCGCCGCCGTGGACGAGTTCATCCTCTACGACGACATGCAGTACACCAAGAACGACTGGCGCAACCGCAACCAGATCAAGACGCCCAAAGGCGTGGAATGGCTGACCGTCCCTGTCGGCCAGGGCATCGACCGGCGCATCCGCGACGTCGAGCTGCACGACCAGCGCTGGCAGGTCAAACACTGGAAGACCTTGGAAGCCAACTACGCCAAGGCCCCGCATTTCAAGGCTATCGCCGAATGGCTCAAGCCGCTGTACATGGAACAGGCCCACCGCCATCTCAGCACCCTGAACCACAGGCTGTTGCAGGCCATCTGTGGGTATCTGGGCATCGGCACACGCATCAGCCACTCCTGGGACTATCGCCTGGGTGAAGGCAAGAGCGAACGCCTGGTCGACTTGTGCCTGCAAGCCGGTGCCAGCGAATACCTTTCCGGCCCCGCCGCGCGCGACTACCTGGATGAAAGCCTGTTCGCCGCACAGGGCATCACCGTCAGTTGGTTCGACTACAGCGGCTACCCCCAATACCCGCAGCAGTGGGGTGATTTCACCCATGGCGTGACCATCCTCGACCTGCTGTTCAACTGTGGCCCGGACGCACCGCGCTTCATGAAGCATGTGCGACCACCGGCTCCTGAATCCACCGCGCCGACGGGCGCAGCACCCGACATGCGAGTCTCCCCATGAGCAATGCACTAGACAGCTACATCGGCGCCTACAGTGATCGTTTCGGCTTCGCTTTCGACAACGACATCATGCTCAACTGGTATCCCCAGCGGATCATGAAGCTATGCCAGGAACATCACTCGATTCTGGAATTGGGCGTCGGCCACGGTTTCTCGACCAACCGCTTCTCGCGCTTCTTCGCCTCGCATACGGTGATCGACGGCTCACCCTCGGTCATCGCCCAGTTCCGCGAAAACTACCCCGACAGCCCGGTCGAGATCGTCGAAAGCTATTTCGAGCACTTCGACACCGAGCGGACCTTCGACCTGATCGTGATGGGCTTCATCCTCGAACACGTCGACAACCCGCAGCAGGTCCTGGAGCACTTCCGTCGCTTCCTCGCGCCTGGCGGCCGACTGTTCGCCCTGGTGCCCAATGGCGAGTCGCTGCACCGGCGTATCGGCCACGCGGCAGGCAAGCTCGACGACATGATGAAGCTGGGCCAGGGTGACCTGGAACTGGGCCACCAGCGCACCTACTCGGTCAGCCGCCTGACCGATGAGCTGGAGCAGGCCGGCTATCGCATCGTGCGCAAGGAGGGGGTATTCCTCAAGCCGCTGATGACCTCGCAACTGCAGCCGCTGGGGCTGTCCAACGAGATCATCGAAGGGATGTGCACGGTCGGCATCGACTATCCCGAGCTCTGCTGCGCCCTGATGTTCGAGGCCCAGGTCGAGCCGACATGAGAAGCCTGTTGATCGGCAGCACCTCGGTCATCGGCCAGGCCATCGCCGCCCGGCTTGCCATGCTGGGTGAAGTCAGGACCGCCGGGCGTCGCGAAGCGGACTTCCCGTTCGACCTGGAGCGGTCAGACAACCCGCCCTTCGATGGCGGGCATTTCGATACCGTGGTGCTGGTGGCCGCCGCCTTCGGCGGAACCTCCAGCGAAGCGCTGATCAAGGCCGAACAGGTCAACGCGGTCGGTACCCTGCGCGCTTGCGAGCTTGCTGCGCAAAGCGGCGCCCGACACCTGATCCTGGTGTCTTCGGTGTTCGCAGGCTTTAACGCCGACGACCCTCACTACAACATCTATTCGCTGTCGAAGCGCCATTCCGAGGAGCTTGCACAGCTGTTCTGCAAGCAACGCGAAATCGCCCTGACCATCCTGCGTCCCAGCCAGGTCTACGATGCAGCCGGTGCCTGCCGCAAACACCAGGGACTGCTGTACCTCATCGCCGAAACGGCGCGCGCAGGCAAGACGGTGCAGCTGTATGGCAACAACGACGCGCAGCGCAACTACCTGTTTCTGGACGACCTGGCCGAGATCGTGAAACGCGTGGCGCAGCGCACGGTGGTCGGTCGCTTCGACTGCGTGCACCCGCACAGCCCCAGGCTGTCGGAGATCGCCGAAGCGGCCTTTGCCGCCTGCGCCCGCAGCGCCGACATCCACTTCCTGCGCGACAAGCCGGACATCGCCGACATGCCGGCCATGCAGGCCGATGCGCAACTGCACCAGGCCATCGACTATTGGCCAGCCACCGACATTCGTACCGGCCTGCAACTGATGCAGGCTCATCAGGAGGCCCAGCAATGACCACGGCAATGGTCACCGGCGTCGGCGCGATAATGGGCTACGGCCTGCTGAAATCGCTGCGCGCCGCCGACCCGACGATCAGGCTGCTGGGCACCGACATCTACGACGATGCGGTAGGCCAGGCCTGGTGTGACCACTTCGAACAGGCCCCGTTGACCGCCGACCCCAGGTATCAGGACTGGCTGCTGCGGATGATCGAGCAGTACCGGGTCGATCTGCTGATTCCCGGTATCGAACAGGATGTGCACTGGCTCGACGAACACCGTGACGCACTGGCTGCCACCGGCTGCCGGATTGTGCTCAACGATGCCCGGCTGATCAGCCTGTCGCGCGACAAATACGCCATGGACCAGGCCCTGCTGGCACATGAAGACGACGCCCGTATCCCCAGCCATCTGACCGGCGACTTTGCCTCGCTTTCGCAGCAGCTGGGCCTGCCGTTCCTGCTCAAGCCACGGCGCAGCTACGCTTCCAAGGGCCTGGTGTGGGTCCGCGAAGAGCGTGATTTCACACCCTGGGCACCCCTTCTCGGGGAGGTGCTGATGGCCCAGCCGATCATCGGCAGCGCCAGCCAGGAGTACACCGTGGCGGTGTTCGGTGACGGCCAGGGCGGCATCTGCGCCGCGATCACCTTCCAGCGCAGCCTGGCCTCTGACGGCTCCACAGCCAAGGCCAAAGTGCGCCACGACGCCAGCCTGGATGCTGTGGTGACGCGCCTGTGCCAGCACTTCAAACCGGTCGGGCCCACCAACCTGCAGTTCCGCCGGGCAGACGACGGCACCTGGAAGCTGCTGGAGATCAATCCCCGGATCTCTTCCACCAGTTCCATCCGCACCGCTTTCGGCTACAACGAGGCCGCCATGTGCCTGGCCTGGTATCTCAAGGGCGAAAGGCCCCGGCAACCAGCGCTGCGCGCAGGTTTTGCTGTGCGCTACATCGAGGACTACGTGGTTCATGATCGGGATCATTTCTGACATCCACGGCAATTTCGCCGCACTGTCCACCGTGCTCGCCGAGCTCGATCGGATGGGTGTGGACGAGATCATCTGCCTGGGCGACACCGCCGGTTACTACAGCCAGGTCAACGAGTGCTGCGATACCTTGCGCGCTCGCGGGATCTTCTCGCTGATGGGCAACCACGATGCCTACATCGCGCTCAACCAGCCCTGCCCACGCTCCAACAGCGCCAATGCTTGCCTGGACTATCAGCGCGAGGTACTCAGCGCCGACAACCGCCGCTGGCTCGAAAGCCTGCCGGAGCGTGCCAGCCTGCACGGCCTGGAGTTGATCCACGGTGGCTGGAACGACCCACTCGACGAATATCTCGAGCCCAGCGAAGCCTATTTCGCTGAACACCCGGGGCGCTTCTTCGTCTCCGGCCACAGCCATGTGCAGTTCCTCTGGCAGGGCCGCGACAAGACCTGGTGCAACCCCGGCTCGGTCGGCCAGCCCCGCGACGGCGACCCTCGAGCGGCCTTCGCCACATGGGACGGCCAACGCTTCGCGCTCTACCGCATCGCCTATGACATCGAGGCCGCGCAACGTGCCATGGCACACGCAGGCTTCACCGACTATTTCTACGAGAACCTTGCCAAGGGCACGCAGATCGGCGGGCGCGTCAGCGCGATCCGCAGCGACCTTCCGCCCGCGAACTCTGCAGGAAACCGCCCATGAGCCTGGAAAAGATCCCCTTCAACCGCCCCTACATGACCGGCAAGGAGTTCCACCACATTGCCGAGGCCAACCTGGGCCAGATGCTTGCCGGTGACGGACCGTTCACCAAGCGCTGCCATGCCTGGCTCGAGGAGCGTACCGGCAGCAGCAAGGCGCTGCTGACCCATTCCTGCACCGCAGCGCTGGAGATGTGCGCGCTGCTGCTCGACCTCCAGCCCGGCGATGAAGTGATCATGCCGTCCTACACCTTCGTCTCCACCGCCAATGCTTTCGTCCTGCGCGGCGCGGTGCCGGTGTTCGTCGATATCCGCGAAGACACGCTCAACCTCGACGAACGCCTGATCGAAGCTGCCATCACCCCACGCACCAAGGCCATCGCCGTGGTCCACTACGCTGGAGTCGCCTGCGAGATGGACAGCATCCTGGCCATCGCCCACAGGCACGGCCTGAAGGTGGTGGAGGATGCCGCGCAAGGCGTCATGTCCAGCTACAAGGGGCGTGCGCTGGGCAGCATTGGTGATCTGGGAGCGTTCAGCTTCCATGAAACCAAGAACGTCATCAGCGGCGAGGGCGGAGCCCTGCTGGCCAACGATCCAGAGCTGGTGATGCGCGCGGAAATCATCCGCGAGAAGGGTACCGATCGCAGCCGCTTCTTCCGCGGCCAGGTCGACAAGTACACCTGGCAGGAGGTCGGATCGTCGTTCCTGCCCGGCGAGCTGACCGCCGCCTTCCTCTGGGCACAGTTGCAGGAAGCCGAAGCGATCACCAACAGCCGCCTGGCTACCTGGGCGCGCTATCACCACGCCCTCGTTGGCCTCGAGGCGGACGGGCTGCTGCGCAGGCCGATCATCCCGCAGGACTGCCAGCACAACGCCCATATGTACTATGTGCTGCTCGCCCCGGGCATTGACCGTCAGGCCGTGTTGCAGAGGATGCGAGACGAAGAGGTGTATCCCGTGTTCCACTATGTGCCACTGCATTCCTCGCCCGCCGGCGAGCGCTACGGACGTGCACATGGCTCGATGCAGCTCACCGACGAACTGTCAGACCGCCTGGTACGCCTGCCGCTGTGGTGCGGCCTGGGCGATGAACGTCAGGACAGGGTGATTTCAGCCTTGAGTACCGCGCTCGCGCGCCGTTGAAACAACGGCTGTTGCGCGCCTGCAGCACAATGCCACTACCACCAGCAGGATAGTCACACCCCATGCGTATTCTCATTACCGGCGGTGCCGGCTTCATCGGTTCGGCGCTGATCCGCTACTTGATCGGCCATACCGACAACGAAGTGCTGAACCTCGACAAATTGACCTACGCCGGCAACCTCGAGTCGCTGCGCGGTATCGCCGATAACAGCCGCTATGAGTTCGTACAGGCCGATATCGTGGATCAGGAGACCGTCAGCGCTGTCCTCGAACGTTTTCAGCCTGATGCAATCATGCACCTGGCCGCCGAGTCGCACGTCGATCGCTCCATCGACGGGCCGGCAGCATTCATCCAGACCAACATCACCGGCACCTATACCTTGCTGGAGGCCACTCGCGCGTGGTGGAGTCGCCAGCCGGAAGAGGCACGCGCCGCGTTCCGCTTTCACCACATCTCCACCGACGAGGTGTACGGCGATCTGCACGGTGCCGACGACCTGTTCCGCGAAACCACGCCCTATGCCCCAAGCTCGCCCTACTCTGCCAGCAAGGCGGCATCCGACCATCTTGTCCGCGCCTGGCATCGTACCTACGGCCTGCCGGTGCTGATCACCAACTGCTCGAACAATTACGGCCCATATCACTTCCCCGAGAAACTCATCCCGTTGATGATCCTCAACGCCCTCGCCGGCAAGCCACTACCGGTGTACGGCAACGGCCAGCAAGTGCGTGACTGGCTGTTCGTCGAGGACCATGCCCGCGCGCTGCTCAGGGTGGTGACCGCAGGCAAGGTCGGCGAGACCTACAATATCGGCGGGCACAACGAACAGAAGAACCTCGATGTAGTACACGCGCTCTGCAATCTGCTCGAAGAACTCGCGCCCCAGCGGCCCGCCAACATCGTCCACTTCAGTGACCTCATCACCTTCGTCCAGGACCGCCCCGGCCACGACCTGCGCTACGCCATCGACGCGGGCAAGATCGAGCGCGAGCTGGGCTGGGTGCCGGAGGAGACCTTCGAGTCCGGTCTGCGCAAGACCGTGCAGTGGTACCTCGACAACCTGGAATGGTGCCGCCACGTCCAGGATGGCAGCTATCAGGGTGAGCGCCTGGGCAATTCCGACTTCAAGGACCTGATCGCATGACCAAGGGCATCGTCCTCGCCGGAGGCTCCGGTACACGCCTGCACCCCATCACCCTCGGCGTGTCGAAACAGCTGCTGCCGATCTACGACAAACCGATGATCTACTACCCGATCTCGGTGTTGATGCTTGCCGGCATCCGCGACATCCTGCTCATCTCCACACCTCAGGACTTGCCGCAGTACCGCCAGCTGTTCGGCGACGGCAGCCAGTTCGGCATCAACCTCAGCTACGCCGAGCAGCCCTCGCCTGATGGCCTGGCCCAGGCCTTCCTGATTGGCGAAGACTTCATCGGCGACGATTCGGTGTGCCTGATCCTCGGCGACAACATCTTCCATGGCCAAGGTTTCAGCGAACAGTTGCTGCGTGCGGTCAACCGCCCCTCCGGTGCGACGGTATTCGGCTACCTGGTCAAGGATCCGGAGCGCTTCGGCGTGGTCGAGTTCGACGCGCAGGGCAATGCCCTGTCCATCGAGGAAAAGCCGGTCGCGCCGCGCTCCAGCTACGCGGTGACCGGCCTGTATTTCTACGACAACGATGTGGTCGAGATCGCCAAGGGTGTACGCCCTTCGCCTCGGGGCGAACTGGAAATCACCGACATCACCAACGCCTATCTCAAGCGCGGCGACTTGAGGGTCGAACGCTTCGGTCGCGGATTCGCCTGGCTCGATACCGGCACCCACGACAGCCTGCTGGAGGCTTCCCAGTACGTGCAGACCATCGAGCACCGCCAGGGTTTGAAAGTGGCATGCCTGGAAGAAATCGCCTATCAGAAGGGCTGGATCTGCCGGGAAAGGCTGCTGGCCAAGGCCAACGAACTTAAAAAAACCGGCTACGGCCAATACCTGAGCAAACTGGCTGAAGAAACGCCATGAACGTCATCAATACCGCAATCCCCGAAGTCCTCATCATCGAGCCCAAGGTATTCGGTGACAGTCGTGGTTTCTTCTTCGAAAGCTTCAATGCCCGCACCTTCGCCGAACGCACCGGCGTCCATGCCGAGTTCGTTCAGGACAATCATTCGCGCTCCCAGCAAGGCGTACTGCGCGGTCTGCATTACCAGTTGCAGAACCCGCAAGGCAAGCTGGTCCGCGTGACCCTGGGCGAGGTGCTGGACGTGGCCGTGGACATCCGCCGCGGCTCACCGACCTTCGGGCGCTGGGTCAGCGCACGCCTGTCCGCCGAGAACCACCGCCAGATGTGGATCCCTGCGGGCTTCGCCCACGGTTTCGTGGTACTCAGCGAGTCGGCCGATTTCCTGTACAAGACCACCGACTATTACAACCCCGCTGCCGAACGCTGCATTCGCTGGGACGATCCGCAGTTGGCCATCGACTGGCAACTGACGTCGGAACCGCTGCTGTCAGCCAAGGACCAGGCCGGGGTGCTGCTTCAGGACGCGGAGCTGTTCCCATGAAGATCCTCGTCTGCGGCCGCAACGGCCAGGTCGCCCAGGCCCTTCAGCAGGCACTGGCCGGGCTTGGCGAGCTGCACCTGCTCGGCCGCGACCAGCTCGACCTGGCTCACCCCGAAGCCGTGCGTGAGCCTCTGCGCCAGCTCGCCCCGGACCTGATCATCAACGCCGCGGCGCACACTGCGGTAGACCAGGCCGAAAGCGAAGCGTCGCTGGCTCACGCGATCAATGCCGAAGGTCCGAGGGTGTTGGCCGAGGAAGCCGCACGCCTGGGTGCGCCGCTGATCCACTACTCCACCGACTACGTATTCGACGGCAACAAGACAACGCCTTATGTCGAGGATGACCCGGTGCATCCGCTGGGCGTCTACGGCCAGAGCAAACTCGCAGGCGAGCAGGCGATTGCCGCGGTCGGCGCCGAGCACCTGATTCTGCGTACCAGCTGGGTGTACTCGCTGCATGGGCGCAACTTCCTGCTGACCATGCAACGCCTGCTGCAGGAGCGCCCGCAATTGAAGGTGGTCGACGACCAGATCGGCGCACCGACCTGGGCCGGGACGATCGCCGCGAGTACCCGCGCCTTGATCGAGCGCTGGCAGGCCGGCCAGGCGGGTGCGTGGGGCACTTATCACCTGACGGCCCAGGGCGAAACCTCCTGGTTCGGCTTCGCCCAGGCCATCGCCGAGCAGTTGAAGGCCCGCGACCTGCCCTGCGCCGAACTGCTGCCGATCCCCAGCAGCGAATATCCGACCCCGGCCCGCCGCCCGCTCAACTCTCGTCTGGACTGCTCACGCCTGGCACGTGAATGGCAGGTCAGCCAGCCGCATTGGCAGCAAGCGCTGATCGACTGCCTGAAGTAGCGCATAATTGCGCCAGTTCATTCTGGCGCACTTGGCGATGACCTCGACTTCAATCACTTCGCAACGACCCCGCTGGCGCAGCCTGGCCCTGCTGGCCCTGTGCCTGGCTCCGCTGCTGTGGCCGCTGCATCATCTTGCCGAGCGCTACTACCAGGACCAACTGGCCTCGCAGAACCGCCAGACCCTCGACCTCTATGTCGCCAACCTGCTCGGCACCCTGCACCGCTACGAGACCCTGCCGCAGATCCTCGGTGACCTGCCGGCCCTGCGTGGCGTGCTGGCCGACCCGTTCAGGCTGGAGGCGGTGACCAACGCCAATCGCCTGTTGCGCGAGATCACCCAGCAGACCGGCGCCGAAGTGATGTACCTGATGGACGTCAGCGGCAACACCCTGGCGGCCTCCAACTGGGACAAGCGCGACAGCTTCGTCGGCCGCAACTTCGCCTTCCGCCCGTACTTCATCGAAGCGATGGAAGGGCGGCTGGGCCGCTTCTTCGGCCAGGGCACCACCTCGGCCAAGCGCGGCTACTTCTTCGCAGCCGCGGTGCGTGACGGTGAACGTGTGATCGGCGTGCTGGTGGTCAAGGTCGACCTCGACCACACCGAAACCCTCTGGGGACGCACCCCGGAACAATTGCTGCTGACCGACCAGTACGGCGTGGTGGTGCTCACCTCGCGCCCGGAGTGGCGTTTCCGCGCCACCCGTGTACTGAGCGAAGCAGAACGCAAGGCGATGATCGCCATCCAGCCTTACCCAACCCAGGCCCCGCAACCACTGCGCCTGGAGCCCGAGGCCTGGCTGACCCAGACCCGCGATATCAAGGAGACCGGCTGGCAGGTGAGCATCCTTGCGCCGCGTATCCTGGTCGATCGCTCGGTGCAGACCGTCATGGCCATCGGCGCCGGCGCGTTGCTGGTAACCATGCTCCTGGCCGGGCTGGTGATGCAGCGCCGCCGCCACTACATGGACCGCATCGAACTGGAGGCCCGTGGCCGCCAGGAACTGGAAAACCGCGTGGTGGCGCGCACCGCCGACCTCGAATGGCTGAACAACCGCCTGAAGAACGAAGTGCTGGAGCGCGAGCAGGCACAGCAGGAACTGGTACGCGCCCAGGACGAGCTGGTCCAGGCCGGCAAGCTGTCGGTGCTTGGCACCATGTCGGCGAGCATCAGCCACGAACTCAACCAACCGCTGGCGGCGATCCGCAGCTACGCCGAGAACGCCGAGATCCTGCTCGATCACCAGCGCACCGAGGATGCCCGTGGCAACCTCAAGCTGATCGGCGAACTGACCGGACGCATGGCCTCGATCATCGCCCACCTGCGCGCCTTTGCCCGCCGCGACCGGCATGCCCCGGAAAGCGTGGCCCTGCAACCGGCGCTGGACGATGCCCTGGCCTTGCTGGCCAAGCGCCGTCGGGCGATGGCGGTAGAACTGATCCGCGATCTGCCGGACGCCACCCTGTGGGTCCAGGCCGGTGAAACCCGCCTGCGCCAGGTGCTCGGCAACCTGCTGGCCAACGCCCTTGACGCACTCACCGAAAAAGCCAACCCACGCCGCCTCTGGCTGAGTGCCGAGACGCGCGACGACTGCGTCTACCTGTACATTCGCGACAACGGCCCGGGCTTTACCCGGCAAGCGCTGGAGCATGCCAAGGAACCCTTCTTCACCACCAAGACCCGTACCCAGGGCCTTGGCCTGGGCCTGGCGATCTGCGAAAGCCTGATGCGTGCGCTCGGTGGCGAGCTGCTGATGGGCAACCACCCGGAAGGGGGCGCCCTGCTCACCCTGCAACTGCGCATCGCAGCCCCCGGCGCCAACCTGAAACCTTCGGAGGATTCCTCGGCATGACCGAGACACTGATCGACAGTCAAACCCAGGTCATCCTGGTCGATGACGATCCGCACCTGCGCCAGGCCCTGAGCCAGACCCTGGACCTGGCAGGCCTCAAGGTTGCCGCCCTGGCCGACGCCCAGGGCCTGGCCGAGCGCATCGAGCCCGACTGGCCTGGCGTGGTGGTCAGCGATATCCGCATGCCCGGTATCGACGGCCTGCAACTGCTGGAGCAATTGCACACACGGGACAGCGAACTGCCTGTGTTGCTGATCACCGGCCACGGCGATGTGCCGCTGGCAGTCCAGGCGATGCGTGCCGGGGCCTATGACTTCCTGGAAAAGCCTTTCGCCAGCGATGCCCTGCTCGACAGCGTGCGCCGTGCCCTGGCGCTGCGGCGCCTGGTGCTGGACAACCGCAGCCTGCGCCTGGCCCTGAGCGATCGCCAGCAGTTGTCGACACGGCTGGTCGGTCATTCACCATCGATGCAGCGCCTGCGCGAACAGATCGGCGCCTTGGCAGGCACCCGTGCCGACGTGCTGATCCTCGGCGAAACCGGCGCTGGCAAGGAGGTGGTCGCGCGTGCCCTGCACGACCTGTCGAGCCGCCGCGACGGCCCGTTCGTGGCCATCAACGCCGGCGCCCTGGCCGAGTCAGTGGTCGAGAGCGAGCTGTTCGGCCACGAACCCGGCGCCTTCACCGGCGCGCAGAAGCGCCGTATCGGCAAGTTCGAGTTCGCCAACGGTGGCACGCTGTTCCTCGACGAAATCGAGAGCATGAGCCTGGACGTGCAGGTCAAGCTGCTGCGCCTGCTGCAGGAGCGCGTGGTCGAGCGCCTGGGCGGCAACCAACTGATACCGCTGGACATCCGCGTGATCGCCGCGACCAAGGAAGACCTGCGTCAGTCGGCCGATCAAGGGCGTTTCCGCGCCGACCTCTACTACCGCCTGAACGTCGCACCGCTGCGCATCCCGGCGCTGCGCGAACGCGGTGACGACATCCTGGTGCTGTTCCAGCACTTCGCCGATGCCGCCAGCCAACGTCATGGCCTGGCACCGCATACCCTGCAACCGGCGCAGCGGGCCATGCTGTTGCGTCACGAATGGCCAGGCAACGTACGCGAACTGCAGAACGCGGCAGAGCGCTTCGCCCTTGGCCTGGAGCTGGCCCTGGACGGCCAGGCGCCCTCTGCCACCGACAGCGCCGAACCGGCACGTGTCGGCAACCTCAGCGAGCAGGTCGAGCAGTTCGAGCGTTCGCTGATCGCCGCCGAGCTGAACCAGCCGCACAGCTCCATGCGCAGCCTGGCCGAGGCCCTCGGCATCCCGCGTAAAACGTTGCACGACAAACTGCGCAAGCACGGTCTGAGCTTCGCCGACGGCATCAGCCATGACGATCACGAGGAGCCGCGGCCATGACCACCGACAGCCAGTACCTGCAGGCAGTCCTGCACAGCGATATACCGCTGACACGGGAAATGGGCATGCAAGTCATCGACTGGCGCGAGCAGTGCCTGCGTCTGCAATTGCCGCTGGCGCCCAATGTCAATCACAAGAGCACCATGTTCGGCGGCAGCCTCTACTGCGCCGCCGTACTGGTCGGCTGGGGCTGGCTGCACCTGCGTCTGCGCGAGCTGGGGATTGATGACGGGCATATCGTCATCCAGGAGGGGCAGATCAGCTACCCGTTGCCCGTGACCGGTGTAGCGGTAGCACGCTGCCCGGCACCGGACGAAAAGGCCTGGGAGCGCTTCCTGACGATGTACCAGCGTCGCGGCCGGGCGCGCCTGACCCTGGAGACGGTGGTGAGCAATGCGGGGAGTGAAGAGGCGGCAGTGAGATTCAGCGGGCAGTATGTGCTGCACCGCTGATCAGGCGAGGAGCGAGGCGGCTTCGGTAATTACTGCCCGATAGCCGCTGCAATGACTTTTTGCCGCCATGGCGCCTTGGCCGGCAGCGCCAGGAAGAACGGATTGAGCAGCGACTCCCGCGCCGGGTAGCGGAACGCCTGGCCATCCAGCCCGATCACCTCGCCCCCTGCGCCTTCGACTACCCCTTGCGCCGCCGCGGTGTCCCACTGCGAGGTCGGCGCCAGGCGCGGGTAGAAATCGGCAGCGCCCTCGGCCAGCAGGCAGAACTTCAGCGAGCTGCCGATATTGGCCAGTTCCAACGCGCCAACCTCGGCACCGAGCCCAGCCAGCAAGGCTTCCTGCTCGGGGCTGGTATGGCGGCGGCTGGCAACCACGGTGAAACGGCCATCGGCAGGTGGCGCGTTGCGCACGTGAATCGACCGGGGCTCTGCCTGTGGCTCTGCACGCCATGCTCCCAGATCACGACCACCGAAGTAACAGCGACCATTGGTCGGCATCGACACCACGCCAAACACCACCTCGCCGCGCTCGATCAGGGCAATGTTGACGGTGAATTCCTCGCTGCCGGCGATGAACTCCTTGGTGCCATCAAGCGGATCGACCAGCCACCAACGCGACCAACCCTCGCGGGTGGCCAGCGGAATGTTGCAGTCTTCCTCGGACAACACCGGAATCTGCGGTGCCAGCACCTGCAGGCCGTCGGCGATGATCCGGTGGGCGGCCAGGTCGGCAGCGGTCACCGGCGAGTCATCGGCCTTGTTGGTGACTGCGACGCCAGAGCGCCAGAACGGCAGGATCGCCTCGCCCGCCAGTTGCACCAGTTTCACCACTTCGTGCATCAGTTGCAGGTCGTTCATGCGCTCAGCAGCCCCCGCCGGATCAGCAGGTCACGGGCCAGGTACAACGCTGCCAGCGCTCGCCCTTCGCTGAACTGCGGGTGCATGGCCAGGGCCGAGAGCTCACGCAGGTTGACCTTGTCGACGCGCATCGGCTCGGGCTCGTCGCCTTCCAGGCGCTCTTCGTAAAGGTCAGTGGCCAACACCACCTGGATCTTCTGGCTCATGTAGCCGGGCGACAGTGACAGTTCGGTGAGGTGCTCCAGTTGCCGGGCACCGAAACCGGCTTCTTCCTTGAGCTCACGGTCAGCGGCAGCCAGCACGTCCTCGCCCGGCTCGATCAGGCCCTTGGGCAGCGACAGCTCGTATTCGTCGGTGCCGCCGCAGTACTCCTCGACCAGCACCGCATGCTCGGCGTCGAGCATGGCCACGATCATCACCGCCCCATAACCGTTGCCTCGACCGACCAGGCGCTCGTAGGTGCGCTCGTTGCCATTGGAGAAGCGCAACTGCACCGCTTCGACCCGGAACAGGCGGCTGCTGGCGACGATCTCGCGACTGAGGACAGTGGGTTTCTGGCGCATGGGTGCGGCTCCTTGGCGTGAACGGGTTACTATACCGTGGCTTGCCGACCGATCGAGAATTTCCAATGCCTGTTCTGCCCTGGTCCACCATCGATACCGTCCTGCTGGACATGGACGGCACCCTGCTCGACCTGCACTACGACAACCGCTTCTGGCTCGAACACCTGCCCCAGCGCTACGCCGAGCTGCATGGCGTAAGCCGCGCGATGGCCGAGCTGGAGTTGCGACCGCTGTTCGAGCGCCATGCCGGCACCCTGAACTGGTATTGCCTGGACTTCTGGAGCCGCGAACTGCGCCTGCCGATCCGCGAACTCAAGCGCGAGATCGCCGACCTGATTGCCCTGCGCCCAGACGCCGACACCTTTCTTGCCGCCATCGGCAAGGCTGGCAAGCGCGTGGTGATGATTACCAACGCCCACCGCGACTCACTGTCGCTGAAGCTCGAGAAGGTGCAGCTTGCGCCGTATTTCGAACGGCTGATCAGCTCGCACGACTACGGCTACCCGAAAGAGAGCCCGCAGTTCTGGGATGCCCTGCGCGCCGATATCGGCTTCGAGCCCGCGCGCAGCCTGTTCATCGACGACACCCTGGCGATCCTGCGCAGTGCGCAGCGGTTCGGGGTGAGGCATCTGCTGGCAGTGCGCCAGCCCGATAGCCGGGCGGATGTGCGCGATACGCAGGAATTTGCGGCGGTCGAGGATTACCGGGAGTTGTTGCTGGGGCTTTGAGGGCCTCATCGCGGGACAAGCCCGCGATGAGCGCAACACCGATCCTCAGTCAGGAATGCGCAGCACCTGCCCCGGATAGATCTTGTCCGGATGTGACAACAACGGCTTGTTGGCCTCGAAGATCTTCTGGTATTTGCTGGCATCGCCATACTCGGCCTTGGCGATCGCACTCAGGGTGTAGCCCTTCTTCACCGTGACGAACCGGGCCGCCTGCGCCACCGGCCCGGTGACGGTGATCTGGTCATCCACCGAAGCCACCCCGGCGATGTTGCCTGCCGCCAGGATGATCTTCTCCTTCTCCTCCTGACTCGCCACCTCGCCCTTGAGGATGACCTTGTCACCCTCTACGGTGGCCGAAATGTTCGGATTGCCCAGGCCCACGCTCTCCACGTGCTTCTTCAACTGTTCCTCGGCATTGGCATTGCCGGGGGTCAGCAGATCGATCAACTTCTCGCCGGCTTCCTTCACGAAACTGAACAGGCTCATGACGCGCTCCTTGTTGATGATTCCTCGGAACCTGAGAGTCTAGGCCAGGAATCCTTACCCCGCTCCACTGCGACCAATCGACGCGGTCTATCAGGGCATCGACCCTAGCGATTAGACGCGGCGCGCCCACAAGCCTAGGCTTGTGCAAGTAAAAAGCCGCCGGTGATCCGCCCCGATGAACAGCAAGCCTCCGGTCTGTGCGGCATCAACGCCTCTGTCACTGCCTGCCGCCAGCAACATCTACGACTACGTGCAACTCTCCGACCAGGCGAGCGACAGTACGCCCCTGGCCGAAGAAGTCGCCCTGGCGATCGTCTACAACGGCCTCAACCAGGCGGTGATGCTGGTCAGCCCGACCGATCTGGAAGATTTCGCCGTTGGCTTCAGCATTGGCAGCGGCATCGTCTCCAGCACTGAAGACATCTACGACCTGAAGCTCTCCGGCAGCGGTTCGGCGCTGTATGCCGACCTCGAGATCTCCAGCCGTGCGTTCTGGAACCTCAAGGACCAGCGCCGCCAGTTGGCCGGTACCAGCGGCTGCGGCCTGTGTGGCGTCGAGGCCCTGGAGCAGGCGTTGCCCGAACTCGAGGCTCTGCCCGGCGCGCCCCTGCCGCCGGTGGAATGGCTCAAGGACCTGCGCCAACGCATCGACGCCTTCCAGCCCCTGGGCCAGCACTGCGGCGCTGTTCATGCGGCGCTGTTCATGGACCGCCACGGCGAACTGCTGCTGGGCCGCGAAGACATCGGCCGGCACAACGCCCTCGACAAGCTGATCGGTGCCCTGCTGCGCCAGCGCATCGACACCCACGGCGGCCTGGCCATCGTCACCAGCCGCTGCAGCCTGGAGCTGATCCAGAAAGTCCTGCGTGCCGGCATCCAGACCCTGGTCAGCCTGTCGGCACCGACCGGCCTTGCCCTGCAATGGGCACGCAAGCACAACCTCAACCTCATCCATCTGCCCAAACACAGCGCACCGCGGGTATTCAGCCCAGCGGCGGAGTCGTAAAAGCCGTGACCTCCTTCGAGAAACTTCCAGACAACGCCCCCGCTTCCACCCCACGCTACAAGCCCTACCACGGCCCAGCCGGCGGCTGGGGCGCACTGCGCAGCGTGGCCAAGGCCTGGGTCGGCAGCGACAACGCGCTGAAGAACCTGCGTGCACTTCTCAAGACCAACCAGAACGGCGGCTTCGACTGCCCTGGCTGCGCCTGGGGCGACTCGCCCGAGAGCGGCATGGTCAAGTTCTGCGAGAACGGCGCCAAGGCCGTCAACTGGGAGGCCACCAAGCGTCGCGTCGACGCCGCCTTCTTCGCCCGCTACAGCGTCAGTGCGTTGCTTGAGCAGAGCGATTACTGGCTCGAGTACCAGGGCCGCCTGACCGAGCCGATGGTCTATGACCCGGCCAGCGACCGTTACCAGCCGATTGCCTGGGATGCAGCCTTCGAGCTGATCGCCAGCCACCTCAAGGCGCTGGAGTCACCAGACCAGGCCGAGTTCTATACCTCCGGGCGGGCCAGCAACGAGGCGGCGTACCTGTACCAACTGTTCGTGCGCGCCTTCGGCACCAACAACTTCCCTGACTGCTCGAACATGTGCCACGAGGCCAGCGGCGTGGCCCTGGGGCAGAGCGTCGGCGTCGGCAAGGGCACCGTCACCTACGACGACTTCGAACATGCCGACGCGATCTTCGTCCTGGGCCAGAACCCCGGCACCAACCATCCACGCATGCTCGACCCGCTGCGCGATGCAGTGAAGCGCGGCGCCCAGGTGGTTTGCGTCAATCCGCTCAAGGAGCGCGGCCTGGAGCGCTTCCAGCACCCACAACATCCACTGGAGATGTTGCTCAACAGCGACCGGCCGACCAATACCGCGTTCTTCCGCCCGGCACTGGGTGGCGACATGGCGCTGCTGCGCGGCATGGCCAAGTTCCTGCTGCAGTGGGAGCGTGAGGCTCAAGCCAATGGCGAACCTGCGATCTTCGATCACGTGTTCATCGCCGAGCACGGCCAGGGCGTGAACGAGTACCTGGCGGTGGTCGATGCCACGCCGTGGGAGCAGATCGTCGAACAGTCAGGCCTGACCCTTGACGATATCGAGTTGTCGGCACGCATGTACTGCAAAGGCAAACGCGTGATCATGTGCTGGGCGATGGGGATCACCCAGCACCGCCACTCGGTGCCGACCATCCAGGAAATCGTCAACCTGATGCTGCTGCGCGGCAATATCGGTGTGCCTGGCGCCGGCCTGTGCCCGGTACGCGGCCACAGCAACGTACAGGGCGACCGCACCATGGGCATCAACGAGCGCCCGCCGGTAGCCCTGCTCGATGCCATCGAGAAGCGCTTCGGCTTCCCGGTGCCACGCAGCAACGGTCACAACACGGTCGAGGCGATCCACGCCATGCTCGAAGGCCGGGCCAAGGTGTTCATCGGGCTGGGCGGCAACTTCGCCCAGGCCACCCCGGATACCGAACGCACAGCCCAGGCCCTGCGCAACTGCGCGCTGACCGTGCACATCAGCACCAAGCTCAACCGCAGCCACCTGATCCATGGCCAGCAGGCGTTGATTCTGCCGTGCCTGGGCCGCACCGATATCGACCTGCAGGCCGAAGGCCCGCAGGCGGTCACGGTGGAAGACTCGTTCAGCATGGTCCACGCCTCCAACGGCCAGTTGCGCGCGCTGTCCAAGCAGATGCGCTCGGAACCTGCGGTAGTCGCCGGCATCGCCGCCGCCACCCTGGGCAACCATCCTGTGGACTGGAACTGGGTAGTGGCCGACTATGATCGGATCCGCGACCTGATCGCCGATACCATCCCCGGTTTTGCCGACTTCAACCAGCGCCTGAACCTGCCGGGTGGTTTCTACCTGGGCAACAGCGCCGGCAGCCGCCAGTGGAAGACCGCAAGCGGCCGCGCCAACTTCAAGCCCAACCTGCTGCCCGACACCCTGCTCGACGAGCGCGTACGCGCCAGCGGCCAGGTGCCTGACCTGATCATGCAGTCGATGCGTTCGCACGATCAGTACAACACCACCATCTACGGCCTGGACGACCGCTACCGCGGCGTGCGCGGCCAGCGCGAGGTACTGTTCGCCAACGAGGCCGACATCGTTCGCCTGGGCTTCCAGCCAGGGCAGAAGGTCGACATCGTGTCGTTGTGGGGTGATGAGCATGTGCGTCGGGTGGAGGGTTTCACCCTGCTGGCCTTCGACATTCCGGCGGGGCAGGCAGCCGCCTACTACCCCGAGGTGAATCCGCTGGTTCCGCTGGAGAGCATCGGCGACGGCAGTCACACGCCAACCTCGAAGTTCATCGCCATCAAGCTCGAGGCGGCGCGCGGGAACGGGCGTATCATCTGAAAGGCGCGGACCGTCCTGCGCTGACGGCCGACCAGAAAACAAAAAGCCCCGGCGTAGTAACCGGGGCTTTTTGTTGTCTCAAGTAACCTGAGACCGACAAAAACGAATAAAGTTTCATAGCCAAATCAGCAAGTTAGGAAATTGTGTACAACTCGTGCTACTCGTCGGATTTCCATTGCCAGCCGCTTCGCCGAGCCTCAAATTCCGCCTCGTCATCCCTCTGAGGCTCTCTTGATGAAGAAGTACTCCTCGATTCTGTTGTTGTCTTTTGGTCTGCTCAGCGGCGTTGCCATGGCAGGCGGCACCACCGAGGCCGGCATTGGCGGCGCATTGGGTGGGGTACTGGGCTCGGTGGTCGGCCAGTCCATCGGCGGCAACACCGGCTCGGCCATTGGCGCGGGCCTAGGTGGTGCGGCGGGCAGTGCCGTCGGTGCCGACAAGCGCCAGCGTGGTGAAGCCGCCATTGGTGGTGCCCTGGGCGCGGCGGGCGGTAACGTCGTCGGCCGCCAGGTCGGCGGCAGCACCGGTAGCCTGATCGGCGCAGCCGCAGGTGGCGGTGCCGGCGGTGCGCTCGGCAACTACATGGGCAACAAGGCCGACGAAGACGACCGCCACGACCGCGATCGTGACCGGCGTTACCGCCGTGGCGACGACCGTCGCCATTGGGACAACGGCCATCACTATGGCCATCGCAAGCACAAGCGCCACTGGCGTGACTGATCGGCGTCCATTCACCTACGCCTGATGCCTAAGGCCCCGCCCTCACCCGGCGGGGCCTTTGCATTCCGGCAGGTCGAGGGCTTAAGGGACACCCCGATATGGAGGCAACTAGCCACTAGCTATCATTTCCCACCGCCATCACAACAGGGGACGCAGGGAATGCGCACGAGCCTCGTCAATCCAATACGCCAGCCCGACGCCGGGGAAGCAGAAGGATGACGGACGATACGCGCCCGCCGCACCTCGACCACGCCTGCTTCCAGCGCATCCGACAGCGGGTTTCCCAGGCCACCGGCCTGCAACTGGCTGACGATCGCCAGAACGTGGTCGCCCATCGGCTGCATGCACGCTTGCGGTTACACCGGCTGGCGAGCTTTGAGGCCTACCTCGACCTGATCGATGCACACCCCAGTGAACAGACGCACCTGCTGCACCTGCTCATCGCCCGGGACACCTACTTCTTTCGCGAGCACCGCCACTTCGAACAGTTGCTGCGCTGGCTTCCCACACTCGCTCATCCTGCGCGCCTGTGGAGTGCGGCCTGTGCCAGTGGCGAAGAGGCCTGGAGCCTGGCCATGGTCGCGCAACAAAGCACATCCGCCGGCTGGCAGGTGCTGGCCAGCGACTACGACAGCGCACTGCTGCGACAGGCTGAGGCCGGTGTCTACGACATCGCCCAGGCCCGCTACTTTCCCCATGGCTGGCTGGACCGCCATTGCCTGTGTGGCGCCGACGAAGCAGCCGGTCGTCTACGTATCGCACCGGGCCTGCGCGAACGGATACGCTTCGAGACAATCAACCTGATCAAGCCATTGCCGACCGATCTGGGCGAGTTCGATGTGATCCTGCTACGCAACCTGCTCGCGGGCTTCGACGCGCGATGCAAGGCCGATGTCCTGCTGCGCCTGATGCCTCACCTGCGTCCGGGCGGACTGCTGATGATCGGCCACAGCGAAAGCATCCACGGCCTGGATCTGCCCCTGCGGCCACTACTGCCGTCGGTGTTCGAACGCCTATGATGAATAGCACTGCCGCATCAAACGGCAGACAAGGACTGGTCGCGCCCCCGCGCGGCAGTGCGCTTGTGGATCGAGCAGGCCTGCCGCCCCCCATCCCTTGCGAAACAGGCCTTGACCCATGCCCTGCCGAATCCTGCTTGCCGACGACTCGCCACTTTTCCGCGCCGGCCTGCGCGCCCTGCTCGAACAGAAGAAGGAATATGCCGTGGTCGGAGACACCAACGACGGCATGAGCGCCGTGGCGCTGGCGGAGAAGCTGCGGCCGGAGATCGTCGTGCTCGACATGAACAGCGATGCGCTGGATTGTCAGCAGGTGTTGCAGGAGCTGTTCATCCGGGTTCCGGCCACACGCGTGCTGATGCTCTCGACCCGCTCGGAACTGGAGCATGTGATGAGTTGCCTGCAACTCGGCGCCCAGGGCTTCCTGCTCAAGAGCGCCACCGTCGCAGAATTCGAGCAGGCCTTGCAGACCTTGCGCAGCGGCGGACAGTACCTTTCCTCGACAGTGCTGCCAATGGTCATCGGGCAGGCCCTCAAGCACAGTCGCAAACGTCCGCCCAGCCCCGCACAAGCGCCGCTGACCACGCGTCAGCTGGAAGTCCTGCGCCTGATCGCTCGCGGCGAGAGCACCCGCTCCATCGCCGATGGGCTGGGGCTGAGCATCAAGACCATCGAGGCCCATCGCTCGCAGATCATGCACCGCCTGCAGATCCACGATGTGCCAGGGTTGGTGCTGTTTGCCGTGCGCGAGGGGATCATCCGCCTCAACGATTGAGCGACAGCCCCGCCAGGATCAGTTGCAGGGTTTCCGGCAGCACTGCCGGTTGCCCCGTGCTGCGTTCGATGAACACCTGTACCACAGTGCCCGCCGCACAGGGCTCGACCTCGCCCGGCCGGTACAACGCCAGGCGAAACTCCACTGTGCTGCCAGCAAGCCGCGTTACTCCCAGGCCAACCTCCAGCACATCGGGAAACCCGGGCAAGGCATAGAAATCCGCGGCAGAACTGACCACGAACCCGGCCAGCTCACCGTCGCGCAGGTCCAGCTCGGCCTGCTCGACGAGAAATGCCTGAATGGCCGTCTCGAAGAAGGCATGCACCGTGGAACCGCCAAGGTGGCCGTTGTGGTCGTTGTCCTGTGGACGCGTGAGGATGGGGTGGAAATGAGAAAAGGCGCTGCGTTGGATGGTCTCGGTCATGGGGTATCCAAGGCGGGTGGCAGGAAAGGGGAGCTTCCCACATCTGGTCTGGAAAACCATAGCCGCAAACACAGTGCTCGCTCGCCAGACATGAAAAAGCCGCCCCGAAGGGCGGCTTTTCACTGCGGGCAGTACAGCTTACAGCTGCGGGCCAGCGGCCTTGATGGCGTCGGAAACTTCGAACTTCTTGAAGTTTTCGATGAACAGCTTGGCCAGGCCTTTGGCGGCCTCGTCGTAAGCGGCCTTGTCAGCCCAGGTGGCGCGCGGGTTGAGCAGCTCGGTATCGACGCCTGGAACGGACTTCGGTACGTCCAGGTTGATGATGTCCAGGTGCTCGGTTTCAGCACCGACCAGAGCACCGCTCTGGATCGCGGCGATCACGCCACGGGTGGTCGGGATGCTGAAGCGCTTGCCAACACCGTAGCCACCGCCGGTCCAGCCGGTGTTGACCAGGTAAACCTTGGAGTTGAAGCCGTTGATACGCTTGATCAGCAGCTCGGCGTACTCGCCTGCAGGACGGGCGAAGAACGGCGCGCCGAAGCAGGTGGAGAAGGTCGACTTGATGCCGCCGCCCGAACCCATTTCGGTGGAACCGACCAGCGCGGTATAGCCCGACAGGAAGTGGTAGGCCGCCTGCTCGTTGTTCAGGATCGACACCGGAGGCAGAACGCCGGTCAGGTCGCAGGTCAGGAAGATGACCGCGTTAGGCTCGCCACCCAGGTTGGCTTCGGCGCGCTTGGCGACGTGCTCCAGTGGGTAGGCGGCACGGCTGTTCTGGGTCAGGCTGACATTGGTGTAGTCGGCGTGGCCGGCTTCGTCGATGACGACGTTTTCCAGCACCGCGCCATGCTTGATGGCTTTCCAGATGACCGGCTCGTTCTTCTCGGACAGGTCGATGCACTTGGCGTAGCAACCACCTTCCATGTTGAAGACGACGCCCTCGCCCCAACCGTGCTCGTCGTCACCGATCAGGTAACGGCTTTCGTCGGCGGAGAGGGTGGTCTTGCCGGTGCCGGACAGGCCGAAGAACAGGGTCACATCGCCGTCTTCGCCGATGTTGGCCGCGCAGTGCATCGGCAGCACGTCGACTTCCGGCAGCAGGAAGTTCTGTACCGAGAACATGGCCTTCTTCATTTCGCCGGCGTAGCGCATGCCTGCGATCAGCACTTTCTTCTGGGCGAAGTTGAGGATCACGCAACCATCGGAGTTGGTGCCGTCACGCTCTGGAACGCACTCGAAGTTGGCGACGTTGAGGATCTGCCACTGGTCGCGGCCGGCCGGGTTGAACTGGCCTTTTTCCGGATTGATGAACAGGCAACGGCCGAACAGGTTCTGCCAGGCGGTCTGGGTGGTCATCTTGACCGGCAGGTAGTGCTCGGCTGCGGCACCGACATGAACGTAGGAGACGAAGTGTTCCTGGGCGTTGTTGAACGCCTCGACGCGGTCCCACAGGGCATCGAACTTGTCGGCCGGGAACTTGCGGTTGATCGGGCCCCAGGCGATGGCGGCAGAGGTGCTCGGTTCATCGACGATGAAACGGTCAGCGGGCGAACGGCCAGTACGGTGACCGGTTTCCACGACCAGTGCGCCAGTATCGGCCAGCACGCCTTCACCGCGTTGCAGCGCATGTTTTACCAGCTCGTCGACGGTCAGGTCGGTGTACACGGTGTTGTTGGCTTGCGTCATGAGATACCCCATCCGGCCCGAGGCCGAGTGCTCCAAACGTTTTGTAGTGGCCTGTTTCAAACTACTACAGCGAAAAAAGTGGCCGGATTATGCCAGAAACGCCCAAAAAAAGTAGGCCCCTCCTGTCGTAACTGCGCTTTTACGCAATTAGACAGGAGAATCTCCTGTAGTGAAGCGTTTCAGTGGCGAGTTTCTGACGCCTCGTCCGTGCCACCACCCGCAAACAATTGCGCTACATCGCTGGCATCGAAGAAATACCGCTCGTTGCAGAACTGGCAATCGATCTCGACCTGGCCACCGCATTCCTCCACCAGCGCCTTGGCATCCGCCTCGCCGAGGCTGACCAGGGCGTTGCCGGAACGCTCACGCGAGCAGCTGCAGTGGAAGCGCAGCGGCTCGATGTCGAAGAGGCGTACGGCGTCCTCGTGATAGAGGCGATGCAGCAGGGTTTCGTTGCCTTCGGCCCACTCTTCAGGCTTGAGGGTCTTGGCCATGGCCACCACGTACTGCCAGCTTTCCTCACGTTCTTCCTCGTCACGCTGACGATCGACCGGCAACTGCTGCAGCAGCAGGCCACGGGCCTTGCCGGTCGAGGTATCGAGCCAGAAGCGGGTGTTGAGCTGCTGGGACTGGACGAAGTAGTTGGTGAAGCACTCGGACAGGTTGGCGCCCTCGAGCTCGACGGTGCCCTGGTAGCGCTGGCCCTTGACCGGATCGATGGTCAGCGTGAGGTGACCATCCGGCATCAGGTCGGCCAGGGTCGCGTCAGCCGTGATCTGCTCGGCCTCGTAACGCGCCATGCCGCGGATGTCGCGCTCGCCCGAGCACTCCACCATCAGCAGCGGGATTGGCCCTTCCGAGCGTGCCTGCAGGATCAGCAGGCCATCGAACTTGAGTGCGCCGACCAGCAGCGAAGTAGCAGCCATCAGCTCACCCAGCAGAGCGGCAACCGGCTGCGGATAAGGGTGACGGGCAAGCACTTCGCTGTAGCTCTTGTCGAGCTCGACCCATTCGCCGCGCACATCGCGCTCTTCGAACAGGAAGCGTTGGGTGAAATCGGTATCCGGTAAATCGCTCATGGTTTTGGCTATCTGAAAATTCTGAAAAGAGTGACAAAATGATTACAGGAGCCTACAAAGGCCCGTGGTAAAGCGCATCCGACGCGCGGAAATTCAGCTGGTAATTGAGGTATTTTATGGATAATCGACCACTGTTCCAAGAAAAGTGGTCCTGGGGACCTCTGGCAGCCTGCACGTTACTGCCCATCGCTCTACTGTGTTTCTGGTTGTGGCCGTTTGGCCAGATCCTGTTCCTGACTTTCGACGAGTGGCTATTCCGTGCACTCAACGGCCCACTGGCAGACAGCACCACCTGGCGCTACATCTGGACCCTGGGCAGCCTGCGCCCCTTCGACATCGTCGTCGGTCTGATCCTGCTCCTGCTGCTGATCAAGGGCGACTGGGTGTTCAAGGCCGTGCAGGTACGGCAGGCATTCTTCGGCTTTTTCGTCAGCCTGCTCCTCTTAGTGGTGGTTCGCGCGCTGTTTTCCAAGTGGGTGGATGCATCCGGATGGCAACATGACAGCCCGTCGATCGTATTCGACGACGCCGTGCGCCTGAGCCACTACTACCCGAACCTTGAAGCCCACTGGGAACTGAAGGACCGTTCCAGCAAGAGCTTCCCGGGCGATCACGCCTCGGTACTGCTCCTCTGGGCACTGTTCATGAGTCTGTTCAGTCGCCGGCTGGTGCAAAGCCTGGTGATCTGGGGGCTGGCCGTGCTGTTCATGCTGCCGCGTCTGGTCGCTGGCGCGCACTGGGGGCAGGATGACTACATCGGTGGTCTGGGGATGGCATTACTGGCTCTGGGCTGGACCGTGCATACACCTCTCGCGGCCAAGGCCAGCGCGGCACTGGTGCGCTGGACCTCACCGCTGTTCAGGGTACTCGGCAAGCTGCCGCTGATCGGGCGCATGAGCGTGATGCGTACAGCCTTCTAAGCGCAACTGACGGCGCAGGTCTACTCGAAACTGCCATGCAGTTGGTGGATCTGCCGCCGTTGCTTCTTGTTGGGCCGGCCGTCGGTGGCCACACCCATCGCCCCGGCCTTGCGCAGTTCGGCGGCCTGCTCGCGGCGCTTCACGCTGTCGGCAGTTTCCTCGTAGAGGGTCTGCGCCTCGGGCGCCCCACGACGCACCACCGACAGCGCCTTGACCACCACGGTCTTCTCGTCGAAACCGGTGCGCAGCACGAACTCGTCACCTACCCGCGGTTCCTTGCCCGGTTTGCAGCGCTCACCACGGCAATGCACCTTGCCACTCTCGATCGCCGCCTTGGCCAGCGCACGCGTCTTGTAGAAGCGCGCCGCCCACAGCCATTTGTCCAGGCGGACCTTGTCGTCGTCTTCCGCTTTCTGTGCCATCCCTCTACCTCGAATTCTGTCTTTAACGGAACTGTACTACCGTAACTGTCGGATGCAAAAAGTCCGCGCCATGCTTACAGTTCACCACCTCATTCGCAGGGTGTGCTTCGTGAAAACATTTGACCATCTGACAGTGATCGGCCTGCGCGAGTGGATCGCCCTGCCCGACCTCGGTCTCGCCGGGCTTCGGGCCAAGATCGACACTGGCGCCAGCACCTCCAGCCTGCACGCCACCGACATCGAACCCTTCGAGCGAGACGGCCAGTCCTGGGTACGTTTCACCGCGCACCTGGGTTCTGTAGTGCAACTGCGTCATCGCCGCTGCGAAGCGCCTCTGGTGACCATGAAGACCATCAAGAGCTCCAACGGACATGCCCAGACCCGCTATGTGATCCGAACGCCATTGGCATTGGGCGACCGAGTCTGGGAAGTGGAATTCACCCTGGCTTGCCGCAAGAGCATGCGCTATCGGTTGTTACTTGGATCGAAAGCCTTGGTCCACGGTCAACTGGTCGTCAACCCCGGCCTCAAGTACGTTCAGGACAAACCGGCCTTCCCGGCCACTCTCTCCCCTGTCACAGGTGCTGCATGAAGATCGCCGTGCTTTCGCGCAACCCGCGTCTGTATTCCACCCGCCGCCTGGTCGAAGCCGGCACCCAGCGCGGCCATGAAATGGTCGTGATCGACACCCTGCGCGCCTACATGAACATCGCCAGCCACAAGCCGCAGATCCACTATCGCGGCAAACCGCTGGAAGGTTTCGATGCAGTGATCCCGCGTATCGGCGCCTCGGTGACCTTCTATGGCTGCGCAGTGCTGCGCCAGTTCGAGATGATGGGCGTCTACCCGCTCAATGAATCGGTGGCCATCGCCCGCTCGCGCGACAAGCTGCGCTCTTTGCAATTGCTGTCACGCCGCGGCATCGGTCTGCCGATCACAGGTTTCGCTCACTCGCCGGATGACATTCCCGACCTGATCCAGATGGTCAATGGTGCACCGCTGGTGATCAAGGTGCTCGAAGGCACCCAGGGCATCGGCGTGGTGCTGTGCGAAACGACCAAGGCTGCCGAGTCGGTCATCGAAGCGTTCATGGGCCTGAAGCAGAACATCATGGTCCAGGAATACATCAAGGAGGCTGGCGGCGCCGACATCCGCTGCTTCGTGGTCGGCGACAAGGTCATCGCCTCGATGAAGCGCCAGGCCAAGCCCGGTGAGTTCCGCTCCAACCTGCACCGCGGTGGAGTGGCCAGCCTGATCAAGATCACCCCCGAGGAACGCATGACGGCCATTCGCGCGGCCAAGGTCATGGGCCTCAGCGTGGCCGGCGTGGATATCCTGCGCTCCAATCATGGCCCGCTGGTGATGGAGGTGAATTCGTCGCCGGGGCTGGAGGGCATCGAAGTCACCACCGGCAAGAACGTTGCCGGGATGATCATCGAACACCTGGAGAAGAACGGCGGACCGAACCAGACCCGGACCAAAGGCAAGGGTTGATTCGAAATCGTGGCGGTCTATTCGCGGCTTTAGCCACAAAGAGACCACAGAACCTCACACGGCATCGCGCGGCAGCAACAGCCCCAAGGGCAAACGTACCCGCGCCTCGATCCCGCCACCGGAGCGGTTGCGCAACTCGACATTGCCGCCATGCTGGGCGGCGATCCGCTTGACGATCGCCAGGCCCAGCCCGGTGCCCTTGCCCCCACGTGCACGGTCGCCGCGAATGAACGGATTGAAGATGGTCTCCAGTTCCGATTCGTCGATCCCCGTACCCCGGTCAAGCACGCTGAGTACCACGTACGGCGCCCCCTGCTCACCTGACACATAAGCCGCCACCTCGACGCCCTTGCCCGCATGGTGCAGGGCATTGCCGATCAGGTTGCCCAGCATGCGCTTGAGCGATACGCGCCGTAGCGGGAAGGGTGGAATAGGCTCCAGGCACAGGCGCACGCGCTCTTCGGGCTGGTTATACGGCGCCACCACCTCGCGAATCAGATCACCCAGGTCGACTTCTTCCACCGGCTCGTCGCGGCCATCGCGAATGAAGGCCAGGAACTGGTCGAGAATGGCGTCCATGTCTTCGATGTCGCGCACCATGTCGTCGCTGAGCTCACTTTCGTTCCCCATCAGCGACAGCGACAGCCGTAGCCGGGTCAATGGCGTACGCAGGTCGTGGGAGACCCCCGCCAGCATGAGCTCGCGCTCGCGCCCGGCCTGCTCGACATCCTCGGCCATCTGGTTGAACGCACGGTACACCTCGGTCATCTCGCTGGGTGTATCGCTGATGGGCAGGCGCACGCTGCGCCCCTGCCCAAGCTGACGGGCAGCGAACACCAGGCGTTTGAGCGGCTGGTTGAGCTGGCGCACGAAGATCCAGGCCGACGCGGTGGACAGCAGGCCGATGGCCAGGAACCAACCGAGCACGTTCCAGATCTTCTGCCCGCGCAACGGGTGCGGATACAACGGCACCTTCAGCCAACCCGGCCCCAGGCTCGGCGCATTGACCCACAGTGCCGGCGGCGCATGGATGCGCAGGCGTACCTCGGTATCCTCGCCCAGCTCAGCCTGCATCTGGCGCTGGTAGATCTCGCTGTACGGCCAGTGCTGCTCACCCTCCGGCACACCCGAGCCGGTCACGCGGATCAGACCGGCTGCCTCGGCGATCTGGTCCCGGTTCTCTTCATCGGCCGCCCAATAGGCACGCAAGGTCAGCGCCACACCGTGGCTGTACTGGCGGTCGACCAGAACGTCCTCGTTCATCAGCAGGTACACCAGCGTCAGCGCCTTGGAAAACAGGACGACGATCAGTACCAGCCACAAGGTGCGGGCGAAGAAGCTTTGCGGAAACCAGAGAGGCGTTTTCATTGGCGACGATTACTGCACGGCGGGAACAAGCAAGGCGGGGACCACAGACGAAAACAGGGCGACCCTTGCGGGCCGCCCTGCCGTGTCATGGCAGCGGTTCATTTACCGGCATTTCCGTCCGGCACGAAGACATAACCCACACCCCAGACCGTCTGGATGTAGCGAGGCTTCGATGGATCGGGCTCGATCATGCGGCGCAGACGCGAGATCTGCACATCGATGGAGCGCTCCAGGGCATCCCACTCACGGCCGCGGGCCAGGTTCATCAGTTTGTCGCGGGTCAGCGGTTCGCGAGCATGCATGACCAGAGCCTTGAGCACGGCGAATTCACCGGTGGTGAGCATGTGCACTTCATCGCCGCGCTTGAGTTCGCGGGTCGCCAGCGACAGCTCGTAGTCGCCGAACGTGACGGTTTCTTCCTCGCTGCCCGGGGCGCCAGGAACGCTCGGAGCCTGGCGCCGCAGCACGGCCTTGACCCGCGCGACCAACTCGTCGGGGTTGAACGGCTTGGCGAGATAATCGTCAGCGCCCAGCTCAAGGCCCTTGATCCGGCTAAGCTCGTCGCCCTTGGCGGTGAGCATGATGATCGGGATCTGGTTGTTCGCCGCGCGCAGGCGGCGGCAGGCGGAGAGGCCGTCTTCACCCGGCAGCATGAGATCGAGCACCACCAGGTTGAACACTTCACGGGCCAGCAGGCGGTCCATCTGCTCGACGTTCGGCACGGCGCGGGCACGGAAGCCCTTGCTGGTGAAGAAACGCTCCAGCAGGCTGCTCAGCCCCGGATCGTCGTCAACGATGAGAATCTTTTCGCCTTCAGCAATGTTTGCGGTGCTGGTCATCAATAACTCCTCTGATATCGCCGCGCATTATGGCGTAGCCATTGCGACGCGTGCCGTGTGCATTGTTAGCAGATTTTTCCCCGGGTGCCACTTCTCGCTCGACACACATGGCTCAGCGCCATCACCGCAAGCCGGACTCGATGGGTATAATGCGCGGCTTTCATCCAGTGCCGCCGGGCCTGAACCCCCACTGCGGCCTTAGTATTCACTATTTGTCAGGTGGTTCTCATGGACAGCATCAACAGCCGTATCGCCGAGGAACTGGGCGTGCGCCCACAACAGGTCGAGGCGGCCGTGGGCCTGTTGGACGAAGGCTCGACGGTGCCCTTCATCGCCCGTTACCGCAAGGAAGTGACCGGCAGCCTGGACGATACGCAACTGCGCCACCTGGAAGAGCGCCTGCGTTACCTGCGTGAACTCGACGAGCGCCGCGCCAGCATCCTGGCCAGCATCGAGGAGCAGGGCAAGCTGACCCCGGAACTGGCCCGCGAGATCAAGCTCGCCGACACCAAGACCCGCCTCGAAGACCTTTACCTGCCTTACAAGCAAAAGCGCCGCACCAAGGGCCAGATCGCTCTGGAAGCCGGCCTGGGCGAACTGGCCGACGGCCTGTTCGACGACCCGCAGCGCGACCCTGAAAGCGAAGCCGCGCGCTTCGTCGACGCCGACAAGGGCGTCGCCGACGTCAAGGCCGCCCTCGAAGGCGCCAAGTACATCCTCATGGAGCGCTTCGCCGAAGACGCCGCCCTGCTCGACAAACTGCGCGGTTTCCTCAAGCAGGAGGCGGTGCTCACCGCGCGCGTGGTGCCGGGCAAGGAAGAGGAAGGCGCCAAGTTCCGCGACTACTTCGCCCACGACGAACTGCTGCGCAACGCCCCGTCGCACCGCGCCCTGGCGATCTTCCGCGGTCGCAACGAAGGCGTACTGAGCGCCTCGCTCAAGGTCGGCGAGGAACTACCGGGCACCCTGCACCCGTGCGAGCTGATGATCGCCAGCCACGTTGGTATCGAAAACCGCGGCCGCCCGGCCGACAAATGGCTGGGCGAGGTGGTGCGCTGGACCTGGAAGGTCAAGCTCTACACCCACCTGGAAACCGACCTGTTCGGCGAGCTGCGCGACAACGCCGAAAGCGAGGCGATCAACGTCTTCGCCCATAACCTGCACGACCTGCTGTTGGCCGCCCCCGCCGGCCCGCGTGCCACCCTGGGCTTCGACCCGGGCCTGCGCACTGGCTGCAAGGTCGCGGTAGTCGATGCCACCGGCAAGCTGCTGGACTACACCACCGTCTACCCGCACGCGCCGAAGAACGACTGGGACCGCACCCTCGCCGTACTGGCGGCCCTGTGCGCCAAGCATTCGGTGGAGCTGATCGCCATCGGCAACGGCACCGCCAGCCGCGAAAGCGACAAACTGATCGCTGACCTGGTGAAAAAATACCCGGCACTGCAGATCACCAAGATCATGGTCTCCGAGGCGGGCGCCTCGGTGTATTCAGCGTCCGAACTGGCTGCCCGCGAATTCCCCGATCTCGACGTCTCGATCCGCGGCGCGGTGTCGATTGCCCGTCGCCTGCAGGACCCGCTGGCCGAACTGGTGAAGATCGATCCGAAGTCCATCGGGGTAGGCCAGTACCAGCACGATGTGTCGCAGGTGAAATTGGCGCGCGGCCTGGACGCTGTGGTCGAGGACTGCGTGAACGCCGTGGGCGTGGACGTCAACACCGCCTCGGTGGCCTTGCTGACCCGCATCTCCGGCCTCAATGCGACGCTGGCACAGAACATCGTCGCCCACCGCGACGCCAACGGCCCGTTCGCCACCCGGGCGGCACTGAAGAAAGTCAGCCGCCTCGGCGAGAAGACCTTCGAGCAGGCCGCAGGCTTCCTGCGCGTGATGAACGGTGACAACCCGCTGGACGCCTCTGCCGTGCACCCCGAGGCCTATCCGCTGGTGCAGCGCATCGCCGCCGACACCGGCCGCGATATCCGCTCGCTGATCGGCGACAGCAGCTTCCTCAAGCGCCTCGACCCGAAGAAATTCACCGACGAATCCTTCGGCCTGCCGACCGTCACCGACATCCTCCAGGAGCTGGACAAGCCCGGCCGCGACCCGCGCCCTGAGTTCAAGACCGCGACCTTCCAGGATGGCGTCGAGGACCTCAAGGACCTGGAGCCCGGCATGATCCTCGAAGGCGTGGTGACCAACGTCACCAACTTCGGCGCCTTCGTCGACATCGGCGTGCACCAGGATGGCCTGGTGCACATCTCGGCGCTGTCGGAGAAGTTCGTCAAGGATCCGCGCGAAGCGGTCAAGGCCGGCGACGTGGTCAAGGTCAAGGTCATGGAAGTGGATATCCCGCGCAAGCGTGTCGGCCTGTCCATGCGCATGAGCGATACCCCAGGCGAGAAGGTCGAAGGCAACCGTGGCGGCCCACGCGGCAACGGCGGCAACCGTTCGCAACAGGCACCACGCCCGCGCGAAACCGCCACCGCCGCGCCGGCCAACAACGCCATGGCCGCGCTGTTCGCCAACGCCAAGCAGTTGAAGAAGAAGTGATGGACGTCCCGAAGGAATACGTCGAAAGCGCCTTCAGCCAGCTCCTGGGCTGCCGCCTGCAGCGCCTGGACACAGGCGTTGCCGAGGTGGCACTGGCGCTGGAACCACACCTGCGCAACCGTGGCCAGAAACTGCACGGCGGGGCGATCTTCAGCCTGGTGGACATCGCCATGGGCCTGGCCTGCTCGGCCAGCCATGGCTTCGACCAGCAAAGCGTGACCATCGAATGCAAGATCAACTACATGCGCGCTGTCAGCGACGGCGAAGTGCTGTGCACCGCCCGGGTGATACACGCAGGGCGGCGCACGCTGGTGGTCGACGCCGACGTGCTCCAGGGCGACAAGCTGGTGGCCAAGGCACAGGGAACCTTCGCGGTTCTCTAGCTGCCCGAGTGATAACTGCGGTATTTTTGCCGGTATTGGTCGGGCGCTGTCACTGACCCTATCGCGGGACAAGCCCGCTCACACAGGTGCCTCGGTGCTTTTGTGGGAGCGGGCTTGTCACGCGATGGGTTCGGCAAGGCCCCGAAGTATCTGCGCTACCAGCACCGGAACCGCGTAAACCAGGCGACAACGCCAGTTCCTTTGTCCCTACCCTTGTAGACCGTCATTTCTACCCCCATATTGGGGCGACTGACGCGTGAAGGAATCCATCTTGAGCGACCTCCTCAATCGCCGCCTGAGCTTGCTCGGCGCCAATCTCTCCCTGCTCAAGCAGTGCCTGCACGGCATTGAGCGCGAATGCCTGCGAGTGACCGACGAAGGTCGGCTGGCCCAGACCCCACACCCCGAAGCCCTGGGTTCGGCACTGACCAACGAGCAGATCACCACCGATTACTCCGAATCGCTGCTGGAGTTCATCACCCCGGCCCTGCCTGACCCGGCCAAGGTGCTTGAGAACCTCGAGGAGATCCACCGCTTCGTCTACACCAAGCTCGGCGACGAATACCTGTGGAGCCCGTCGATGCCGTGCGCGCTGCCCGCCGAGGAAGACATTCCGATCGCCGAGTACGGCAGCTCCAACATCGGCAAGCTCAAGCACGTGTACCGCAAGGGCCTGGCCCTGCGCTACGGCCGCACCATGCAGTGCATCGCCGGCATCCACTACAACTTCTCGTTGCCCGAGGCCCTCTGGCCCCTGCTGCGTGAAGCCGAAGGCAGCGAACAGGACGACCGTGACTATCAGTCGTCGGCCTACATCGCGCTGATCCGCAACTTCCGCCGCTACAGCTGGCTGCTGATGTACCTGTTCGGCGCCTCGCCAGCGCTGGACAAAGGCTTCCTGCGCGGCCGCCCGCACCAGCTCGAAGAGCTGGACGCCGACACCCTCTACCTGCCCTACGCCACCAGCCTGCGCATGAGCGACCTGGGATACCAGAGCAACGCCCAGGCAGGCCTGACGCCGTGCTACAACAATCTGTCCAGCTACACCGACAGCCTGCGCAAGGCCGTTGGCACGCCTTACCCACCCTATGTCGAAGTGGGTACGCACAAGGACGGCGAATGGGTGCAGTTGAACACCAACATCCTGCAGATCGAGAACGAGTACTACTCGAACATTCGCCCCAAGCGCGTGACCTACACCGGCGAACGTCCGATCCAGGCCTTGATCTCGCGCGGCGTGCAGTATGTCGAGGTGCGTTGCCTGGACATCAACCCGTTCCTGCCGGTGGGCATCGACCTCACCGAGGCGCGCTTCCTCGACGCCTTCCTGCTGTTCTGCGCGCTTGATGAGAGCCCGTCGCTGGACAACGGCGAATGCGGCCAGTGCACCAGCAACTTCCTCACCGTGGTCAAGGAGGGGCGCCGCCCAGGCCTGGAGCTGCAGCGCGATGGCCAGCCGGTCACACTGCGCGAATGGGCCAGCGAGCTGATCGCCCGCATCGGCCAGCTGGCCGGACTGCTTGACCAGGCCCAAGGTGGCGACGACCACGCCAAGGCCCTGGAGGCGCAGCAAGCCAAGGTCGACGACCCTGAGCTGACACCTTCTGCACAGGTCCTGGCGCGCATGACCGAGCACGACGAAAGCTTCGTCGCATTCTCGCTGCGCCAGAGCAAGCTGCACGCCGAAACCTTCCGCGAGCAAGCACTGCCTGGCGAGCGCCAGCAAGCCTTCGAAACCCTCGCCCGTGATTCGCTGGCCGAACAGTCGCGTCTGGAGCAGCAGGAAGTCGGCGACTTCGACCTGTTCGTCGGTGCCTACCAGGCCAGCATCCTGGCGATCAGCAACTGATGAGCCGCACGCCCTCGCCGCGCAAGCCCCGCGCCAGTAGCCAGGCCAGGATCGAAGCGATCCTGGCGGCCGCTCGCGAGCTGCTGGCAGGCGAAGGCGTGGCGGGGCTGTCGATCTACAGCGTGGCCGAACGGGCGCAGATCCCTCCGTCCTCGGTCTATCACTTCTTCGCCAGCGTTCCGGCGTTGCTCGAAGCTCTGACTGCAGATGTGCACCGCGCTTTTCGCGAGGCGCTGAGCGCGCCGATCGACGCCCACGCCTTCAGCACCTGGCAGGGCTTGTCACGCCTGGTCGAGCAGCGCACGCTGGAGATCTACCGCCAGGACACCGCCGCCCGGCAGTTGATCCTTGCCCAGCATGGGCTGAGTGAAGTGGCGCAAGCCGACCGCCAGCACGACCTGGAACTCGGCAAGCTGATGCACAGCTTGTTCGACCGGCATTTCCAGTTGCCCAGCATGCCCACCGACGTGGATGTGTTTGCCTTGGCGATGGAGCTGAGCGACCGGGTCTATGCCCGGTCGATGCAGTTGCACGAACAGATCACTCCGCGCATGGCGGAGGAAGGGATGCGGGTGTTCGAGGCTTATCTGGGGCTTTACCTGCCACCTTTCCTGGCCAGACGTCCAAGCTGAAACCGCTTTCGCGGGCAAGCCCGCTCCTACGGGGAACCGTGGGAGCGGGCTTGCCCGCGAAGGCCTCCACAAGGGCCTGGGAGTCGAACGCCATCACAGCTTGGCGATAGACACCTCGGTCGATTTCACGAAGGCAATCACTTCACTGCCAACCTGCAGTTCCAGCTCGCGCACGGAACGGGTGGTGATCACCGAAGTGACGATGCCGGAGGCGGTCTGCACGTCGATTTCCGACAATACCGGGCCTTCGAGGATTTCTTTGACGGTGCCTTTGAACTGGTTACGGACGTTGATCGCTTTGATGGTCATGGCTTGATTCCTTTGGTTGGCTTCGCAGATTCAGTGGGCCCAACGCAGTTGCGTGGGCAAAGGGGCTACAGGCTCCGGCTCGGGCGGGGTGCCAGGGACGGACAGGACACGGTTGAGCACTTCGCTTTCCAGCGCAGCCAGGCGGTGCGAACCACGCGCCCGCGGCCTTGCCAGGTCGACGGTGAGGTCCAGACCGACCTCGCCGTCCTCGATCAGGATCACCCGGTCGGCCACGGCGACGGCTTCGTTGACGTCGTGGGTGACCAGCAGAACGGTGAAGCCGTGTTCGCGCCACAGGCGCTCGATCAGTTGCTGCATTTCGATCCGGGTCAGGGCATCCAGCGCACCCAGCGGCTCGTCGAGCAGCAGCAGGCGCGGCTGGTGGATCAGCGCTCGGGCCAGGGCCACGCGCTGCTTTTGTCCACCGGACAGCGCAGCAGGCCATTCGTTGGCTCGATCGGCCAGGCCCACCTCCTCCAGCGCTTGCACCGCGCGCGGCCGCCAGTCACCGGACAAGCCCAGGCCGACGTTGTCGATAACCTTCTTCCAGGGCAGCAGACGGGCGTCCTGGAACATCAGGCGGGTTTCCTCGCGCGCATCGGCCAGCGGCGCGGCACCGGCCAGCAGCTCACCGGCACTGGGTTGGTCCAGACCGGCCAGCAAGCGCAGCAAGGTACTCTTGCCGCAGCCGGAGCGGCCGACGATGGCGACGAACTGACCGGCCGGGATGTGCAGGTCGATACCGCGCAGCACTTCACGCTTGCCGAAGGTCTTGCGCAGGCCGTTGGCGGCCAGCGGGATGCCACGCAGCAGGCGCGGCGGTTGTTCCTTGAGCACGGTCATGCGCCCTCCTTCTTCGCCACCTGGTAGGCGGGGTGCCAGCGCAGCCAGACACGCTCCAGGCCACGGGCGGCGAGGTCGGCGAGCTTGCCGAGCACGGCGTACATGACGATGGCCAGGACCACCACGTCGGTTTGCAGGAATTCACGGGCGTTCATCGCCAGGTAGCCGATACCGGCATTGGCCGAGATGGTCTCGGCAACGATCAGGGTCAGCCACATGAAGCCCAGGGCGAAGCGCACACCGACCAGGATCGACGGCAGCGCACCGGGCAGGATCACCTGGCAGAACAGCGAGAAACCGGACAGGCCATAGCTGCGCGCCATTTCCACCAGCGCCGGGTCGACATTACGGATACCGTGGTAGGTGTTCAGGTAGATCGGGAACAGCGTGCCCAGCGCGACCAGGAAGATCTTCGCCGACTCGTCGATGCCGAACCACAGGATCACCAGCGGGATCAGCGCCAGGTGCGGCACGTTGCGGATCATCTGTACCGAGCTGTCGAGCAGGCGTTCGCCCCAGTTCGAAAGGCCGGTGATGAACCCCAGCAACAGGCCGATGCTGCCGCCAATCAGAAAGCCCACACCGGCGCGCCAGCCGCTGATCGCCAGGTGCGTCCAGATCTCGCCGCTGCGCACCAGCTCGACACCGGCGCTGACCACCGCGCTCGGTGCCGGCAGGATGCGCGTGGACAACCATCCAGCGCTGACCGCCAGCTGCCACACCGCCAGCAGCAGCACGGGCAAGGCCCATGGCGCCAGGCGCTGTGTCAGGGTGGAAGAAGTTGCACGACTCATGGCCTGACCCTCAGCTCTGCGACACGGACTTGGGCAGGATGTCGTTGGCGACCATTTCACCGAACGGGCTCACGTAGCCCCCGGTCTTGGCCTGCTCCGGGCGCTGCACGTCCAGGTGCGGGAACAGCAGCTCGGCGACGCGATAGGACTCTTCCAGGTGCGGATAACCGGAGAAGATGAAGGTATCGATGCCCAGGTCGGCGTATTCCTTGACGCGTGCCGCGACCGTCGGGCCATCGCCCACCAGTGCGGTACCGGCGCCGCCTCGCACCAGGCCGACGCCCGCCCACAGGTTGGGGCTGACTTCGAGCTTGTCGCGGTTACCGTTGTGCAGGGCGGCCATACGTTGCTGGCCAACCGAATCGAAGCGCGCCAGCGAGGCCTGGGCGCGGGCAATGGTGTCGTCGTCCAGGTGCGAAATCAGGCGATCGGCGGCAGCCCAGGCTTCTTCGTTGGTTTCCCGCACGATCACGTGCAGGCGGATACCGAAGCGCACCTCGCGGCCTTGCGCAGCGGCTTTCTCGCGCACTGCGGCAATCTTCTCCGCTACGGCAGCGGGCGGCTCACCCCAGGTCAGGTACAGCTCGACCTGCTCGGCGGCCAGATCCTGTGCGGCCTCGGACGAACCGCCGAAATACAGCGGCGGACGCGGCTGCTGGATCGGCGGATAAAGCAGCTTGGCGCCCTTCACCTGGATGTGCTTGCCGTCATAGTCGACCACTTCGCCTTCCAGCACCTTGCGCCAGATGCGGGTGAACTCGACCGAGGCTTCGTAGCGCTCCTGGTGGTTCAGGTGCAGACCATCACCGGCCAGCTCGTCCGGATCGCCGCCGGTCACCAGATTGAACAGCGCACGGCCGTTGGACAGGCGATCCAGGGTCGCTGCCTGGCGAGCGGCCACGGTCGGCGAAATGATGCCCGGGCGCAGCGCAACCAGGAACTTCAGGTTCTGGGTCACCGGAATCAGTGATGCCGCAACCAGCCAGGAGTCCTCGCAGGAGCGACCGGTAGGGATCAGCACGCCACCGAAACCCAGGCGATCGGCCGCCTGGGCGACCTGGGTCAGGTAGCCGTGATCGACGGCGCGTGCGCCTTCGGTGGTACCCAGGTACTTGCCGTCACCGTGGGTGGGGAGGAACCAGAAAATGTTAAGGCTCATTGGAGTTGTCTCCTCAAGGGTGGCTCAAGCCGCAGCGATGCTGCGGCGCAGGCGAATCGTTCAAGGTGCGCTGGCGACCTTGGCCGGTGGGGTCCAGATCACGTCCTTGATGCTCAAGGGCTTGGGAATCAGCTTCAGAGCCTGGAAGGTGTCGGCGATCTTCTGTTGCGCGGCGATCACTTCGGGCGTCAGCGGCGCAGCGCCGTAGCCCTGGCGCTTGACCGAGGTCAGGGTGATGTCGGCCGGCAGGCCGAGCAGCGGCGCGACCTGGTCGGTCACTTGCTGCGGGTTGGCCTGGGACCATTCGCCCACGGCGCGCACCTCGTCGATCAGGGTGCTGATCACTGCCGGGTGCTGGGTCGCGTAGCTGCGGGTGGCCAGGTAGAACTGGTGGTTGTCGACCAGGTCCTTGCCATCACGCAGGGTACGGGCCTGCAACTGCTGTTCGGCGGCAGCCTGGTACGGGTCCCAGATCACCCAGGCATCGACGCTGCCACGCTCGAAGGCGGCGCGGGCATCGGCAGGCGGCAGGTACACGGGCTGGATGTCGCTGTATTTCAAGCCGGCGTCCTCAAGGGCGCGGACCAGCAGGTAGTGCACGTTGGAGCCTTTGTTCAGCGCGACTTTCTTGCCTTTGAGCTCTTTCACCGACTGGATCGACGAACCCTTGGGCACGAGGATCGCCTCGCTGTGCGGCGCAGGCGGCTCATAGGCCACGTAGAGCAGATCGGCACCGGCGGCCTGGGCGAAGACCGGCGGGGTTTCGCCGGTGACACCGAAATCGATCGAGCCGACGTTCAGCCCTTCGAGCAACTGCGGCCCGCCGGGGAATTCGGTCCATTGCACGTCGATGCCCTGTTCCTTCAGGCGCTTTTCCAGCGAGCCCTTGGCCTTGAGCAGCACCAGGGTGCCGTATTTCTGGTAACCGATGCGCAGGCTCTCGGCCTGGGCTTGGGTGATGGCGCCGAAGGACACAGCCGCCGCAAACAGGGCGACCAGACCACGACGCAAGAAGACTGTGCGCATGGCGCTCTCCTGTGCGAATGAGGTTCGGGTTGCACCTGCTTGCCTCGTTGTCGGGCGAGTAAGGTGGAAAAACGGTGACGCATTTGCGGGGGCGTTCAGATGCTCCAGCGAGCACTGATCAGGCGTTCGTTGAGCACACCTGGAGCGACCGGCTTGGGCCGACGCGCCAGGGCACTGTGGAAGGTTTCCAGCGAGTCCAGCAGGCGGGCCTCCAGGGCCTCGGCCAACTGTGCCGGGCGATTGCCTTCGGCGTAAGCGACCTGGCTGTCGTCGGCGAAGATCCCTTGAAGGGTCTCCTGCGCCTTGAGTGCCGACAGCACAGGCTTCAATGCGTAATCCACCGCCAGCATGTGGGCGATGCTGCCGCCGGTCGCGATCGGCAGGACCACCTTGTGTTCCAGCGCGCGCTCGGGCAGCAGGTCGAGCAACGTCTTCAGGGCCCCGGCGAACGATGCCTTGTACACCGGGGTCGACACCACCAGCCCATCAGCCTGGGCTACCAGTTGCTGGAAGTGCTGCACCTGCGGGCTGTCGAAACGTGCGTGGAGCAGGTCCTCTGCCGGAAACTCGCGCACCTGGAAGGTCACCACCTCCACACCACGATCCTGCAACCACTGGCGCGAACGCTCGAGCAGCACGCCGGAGCGTGAACGGGTACTGGGGCTACCACCTATCGAAACAACCAGCATTGCAGCGCTTCCTTCAATTCGGTTCCGGGGTGTGGCCCCTGTGAATGACTCCGACATTAGCAGCTCGCCACATATATCTAGAAATCATATTTTTTCATTTGTTTATTCGTTATGGAGATATAGCTTTTCACCCTGAAGCGCGCCTTCTCATTCGCTTCACGGGCAAGCCTGCCCGCACGAAGAGCAGGCATAAAAAAGGGCCGTCGAAACGGCCCGAAATCCCTGCTATGGCTAAGAGCAATGCAACGAGGATCAACGATTGGGTTGCGGGGTGAGGCGCAGATAGGGTTTGACTGCCCGATAACCTTTCGGGAAGCGCTGCTTGATCTCGTCCTCATCCTTCAGCGAAGGCACGATCACTACCTCGTCGCCGTCCTGCCAGTTACCCGGGGTGGCGACCTTGTAGTTGTCGGTCAGCTGCAACGAATCGATCACCCGCAGGATCTCGTTGAAGTTGCGCCCGGTGCTGGCTGGATAGGTGATGGTCAGGCGTACCTTCTTGTTCGGGTCGATCACGAACAGCGAGCGTACGGTAAGCGTGTCGTTGGCGTTGGGGTGGATCAGGTCGTACAGGTCGGACACCTTGCGATCGGCATCGGCGATGATCGGGAAGTTGACCACGGTGTTCTGGGTCTCGTTGATGTCATCGATCCACTTGTGGTGCGAGTCGACCGGGTCCACCGACAGTGCGATAGCCTTGACGCCGCGCTTGGCGAACTCATCCTTGAGCTTGGCGGTCAGGCCCAGTTCGGTGGTGCACACCGGGGTAAAGTCGGCCGGGTGGGAGAACAGCACGCCCCAGCTGTTGCCCAGCCACTCATGGAAACGGATCTTGCCGGCGCTGGAATCCTGTTCGAAGTCGGGGGCGATGTCGCCGAGTTTGAGGCTCATGGAAGCGGCTCCTGTGCTGTGTCTGGCCTTGTGGGATTCAATGTGCCTGCTTCCGATTAAAAACAAAAAGAATAAATACTGATTTATTTATAACCGGAAAGAATACGGATTCGCAGGCACAAAAAAGCCTCGCACCAGGCGAGGCTCTTTCGTTGCAGCTACGACTTACATGAAGTTGTAAGTGTAGTTGAAGATCAGACGAGTCTGATCGGCATCGTTGATGCTCTCGCCGCCGCCACGGTAGGTGCCGTGACGCAGGCTGACGCCCAGGCCCTTGAGGGTGCCTTCCTGCAGTACGTAGTCGATACGCGCGTCGCGTTCCCACTCGCTGTAGGTGCCGCTGGTGCGGGCGTTCTTGATGTCATCACCGCGCAGGTAGGCCACGGATGCCTTCAGGCCCGGTACGCCCAGACGTGCGAAGTCATAGGAGTACTGACCGAAAGTGGTGTTCTCGCCAGCACGGGCGAACTGGTTGATCATGCTGTCGGTGAACAGGTAGAAGCTCGAGCCACCGTTGCCTTCCAGCGGCGAGGTGCTGCCGTCCTTGCGCACGTTACCCTGGTTCAGCCAGACGAAACCGCCGTCGTCGCCAACCTGTTGGTGACCCAGCATGATTGCGTGGCCGCCGATGGTGTAGGTGAACATCGCGGACCAGGTCTTGTTGTCGACCTCGCCTGCGTTCTTGGCGTAGCCACCGTTGTTGTTGAAGGTGTAGCCGGCTTCGCCGTTCTTGCCGTCGCTGCTGCTCTTGAACCAGCGCAGGTCGGTCTTGAACGACTGATCGTTGGCGATCTGGTAGACGTGGGTCAGACCCAGGAAGTGCTGCTTGTAGAAGTCTTCCAGGTTCGAGTAGTAGTACTGCAGGGTCAGGTCTTTGGTGACCTTCCAGTCGCCGCCGGCGAACTGGAACTTGTTGCTGTCGCGGTAAGCGCCGCCAACGGACAGGCCGGTGCGGTTGCTCGAGGCACGACCCATGGCGTGGGTCAGCTGACCCGCGTTGAGGGTAACGTTGTCGATTTCCTTCGACTGGACGGTACCGCCCTCGAAGGTTTGCGGCAGCAGACGACCGTCGTTGGAGACCAGGATCGGCAGGTTTGGCGCCAGGGCGCTGCCGTAGTGGACTTCGGTCTTGGAGAAGCGAGCCTTGGCGTTACCACCGATGCGAGCCCACTGGCTCACGGCAGAGCCGTCGCTGTCGCTTGGGAAGAAGGTGTTGTTATCCGGGTGACGGCCACGGCCGCCATCGAGATGGATACCCCAGAGAGCTTGAACGTCGACACCGAAACCAACGGTGCCTTGGGTGAAGCCGGACAGGTAGTCGAGCTTGAAACCTTGGGCGGTTTCGCGCTGGTCACCGTTACGACCCTGAGCGTTCGTGCGAACTTCATGGTCGTCGTTGTTGAAGTACATGGTGCGCGAGCTGATGGATACCTTGCTGTCTTCGATGAAGCCAGCGGCGCCCGCTTGTTGGGCGAGAACCCCCAGTGCCACGGCCAGGGCCAGGCTAGACTTGTACATGCTTTGCTCCTCTACATTCTAATTTTTGTATTCTCAAGGCGGGGGGATCTGCTGCCCCCCTCGCCACGGGTAAGCGATTTAGCACCAAAGTGTGACTGGTAAGTCAATCGTTACCAGAGATTTCACGACTTTGGTCTAATGCACCTGCGCTACAGGATAATGACAATCCTATAAATCCAAAATGACCGTTTTATGAAATCGTCAGATTTTTCCGGAATAACTACGGAACCTTAAGCGTCATTTGGTGTATGCACGTCCTTCGCTCATAGCTTCCGGTTATCTGCACCCCTTTGCCAGAGGGCGCTCCGTGAAAAGTTGTGAAAGCGTAGTCTTTCACAAAAATTTCACAACCCTTCCTCTGACGGCGCCGATTTCTAAGCGTTTTGTCTCCTAAGCTAATTCTGAAAAGTTATTTATTTTGTAATTCTTAGATCATTTAGTCTTCGCGTCATTCATCACCCGATGCCTGACGAGAGGTTCGATCATGATCCCCCACGCCCCCCTGCGCCTGTTCGCCGCGCTGACCCTGGCCAGCGCCAGCTGGTTCGCCCAGGCCGCCGACCTGACCGTGGCCTACCAGACCACCGTGGACCCGGCCAAGGTGGCCCAGGCCGATGGCAGCTACGAAAAAGCCAGCCACGCCAGCATCGACTGGCGCAAATTCGACAACGGTGCCGACATCATCGCCGCCGTCGCCTCCGGCGACGTGCAGATCGGCTACCTGGGCTCCAGCCCGCTGGCTGCCGCGACCACCCGCAAGGTGCCGGTGGAAACCTTCCTCATCGCCACCCAGATCGGTGCCGGTGAAGCACTGGTCGCCCGCGACAGCATCAAGAGTCCACAGGACCTGATCGGCAAGAAAGTCGCCGTGCCCTTCGTCTCCACCGGGCATTACAGCCTGCTGGCGGCACTCAAGAGCTGGAACATCGACCCGGCCAAGGTGCAGATCCTCAACCTCGCGCCACCGGCGATCATCGCCGCCTGGAAACGCGGCGACATCGACGCCACCTACGTCTGGGACCCAGCGCTAGGCGTGGCCAAGGAAAACGGCAAGGTGCTGATCACTTCTGGCGAACTGGCAAAGAAAGGCGCCCCGACTTTCGATGCCTGGATCGTGCGCAAGGACTTCGCCGAGAAGCACCCGGAGATCGTCAAGTCGTTCGCCAAGGTCACCCTTGACGCCTACGCCGACTACCGCAAGGACCCGAAAGCCTGGTTGGCCAATCCAGACAACGTGAGCAAGCTCGCCAAGCTGTCCGGCGCCAAGACCGGCGATATCCCGGGCCTGCTGGAGGGCAACGTCTACCCGTTGGCCGCCGACCAGACCGCGGCACTGGGCGCGCCTACCACCCAGGCACTGACCGACACCGCGACCTTCCTCAAGGAGCAGGGCAAGGTCGAGGCAGTGCTGCCGGATTACTCGCCGTACGTAACGGCCAAGTTCCTGCCCAACTGAAGCACCTGCCCAACCGATCGAACCCAGGGGCGCCCTGCGCCCCGAACCGGAGCCCATCATGGCCTTGCTCGAGCTGGAGCGCATCAGCGCACAGTACCCCGGCGCCACCACCCCGGTGCTGGATGACATCAACCTGACGCTGGGGCCACGCCAACTGCTGGTCGCCCTCGGGCCCTCCGGCAGCGGCAAGACCTCGCTGCTCAATCTCGTCGCCGGCTTCGTCGCCCCCAGCGGCGGGCGCATCACCCTTGACGGTGCACCCGTGCAAGGCCCAGGCGCCGACCGCGGCGTGGTGTTCCAGGATGACGCCCTGCTGCCCTGGCAGGACGTGCTCGGCAATGTCGCTTTCGGCCTGGAGCTGGCCGGCGTACCTCGCGCACAGCGTGAAGCCAAGGCACGTGAGATGCTGGCCCTGGTCGATCTGGCCGGGTTCGGCGACCGGCGCATCTGGCAGCTTTCAGGCGGACAGAAGCAACGCGTGGGCCTGGCCCGCGCCCTGGCTGCCGACCCACGCGTACTGTTGATGGACGAACCCTTCGGCGCCCTCGATGCCTTCACCCGCGAGCAGATGCAAGAGTTGCTGCTGCAGGTCTGGCAGCGCACCGCAAAGCCGGTGTTCCTGATCACCCACGACATCGAGGAAGCCGTATTCCTGGCCAGCGAACTGGTGTTGCTGGCACCGAATCCGGGGCGCGTGGTCGAGCGCCTGCAACTGGACTTCGGCCAGCGCTACGCCGCGGGCGAACCGGCGCGGGCGATCAAGTCCGATCCACGTTTCATCGAAACCCGCGAGCATGTGCTGTCGCGAGTCTTTTCCCAACGTGCCGCCCGCCGCGAGGAGTCCGCATGAGCAGCCTGGACCTGCCGGTCGCCGGCAAAACCGACACCCGCACCGCATCGGCGATCAAGGCCCGCCGCCCGCTGCCGACCCGTTGGATCAGCGCCCTGACCCTGGGTAGCCTGCTGCTGATCTGGTGGCTGGTGACCGCTGTCGGCTGGGTCGAGCCACTGTTCCTGCCCGCCCCCGGCGACATCCTGGCCAAGGCTTGGGTGCTGCTGACCCAAGGCTATATGGACGCCAGCCTCTGGCAGCACCTGGGCGCGAGCCTGGGCCGTATTGGCGTGGCGTTGCTGGCGGCAACCCTGACCGCGATTCCGGTCGGCATCGCCATCGGCTACAACCGCGTGGCCCGCGGCATCCTCGATCCACTGATCGAGTTCTACCGGCCGATCCCGCCACTGGCGTACCTGCCGCTGATCGTGATCTGGTGCGGGATCGGCGAGTTGTCGAAGGTGCTGCTGATCTACCTGGCGATCTTCGCCCCGATCGCCATCGCCACCGCCACCGGCGTGCGCACCGTCGACCCGGCCAAGCTGCGCGCCGCGCAGTCGCTGGGAGCGAGCAAGGTACAACTGATTCGCCATGTGATCCTGCCCAGCGCCTTGCCCGACATCCTCACCGGCATTCGCATCGGCCTCGGGGTCGGCTGGTCGACCCTGGTCGCCGCCGAACTGATCGCCGCTACCAGCGGCCTGGGCTTCATGGTCCAGTCAGCCGCGCAGTTCCTGGTCACCGATGTGGTGGTGCTGGGCATCTTGCTGATCGCGCTGATCGCCTTTGCCCTGGAGATGGGCCTGCGCGTCCTGCAGCGCCGCCTCGTGCCTTGGCATGGACAAAGTCACTGACCTTTCCGGCCTCATCACGGGGCAAGCCCGCTCCTACAAGTTCACAGAGCTACCTGCAGGAGCGGGCTTGCCCCGCGATAAGGCCCGCAACGACACCGCCAACCGCCCCCATTCGAGACCGACATGAGCCTGACCATCACCCCCCTCAGCCCGGCCCTCGGCGCGCAGATCAGCGGCGTCGACCTGTCCCGCGACATCACCGATGCACAGCGCGACGCCATCGAGCAGGCGCTGCTCGAGCACCAGGTGCTGTTCTTCCGCGAACAATCGATCGACCCCGCCCAGCAGGCTCGCTTCGCTGCGCGCTTCGGCGACCTGCACATCCATCCGATCTATCCCAACGTGCCGGAAACCCCGCAGGTGCTGATTCTCGACACCGCAGTCACCGACGTGCGCGACAACGCGGTCTGGCACACCGACGTTACCTTCCTGCCGACCCCGGCACTGGGCGCGGTGCTCAGCGCCAAGCAACTGCCCGCCTACGGCGGTGACACCTTGTGGGCCAGCGGCATCGCTGCGTTCGAAGCCTTGTCGGCGCCCCTGCGCACCCTGCTCGACGGCCTCACGGCCACCCACGACTTCACCAAGTCGTTCCCGCTCGAGCGCTTCGGTACCACTGCGCAGGACCTGGAGCGCTGGGAAGCCACCCGCCGCAACAACCCACCGCTGTCGCACCCGGTGGTGCGCACCCATCCGGTGAGCGGGCGCAAGGCGTTGTTCGTCAACGAAGGGTTCACCACGCGGATCAACGAGCTTGCCGACCACGAGAGCGAGGCGCTGCTCAAGCTGCTGTTCGCCCATGCCACACGGCCGGAATTCAGCATTCGCTGGCGTTGGCAGGAGAATGACGTGGCGTTCTGGGACAACCGCGTGACCCAGCATTACGCGGTGGACGACTACCGGCCGCAGCGGCGGGTGATGCACCGGGCGACGATTCTCGGCGACGCACCGTTCTGAAACCATTCGCGGGCAAGCCCGCGAATGGAAGCGCCGCGCGTTACCTGACCAGGTGCAGGAACTGCATGTGCCGCTCGTACTGGTCGAGGATGTCGTTGATGATCTGCTCCTTGCTGTAGCCGACCAGATCATAGTTCTGGCTGCCTTCGGCCAGGTGCACCTCGGCGCGGTAGTAGCGGCGGTTCTTCAGCTCCTGCGTACCCAGCCCACCCAACGCGAACGACGGCGTGAAGTAGCCACGCATCTGCACCTGGTAGATGAACGGCTGCTCCTCGCCATGGCCGATCTTCAGGCTGACGTTGTCATGGCTCGGGTCGTCCTGGGTGATCAGCGCCAGGCCCTTCTGCTCGAACACCTCGGTCACGTCGGCAATCGCCGGGCGCACCACGTCATCCATGAAGCGATACACCTCGTCGCGTGATGGGAAGTGCACGGCCTGACTCAAGCGCTGGCGCCAGCCACCGCGTCCGCGGCGGGACTGGGCGAACGGTGCCAGCGAGTGCATCTGCGCGATCTGCCGCTGGCTTTCCAGATAGAACGCCTTGTGCAAGCCCCACATCATGCACAGCAAGATCAGCGAGAATGGCAGCGACGTCAGCACCACCGCCGACTTCAGCGAATCAATGCTGCCAGCGAACAGCAAGCCGCTGGTGACCAGCGCAGTCATCGCGCCCCAGAAGATCCGCAGCCAGTTCGGCCCGTCCTCGTCGGCGTCGCCGCCTTTGGCAGAAAGCGTCGACAGCACCACGGTGCCGGAGTCGGCGGAGGTGACGAAGAACACGAAGCTGATGAACACGGTGACGGCAATCACCGTCTTGCTCCATGGATAGGTCTCCAGCAGCAGGTACAGGCTCATCGACGGGTTGTCCAACGCCGACTGCCCCAGCGCGGTCATGCCGTGGTTGATCACCTGGTCCAGCGCACTGTTGCCGAAGATCGACATCCACGCGAGGGTGAAGCCCAGCGGGATCAGCAGCACGCCGAAGACGAATTCGCGAATGGTGCGGCCACGCGAGATGCGCGCGATGAACAGCCCGACGAAGGGCGCCCAGGCGATCCACCAGGCCCAGTAGAACACCGTCCAGCCGCCCAGCCAGTCGCGATTCTCGCCATAGGCATACACGTCGAAACTCTTGCGCGGCAGGGCGCCGAGGTAGTCACCAAGGTTCTGGATCAGGGTGTTGAACAGGTGCTGCGTGGGGCCGGCGAAGAGCACGAACAACAGCAGCGCGCAGGCCAGGAACAGGTTGATGTCGCTCATCACCCGCACGCCCTTCTCCACCCCGGCAACTGCAACGGCCACCGCTGCCCCCATCATCAGGGCGATCAGCAGCACCTGCACCCACTGGCTGTGGTCGATGCCGAACAGGTAGTCGAGGCCGGCGTTGAGGTGCAGCACGCCGAAGCCCATGTCCGCGCCCAGGCCGAACACCGTGGCGATGATGCCGAAGCCGTCCACTGCGTAGCCGATCGGTCCGTTGATGCGTTTGCCGATCAGCGGGTACAGCGCCGAGCGCAATGCCAATGGCAGGTTGTGGCGGTAGGCGAAGTACGCCAGGGCCATGCCGACGAAGGCGAACACGCCCCAACCATGCAGCCCCCAGTGCAGGAACAGGATCTGCATCGCCTGGCGCCCGGCCTCGGCCGTGCCCGCCTCGCCCTGGGGCGGCTGGAGCATGTGGGTCAGGGGCTCGGAGACGCAGAAGAAGAACAACGTGATGCTGATGCCGGCAGCGAACAGCATACCGGCCCAGGACAGGTAGCTGAACTCGGGCTCGTCATGGTCGGCGCCGAGCTTGATCTTGCCGTAGCCGGACACCGCAGTGACCACCACGAACACCAGGTACAGGGTCATGGCCAGCATGTAGTACCAGCCGACCGTGTTGGCCGCCCAGTTCTGTGCAGCCAGCAACCAGTCGCCCGCCGCTTGCGGGTTAGCGATGACCACCAGGCCGAAGATGAGGATGAAACTTGCCGCGAAGTAGAACACCGGGGGGTTCATGCGGATCTTGCCATTGGCAAGGGAAGGCGTCGGTGCACTCATGAAACGGGCACCTCTACAGCAGTGAAAAGGCTCGGATTGAACGGGTTCAGCAAAGGGAATCCTCCTGTTGAACACCGGCAGCGGACCAGCGTTTTAATTTGAACAAGCGTTCAAGTTAAACATGGATCGGATTTCAATGCGACCTGTGGTCGCTGGCGGGCGACCAATTGACCTTTGCTCTTTGCCAGCAGTTCCGGCCCTATCGCGGGACAAGCCCGCTCCACTCTGTGGGAGCGGACTTGTCCCGCGATAGGGCCCGCCGGGCCTACCTCACTGTTTGTCCTGGCAATCGAGTTGCAGGTTCGCCTGGGTGATGTTGCTCTCGGCCGGCACGCTGCGCGTCAGCCAGACATTGCCGCCAATGGTCGAACCCTTGCCGATGGTGATGCGCCCCAGAATGGTCGCACCGGCATAGATGACCACGTCATCCTCGACGATCGGGTGGCGCGCCAGGCCCTTGTGCAAGGTGCCCGACTCGTCCGACGGGAAGCGTTTGGCACCAAGGGTCACCGCTTGATAGATGCGCACGCGCTCGCCGATGATCGCTGTCTCGCCGATCACCACGCCTGTGCCGTGGTCGATGAAGAAACTCTGGCCGATCTGCGCGCCGGGGTGGATGTCGATGCCGGTGGCCGAATGCGCCAGCTCCGAGCTGATTCGCGCCAGCAGTGGCAGCCCGGACTGGTAGAGGTAGTGCGCCAGGCGGTGGTGGATGATCGCCAGGATGCCGGGATAGCACAGCAACACCTCGTCCACGCTACGCGCCGCGGGGTCGCCGTGGTAGGCCGCCAGCACGTCGGTGTCGAGCAGTACACGCAACCCTGGCAAGGCTTTGGCAAAGCCTTGGATCAGACCCAGTGCGTGGGCATCGACGTCCTTGGGCTCGACCTCGGTATTGCCGTGCCGCGCGGCGTAGCGCAGTTCCAGGCGCGCCTGGTCGAGCAGTGCGGTCAGCGCCGCATCCAGGGTGTGGCCGACATAGAAATCCTCGCCCTCCTCACGCAGGTCCACAGGCCCCAGGCGCATGGGAAACAACGCTCCACATAATTGCTCGAGGATCTCGCGCATCGCCTCGCGCGAGGGCAGTTCGCGCCCGCCCTGCTTGTTGCTGCAACGGCCATTGCGACTGCGCCACTGGTCACGTGCCTGGCGCAGTTCGCTGACGATGCCCGGCAATTGCCAATGGCCGGTCGATGGATGTTCGCTCACGGTGTTCTCCTGGCTTGCGACGGTGTCGGTAGGTAGAGCCGCCACTTGTAGGAATTACTCTACGGCAAATTCTTCCCTTGGAAAAAACAACGCTTTATTCCATCCTGCACTAAGTCGGGCATAAGCAGCGATGACGGGGACCCGGTTCACGGCTACCCTCAAAACTGCCCTTCAGGGACGAAATAACAGAAAGGAATAATAGATAATTTTTTATTATTTCCTGAGCTATACAGCCCACCCTATAGTCGCCACCCACTACTTAAAACAAAGCGCGGGGACAGCCATGACCAAATTCACCAAACCACTTCTCAATGCCAGCCTGGCCATCCTGCTGGGCACCGGCCTGTTCAGTCACGCCTTTGCGGGTGAGCAGCTCAAGACCATCCAGGAAAAAGGCGTGATCAACGTCGGCCTGGAAGGCACCTACCCACCCTTCAGCTTCGTCGACGAAAACGGCAAGCTGACCGGTTTCGAAGTGGAACTCTCCGAACTGCTGGCCAAGGAGCTGGGCGTCAAGGCCAAGGTCCAGCCAACCAAGTGGGACGGCATCCTCGCCGCGCTGGAATCCAAGCGCCTGGACGTGGTGATCAACCAGGTCACCATCTCCGAAGAGCGCAAGAAGAAGTATGACTTCTCCGAGCCCTACACCATCTCCGGCATCCAGGCGCTGATCCTGAAGAAGAAGGCCGAGCAGCTGAACATCAAGACCGCGCAGGACCTGGCGGGCAAGAAGGTCGGGGTGGGCCTGGGCACCAACTACGAGCAGTGGGTCAAGCAGGACGTACCCAAAGCCGACGTACGTACCTATGAAGACGATCCGAGCAAGTTCGCTGACCTGCGCAACGGCCGTATCGACGCCATCCTGATCGACCGCCTGGCCGCCCTGGAATACGCACAGAAGGCCAAGGACACTCAACTTGCCGGCGAAGCCTTCTCGCGCCTGGAAAGCGGCGTTGCCCTGCGCAAGGGCGAACCTGAGCTGCTCGCAGCAGTGAACAAGGCGCTGGACAAGCTCAAGGCTGACGGCACCCTGGCCAAGCTGTCCGAGAAATACTTCGGTGCCGACGTCACCAAATGATCTCTGAAAGCCTGCAACTCGTTATCGACTCTACGCCCTTCCTGCTCAAGGGCGCGGGTTACACGGTACTGCTCAGTGTCGGCGGCATGTTCTTCGGCCTGGTGCTGGGCTTTGCCCTGGCACTGATGCGCCTGTCGAAGATCCTGCCGCTGGACTGGCTGGCGCGGATCTACGTGTCGTTCTTCCGCGGCACGCCGCTGCTGGTGCAACTGTTCGTGATCTACTTCGGCATGCCACAGATCGGCATCGAACTCGATCCGATCCCCGCCTCGCTGATCGGCCTGTCGCTGAACATGGCGGCGTACATCTGCGAAATCCTGCGCGCGGCGATCTCCTCGATCGACCGCGGCCAGTGGGAAGCCGCAGCCAGCATCGGCATGACCCGTACCCAGGCCATGCGCCGGGCGATCCTGCCCCAGGCCATGCGCACCGCCTTGCCGCCGCTGGGCAACAGCTTCATCTCGCTGGTCAAGGATACCGCCCTGGCGGCGACCATCCAGGTGCCAGAGCTGTTCCGCCAGGCGCAGTTGATCACCGCACGGACCTTCGAAGTCTTCACCATGTACCTGGCCGTGGCCGTCATCTACTGGATTCTCTGCAGTATCCTGGCGCACTTCCAGAACCGCATGGAAGCGCGGGTCAACCAGCATGACCAGGAGCACTGAAGATGATCGTAGTAGAAGGCCTGACCAAGCAGTTCAAGGGCCAGACCGTGCTCAAGGGCATCGACCTGACAGTCGAGGCCGGTGAAGTCGTCGCCATCATCGGCCCCAGCGGCTCGGGCAAGACCACCTTCCTGCGCTGTCTGAACCTGCTGGAAACACCCGATGCCGGGAAAATCCGCATCGGCGATATCGACATCGACGCCGACCGCCCGCTCGGCGGCCAGCAGAGCGCGATCCGCCGTCTGCGCCAGCAGGCCGGGTTCGTGTTCCAGAACTTCAACCTGTTCCCGCACCGCACCGCCCTGGAGAACGTCATCGAAGGGCCGGTGATCGTCAAGAAGACCCCGCGCGACCAGGCCCTGGAACTGGGCCGCAAGCTGCTCGCCAAGGTCGGCCTGGCCGGCAAGGAAGACGCCTATCCACGGCGCCTTTCCGGCGGCCAGCAGCAGCGCGTGGCCATCGCCCGTGCCCTGGCGATGGAGCCTGAAGTGATCCTCTTCGACGAACCGACCTCCGCGCTCGACCCCGAGCTGGTCGGCGAAGTGCTGGCGACCATCCGCGGCCTGGCCGAAGAGAAGCGCACCATGATCATCGTCACCCACGAGATGAGCTTTGCACGTGATGTGGCGAACCGGGTGATCTTCTTCGACAAGGGCGTGATCGTCGAGCAGGGCGAGGCCAAGGCGCTGTTCGCCGATCCGAAGGAGGAACGCACCCGGCAGTTCCTGCGCAAGTTCCTCGGGACCACTGCTTCGCAAGACTGAAAAGCTCGGCTGGATCTTCGCGGGCAAGTCCCGCTTCCACAGGAGCCGCACCGGCGATGAAGCCTGTGCGGTTCTCTGTGGGTGCGGGCCTCGCCCGCGAAGAGTCCGGCACCTCAGACAAATGCCTCTCTTCTATTCATATTCCAAAGAGTTAGTTCATAAACTTTTTATAAGCACATAAGGTATATAGACCGGACCACCGGACCCGCACACATCCGTCGCGACCAGCTGTAGCGACGCATCTACTTCGTGAGGTTCAGGAATGGTCAGGAACACAATCACCCCAGTGCGTAACGCCAGGGCATTGAGTGCAGCCAAGGAGCGGCACTGATGTCCAGCCAACCCAATACCCAATTCCACAGCGATATCGACAGCTCGCCCCTGCTGCTGCCGGCCAAGGTGTTGCGCAATGACGCCGAGGCCCTGCAAGCGGCCCGCGAACTGGCCGAAGTCGCGCGCCAGCAGGCCTCGCGCCGCGACCAGCAACGCAAGCTGCCGTGGGCCGAGATCGAGCTGTTCACCCGCTCGGGGCTTGGCAGCATCAGCGTGCCCAAGGCCCATGGCGGCCCGGATGTGTCGTTCGCGACCATCGCCGAAGTCTTTCGCCTGATCAGCGCCGCCGACCCGGCGTTGGGGCAGATCCCGCAGAATCAGTTCGGCCTGTTGCAACTGCTGCGCCTGACCGCCAGCGAGGCGCAGCAGGCGCTGATCTTCCGCTCGGTGCTGGACGGCTGGCGCATCGGCAATGCCGGCCCCGAACGCAGCACCAAAGACACCTTGACCCTCAAGGCCCGCATCACCCGCGACGGCGACACCTACCGCATCAGCGGCGAGAAGTTCTACTCCACCGGCGCCCTGTTCGCCCACTGGGTGGCGGTCAAGGCCCTGGACGACGAAGGTCGCCAGCGCCTGGCCTTCGTACGCCGTGGCAGCCCTGGGCTGCGCATCGTCGACGACTGGTCCGGCTTCGGCCAGCGCACCACCGCCAGCGGCACGGTGCTGCTCGACCAGGTGCCGGTGGACGCGGACCTGGTGATCGACAACTGGCGCCAGGCCGACCAGCCCAATATCCAGGGCGCGGTCTCGCAACTGATTCAGGCTGCCATCGACGCCGGGATCGCCGAAGCGGCCATCGACGACGCCATCGCCTTTGTGCGTGACAAGTCGCGGCCGTGGATCGATGCCAAGGTCGAGCGTGCCAGTGACGACCTCTATGTGATCGCCGACATCGGCCGCCTCAAGCTCGAGTTGCATGCCGCCGAAGCCCTGCTACGCAAGGCCGCGCAGGTGCTGGATGAAGCCAATGCAACGCCTATCGATGCCGCTGCTGCGGCGCGCGCCTCGATTGCCGTTGCCGAGGCCAAGGTGCTCACCACCGAGATTTCGCTGCAGGCCAGCGAGAAGCTGCTCGAGCTCGCCGGCAGCCGCGCCACCCTCGCCGAATTCAACCTCGACCGCCACTGGCGCAACGCCCGGGTGCACACGCTGCACGATCCGGTGCGCTGGAAGTACCACGCGGTCGGCGCCTACTACCTCAACGGCACGCTGCCTGCGCGGCATTCCTGGATTTGACTTGAGGGCCTTTCGCGGGCAAGCCCGCTCCTACAGGTGATCGCGATCCTCTGTAGGAGCGGGCTTGCCCGCGAAACGCCCCGGAGAACAACATGACCACATCCGTGATCACCAGCGACGCCCAAGCCCTGGCCGTCGCTGAAGACATCGCCCGGCAACTGCACCGCGACAGCGCCCTGCGCGACCGTGAGCGCCGTCTGCCGCACGCCGAACTGGAACTGTTCACCCGCTCCGGCCTGTGGGCGATCAGCGTACCCAAGGCCTTCGGCGGCGCCGAAGTATCGAACGTCACCCTGGCCAAGGTCATCGCCCGCATCGCCCAGGCCGACGCCTCGCTCGGGCAGATTCCGCAGAACCACTTCTACGCCCTCGAAGTGCTGCGCGTGAACGGCAACCTCGAACAGCAACAGCGTCTCTACGCCGAGGTGCTGGCCGGCAAGCGCTTCGGTAACGCCCTGGCCGAACTCGGCACCAGGACCTCCAGCGACCGTACTACCCGCCTGACCTGCGACGGCGACGGCTACCGCATCAACGGCCGCAAGTTCTACGCCACCGGCGCGATCTACGCCCAGCGCATCCCCACCTCGGTGGTCGATGACGAGGGCGTGCAGCAACTGGCGTTCGTGCCCGCCGACAGCCCCGGTGTGCAAGTGATCGACGACTGGAGCGGCTTCGGCCAGCGCACCACCGGCAGCGGTTCGGTGCTGTTCGACAATGTCCGTGTCGAGGCTACCGACCTGGTGCCCTTCCAGGCCGCGTTCGAACGCCCGACCACAGTCGGCCCATTGGCCCAGATTCTCCACGCCGCCATCGACACCGGCATCGCTCGCGCCGCCGTCGAAGACGCCCTGCACTTCGTGCGCAACCACAGCCGCCCATGGATCGACGCAGGTGTCGACCAGGCCTCGGCCGATCCACTGACACTCAACAGCTTCGGTCGCCTGAGCATCCGCCTGCATGCCGCCGAAGCACTGCTTGAGCGGGCCGGCGAAATCCTCGACCAGGCCCAGCGCGACAGCAACGCCAGCAGCGTGGCCGCCGCCTCCATCGCCGTCGCCGAGGCCCGCGCGATCAGCACCGAGATTTCCCTGGCCGCCGGCAGCACTCTGTTCGAGCTGGCCGGCAGCCGCGCCACCCTGGCCGAACACAACCTCGACCGCCACTGGCGCAACGCCCGGGTCCACACCCTGCACGACCCGGTGCGCTGGAAGTACCACGCCATCGGCAACTACTACCTCAACGGCGAAAACCCACCGCTGCGAGGGACCATCTGATGAGCAAGCAGATCCTGCTCAACGCTTTCAACATGAACTGCATTGGCCATATCAACCACGGCCTGTGGACCCATCCGCGCGACACCTCGACCCGCTACAAGGATATCGAGTACTGGACCGACCTCGCGCGCCTGCTGGAGCGCGGGCTGTTCGACGGGCTGTTCATCGCCGACATCGTCGGCACCTACGACATCTACGGCGACTCGGTCGACGTCACGCTCAAGGAGTCGATCCAGCTGCCGGTCAACGACCCGCTGCTGCTGGTCTCGGCCATGGCCGCGGTGACACGCAACCTGGGCTTCGGCCTGACCGCCAACCTCACCTACGAGCCGCCGTATCTGTTCGCCCGCAGGCTCTCGACCCTCGACCACCTGAGCAAGGGCAGGGTCGGCTGGAACATCGTCACCGGCTACCTCGACAGCGCGGCCCGTGCCATGGGCCTGGAACAACAGCCCGAGCACGACCGGCGCTACGACCAGGCCGACGAATACCTGCAGGTGCTGTACAAGCTGCTCGAAGGCAGTTGGGCGGACGATGCCGTGGTCGAAGACCGCAAGCAGCGCGTCTATGCCCGGCCCGATAAAGTGCGCAAGGTCGAGCACCGAGGCGAGTTCTACAAGGTCGAGGGCTATCACCTGTGCGAACCCTCGCCGCAGCGCACACCGGTGCTGTTCCAGGCGGGCAGCTCGGCACGCGGCCTGGCATTTGCCGGCAACCACGCCGAGTGCGTGTTCATCGGCGGCCAGACCCACTCAGGCACCCGTGCCCAGGTCGACAAGGTGCGCGCAGCCGCCCTCGCCGCCGGCCGCGACCCTCAGGCGATCAAGGTGTTCATGGGCATCACCGTGATCGTCGCACCGACCGAGGAGCAGGCCCGCGCCAAGCACGCCGAGTATTTGCGCCACGCCAGCGCCGAAGCCGGTGTCGCGCACTTTGCCGCCTCCACCGGCATCGACTTCGCTGCCTTCGACCTCGACGAGCCGATCAACGCAGGCCAGGGCAATGCGATCCAGTCCGCCACCAAGCTCTTGCAGGACAACGCCTGGACCCGCCGCCGCCTGCTGGAACAACACGCCCTGGGCGGACGCTACGTGACCCTGGTCGGTGCGCCTGATCAGGTCGCCGAGCAACTGATCGGCTGGATCGACGAAACCGGCCTGGACGGCTTCAACCTGGCACGCACCGTCACCCCGGAAAGCTACGAAGACTTCATCGACCTGGTGGTCCCCGAACTGCAACGCCGCGGCCGCTACAAGACCGCCTACGCCGAGGGCAGCCTGCGCCAGAAGCTGTTCGCCAGCCCTAGCGCACATCTGCCCGCCGACCATCCCGGCAGCACCTACCGCACCCCGACCAACGCCCCCACCGGAGCCGCGCATCATGCTTGAGAAACTCTATCGGCCCGTCGCGGCCGCCCTGCTGTCCCTGGGCCTTGCCGGCGCCGCGCTGGCCGCCGAACCCCTGAAGATCGGTACCACGGCCGCCTTCGCCATTCCGCTCGAAGCGGCCGTGGCAGAAGCGCACAAGCAAGGCCTGGAGGTAAAGCTGATCGAGTTCAGCGACTGGATCGCCCCCAACGTCAGCCTCAACAGCGGCGACATCGACGTGAACTACTTCCAGCACATTCCTTTCCTGGAAAACGCCAAGGCCGCAGCAGGCTTCAACCTGGTGCCCTTTGCACCGGGGATCATCAATAACGTCGGCCTGTATTCGAAGAAGTACAAGAGCTTCGCCGAACTGCCCGAAGGCGCCAGCGTGGCCATCGCCAACGACCCGATCAACAGCGGGCGCGGCCTGCAGTTGCTGGCCAAGGCCGGGCTGATCACGCTCAAGCCTGGCGTGGGTTACAAGGCCACCGAAGATGACATCGTCGCCAACCCGAAGAAGCTCAAGATTCTTCAGGTCGAGGCCGTGCAACTGGTGCGGGCCTACGACGATGCCGACCTGGTGCAGGGCTACCCGGCCTACATTCGCCTGGCCAACAGCTTCGATGCCACCTCGGCGTTGCTGTTCGACGGCCTGGAGAACAAGGAGTACGTGATCCAGTTCGTGATCCGCCCGCAAAGCAAGGACGACCCGCGCCTGGCCAAGTTCGTCGATATCTACCAGCATTCGCCGGCCGTGCGTGAAGCCCTGAACAAGGCCCACGGCAGCCTGTACCAGGCCGGCTGGGAGGGCTGAGATGAGTAGCGCCAGCGCCCTCAGGGCGCCCGTCCCCCACGCCACGCCGGCCCCGGCGCGCGAGCAGGTATTGCGCCCGGAGGTGAACGAGGCCCATGTACGCTTCATCGGGTTGGGCAAGACCTACCCCGGGCAAGCTCACCCTGCCCTGCACGGCATCGACCTGAACATCCGCCGCGGCGAGATCTTCGGCATCATCGGCCGCAGCGGCGCCGGCAAGTCGTCACTGCTGCGCACCATCAACCGCCTGGAGCAACCCAGCGAAGGGCGCGTGCTGATCGACCAGGTCGACATCGCTCCGTTCGACGAGGATCGCCTGGTGTCGCTGCGCCGACGCATCGGCATGATCTTCCAGCACTTCAACCTGATGTCGGCCAAGACCGTGTGGCAGAACGTCGAGCTCCCCTTGAAGGTCGCCGGCGTGGCCAAGGCCGAGCGTCAGCGTAAAGTGCGCGAGTTGCTGGAGCTGGTAGGCCTGGAACAGAAACACCATGTCTATCCGGCGCAGTTGTCCGGCGGTCAGAAGCAGCGTGTCGGCATCGCCCGCGCGCTGGTGCACGATCCGCAGATCCTGTTGTGCGACGAAGCAACCTCGGCACTGGACCCTGAAACCACCGCCTCGATCCTCGACCTGCTGCGCGATATCAACCAGCGCCTTGGCCTGACCATCGTGCTGATCACTCACGAGATGGCGGTGATCCGCGACATCTGCCAGCGCGTGGTGGTGCTCGAACGTGGCGAAGTAGTCGAGCAGGGCGAGGTCTGGCAGGTATTCGGCGCGCCGCGCCACGAAGTGACCCGCACCTTGCTCGCCCCCTTGCAGACCAAGCTACCCGCAGCCTTGCAGGCCAATTTGCGGGCTCAACCGGTCAGCCAGGACGCTGCCGTGGTGTTGCGCCTGCAACTGGTCGGCGAGCCGGAGCTGTCGGCATTGTTCACCGATCTCGGTGGGCGTGTGCGTCTGCTCCAGGGGGGTGTCGAGACCATTGGCGAGCACGCCTTGGGCCAACTGGTCCTGGCCGTGCGCGGCTCCGCGCTTGGGGCTCATCAACTGCTCGAACGCGCCCGGCGCTGGGCTGCCGATGTGGAGGTGCTGGGTTATGTGGACTGAACGCCTGCTGCAAGGCCTGATCGATACCCTGCTGATGGTGGGGGTGTCTTCTTTGATCGCGCTGCTGGTGGGGATTCCGATGGCGGTGCTGCTGGTCACCAGCGGCAAGGGCGGCATCTTCGAAGCGCCGCTGCTCAACCGCGTGCTCGGCGCCTTCGTCAACCTGTTCCGCTCGATCCCCTTCCTGATCCTGATGGTGGCACTGATCCCCTTTACCCGACTGATCGTCGGTACCACCTATGGCGTCTGGGCGGCCGTGGTGCCGTTGACCATCGCTGCCACGCCATTCTTCGCCCGAATCGCCGAAGTCAGCCTGCGCGAGGTCGACCAAGGCCTGATCGAAGCGGCGCAGGCCATGGGCTGCCGACGCTGGCACATCATCTGGCATGTGCTGCTGCCCGAAGCGCTGCCAGGGATCGTCGGCGGCTTCACCATCACCCTGGTGACCATGATCAACTCCTCGGCCATGGCCGGCGCGATCGGTGCCGGTGGTCTGGGTGACATCGCCTACCGCTATGGGTACCAACGCTTCGACAGCCAGATCATGCTGACGGTGATCGTCATGCTGGTGGCCTTGGTGGCGGTGATCCAGTTGGGCGGGGATCGGTTGGCCAAAGGCTTGAACAAGCGCTGAGCTGAAATCGAGTTCCTACGACCAGCGCAGGTTCTCGGCCGCCACGGGCCGTCCGAACCAGTAGCCCTGCCCCAGGTCGCACTGCTGCTCCAGCAGCAGTCGCGCCTGCTCGGCCTGCTCGATCCCCTCGGCATGCACCTGCATACCCATGCTGCGCGCCAGGGCGATGATCACCCGCACGATGGCGATGTCGTCTTCGTCATTGGGCAATCCGGCGACGAAGCCCTGGTCGATCTTCAGCTTCTGCACCGGCAGGCGCTTGAGCCGCAACAGTGACGAATAGCCGGTGCCGAAATCGTCGATCGCCAGGCGCAAGCCCAGTTCGCGCAGACGGTGCAACAGCTCCAGCGCCACCTCCGGGTCCTCCATCACCGCACTCTCGGTCACTTCCAGCTCCAGCAGCGCCGGGTCCAGGCCGGTCTCGTCCAGCACCTCGGCCACTTGCCGATACAGGCCACGCTGGCCGAACAGGCGACTCGACAGGTTCACCGCGACGAAGTCCAGCACTCGCCCCTCGGCTTGCCACTGCACCATCTGCCGACAAGCCTGGCGCAGCACCCAGGCATCGATATCGACGATCAGCCCGGTGCGCTCGGCGATCGGGATGAACTCGCCCGGCGGCACCAGGCCGCGCTCGGGATGCTGCCAGCGCACCAGCGCCTCGACCCCGACCATGCTCCCGGTGAACAGGTCGTGCACCGGCTGGTAGAACACGCGCAGCTCTTCCTGGGCCAGTGCCCGGCGCAGTTCACCGGCGGTCTCGACGCGATGCTGGGCGTGGGCGGTAAGTTCTTCGGTGTACAGCGCATAGCAGGCGCGACCATTGCTCTTGGCCTTGAACAGCGCCGAGTCGGCATTGCGCAACAGTTGCTCGGCGCTCAGCGCGTCGCTGGGGAACAGGCTGATACCGATGCTCGCACCGATGAACAGCTGCTGCCCTTCGAACGCGAACGGCTGGCGAAGGCGTTCGAGGATGCCCTGTGCAGTGGTCGCCGCCTGGGCGACCTGCTGGCACCCCTCGAGCAGTACCGCGAACTCGTCGCCGCCCAGGCGCGCCAGGGTCACGCCGCTACCCAGCTGCTCCTGCAAACGCTCGCCCACCAGCTTGAGCAACTGGTCGCCAATGGTGTGCCCCAGGCTGTCGTTGATGCTCTGGAAGTGGTCGAGGTCGAGCAGCAGCAAGGCGCAGCCACGCTTGTTCGCCTGCGCCGCCGCCAACGCCTGCTCGGCACGGTCGCTGAACAGCAGGCGGTTGGGCAGGCCGGTCAAGGGGTCGTGATGGGCGAGGTAGGCCAGCTCTTGCTCGGAATGCTTGATCGCACTGATGTCGCTGAACACCGCAACGTAGTGGCTCAGCTCACCGCTGTCGTCGCGAATCGCGCAGATCGTCTGCCATTGCGGATAGATCTCGCCACTCTTGCGGCGATTCCAGATTTCCCCGCTCCACTCGCCTTTTTCGGCCAAGGTCGCGTAGATCTGCTGGTAGAAAGGCGCCCCATGGCGTCCCGACTTGAACTTGCTCGGGCGCTGGCCCAGCACTTCGTCCTGGTGATAACCGGTGATGCGCATGAAGGCGCGGTTCACATGCACGATCAGGCCGTTGCGATCGGTCACCAGTACACCTTCCAAGGTGCTGTCGAAGACCGCTGCCGCCATGCGCAGGCGTTCGCGATCCTCGCTGCGCAGACGCGCACCCACGCCGATGAAGTTGAGCAGCCGGGCCCGTGACACGAAGATCAGCAAGGCGCTGAGCAGCACCCAGACCACCACGTTGATCTGCCGCCCGACGGTCAGCGCCAGGTCGTTGTCGGTCATGCCACGCAGCACCCACTCCGACAGCACCAGCCAGAGGAACGACAACACAACGTAGAGCGCAGCCATGCGCAAGGCGTCGCGAACAGAAACAGACATGTCGGGTGCATCAGTCCATGGGAAATGATGGCGCAGTATAAAGGTTGAAACATGCCGTGACTTTAAATCCCGGCTCATAAATAAGTCGCGGTTCCCGCCGCCTTTGCCCGTCCAGCCTGCCTTGGCGACACCCTCGCCGACGGCAAGGTGACCGGCGGTGACGATCCCGGCGAAAGCACGACTGGTTTTATTTCCCCGTCAAGGGATAATGCGCCCGTTGTTTCCCCTGTTTTCCCGAGGGTCTTTCCAACTATGTGGTACAACGGTCTGCTCGACCTGTCGGCCTGGCAACTGGTCGCGGTCACCCTGCTGATGACCCACGTGACCATCGTCAGCGTCACGATCTACCTGCATCGCTACTCGGCGCACCGCTCCCTGGAGCTCAATGCCGGGCTCAAGCATTTCTTCCGCTTCTGGCTGTGGCTGACCACGGCGCAGAACACGCGTGAATGGACAGCGGTCCATCGCAAGCACCACGCCAAGTGCGAAACCCCCGACGACCCGCACAGCCCGGTGTACAAGGGCCTGGGCACGGTCCTGCGCAAAGGCGCGGAGCTGTACCGGGAAGAGGCGCGCAACGAGGAAACCCTGCGCATCTACGGCAAGAACTGCCCGGATGACTGGATCGAACGCAACCTCTACTCGCGCTACAAAATGGGCGGCATCGCCCTGATGGCCGTGCTCGACCTGCTGCTGTTCGGCACCATCGGCATCACCATCTGGGCGATCCAGATGATGTGGATTCCATTCTGGGCAGCCGGTGTGGTCAACGGTCTGGGCCATGCGGTCGGCTATCGCAACTTCGAGTGCCGCGACGCGGCCACCAACCTGGTGCCCTGGGGCATCATCATCGGCGGCGAAGAGCTGCACAACAACCACCACACCTACCCCAATTCGCCCAAGCTGTCGGTGCGCCGCTGGGAGTTCGACATGGGCTGGATGTGGATTCGGCTGCTGTGCCTGCTGCGCCTGGCCAAGGTGCAGCGCGTGGCGCCAATCGCCCACCGGGTGGAAGGCAAGGCCTCGCTGGACATGGACACCGCCATGGCGATCCTCAACAACCGCTTCCAGATCATGGCCCAGTACCGCAAGCTGGTGATCGGCCCGCTGGTCAAGCAGGAGCTGGAAAAGGTCGACACCTCGGTGCGCCACCACTTCCGCCGTGCCAAGCGCCTGCTGTCACGCGAGACCAGCCTGCTGCAGGATCGCCACCACGTACGTATCGAATCGATGCTGACGCACAGTCAGACGCTCAAGACCATCTACGAGAAGCGTCTGGCGCTGCAACAGATCTGGGCACGCACCAGCGCCAACGGCCACGACATGCTGGCGGCCATGAAAGACTGGGTACACGAGGCCGAAGCCAGCGGTATCCAGTCGCTGCGCGACTTCGCCGCACAGCTCAAGACCTACTCCCTACGCCCTACCGGCGCCTGACTGCCGTTGATCGGCATGCCCCGCCCGAGGGCATGCCGACCGGAACTTCCCCCCCCTGCTCGACTCAAAATCGGCATATCGCCCGCGTGGCGGGCCGGGTCGTGGCCGCACGCACATTCGTCGAGATCCGATCCGTGCACATGGCCAAAGAACGTCACCCCTCGATCCAGACCGGTCCGCCCCGCCCCGAAGCTGCCCAGACCCTGCTCGCCCTGCTGCATGCCCAGGGTGAAGTGGCGCGCCTGAGCGAGCGCGAGCAGCTCTACAGCTCGCTGCTCGACAGCGTCAACGCCGTGCTCTGGGCCTTCGACTGGGAAACCCGCCAGGTGCTGTACGTCAGCCCCGCCTACGAACGTATTTTTGGCCGCCCGGCCAGCCTGGTGATGGCCGACTACAACGAATGGCGCGATGCAATCCACCCCGACGACCTCGACTACGCCGAGCGCAGCCTGGCCCAGGTACTGCTCCAGGGCACCGTCGAGGACCGCGAATACCGCATCATCAACGGCGCAGGCGAAGTGCGCTGGCTCAGCGACAAGTGCTACATCAACCAACAGCGCGAAGGCGAGCGGGTGATCATCGTCGGCATTGCCGAGGACATCACCGAGAAGAAACAGCTCGAAGGCGAATTGCAGCGCCTTGCCACCACCGACGTCCTGACCCAGAGCAGCAATCGTCGGCACTTCTTCGAATGCGCCCAGCAAGCGTTCGACCGCGCCCGAGAAGACGGCACGCCAATGGCATTCCTGCTCCTGGACATCGACGACTTCAAGCACATCAACGACAGCTATGGGCATCCGGAAGGCGACCAGGTGCTACAGCGCATCGCCGACAGCGGCAAGGCAGTGCTGCGCCGGGGCGATCTGTTCGGCCGTATTGGCGGCGAGGAATTCGCGGCGGTATTCCCAGGCTGCACGGCACAGGTCGCCGAGCAGATCGCCGAGCGCTTGCAGCGAGAAATCCAGCGCCTGAGCTTCACCTACGGCCAGCAGACCTACGGCGTGACCGTGAGCCAGGGGCTGACCGAGCTGAGCGATCAGGATACCGACCTGGACAACCTGTTCGGTCGCGCCGACGCGGCGATGTACCAGGCCAAGCGCCAGGGCAAGAACCAGATCGTGCGCGGATGAGCGGTAGCGCTCACGGTTTTTCCGTGGCGCTGTCTTCGTCGGTGTCCTGGGCCTGAGGCACCTCTTCCACAACCTCAGCTTCAACGTTCGCGGCTTCGACCTCAGGCGTTGTGATCACCGCCGGCGGCGCGGGTGGCTCGCGCAGGCGGTTGAGCTCAGGCAGGCCGAGCTTGAGCAGGCGTGCAGTCTTGCTGCTGGCGATCTTCTCGTTGCCCTGGGTCGGTAGTGCCCGCGACAACTGGCCGGCCAGGTTCATCGCCAGAATCTCTCGCGAATACACGCCACCACCCAGCTGATAGATCGCAGCGATCAGCTCGCGCAGGTTCAGCGGCAGGCGCCAGCGGGTGCGCAGGGCCGAACCGAATGGCGCGCCAAACTCATTGAGCGACAACTGCACCTGGTCTTCGTCCAGCTCGCCACCGGCCAGACGCCACTCCTGCAGGGTACGCAACACGGCCAGGTCACCCAGGCAATGCAGCAGGCCCGCGCAGTAGCAGCGCTCCTGGTCCAGCTCGAGCATGCGTGCCAAGGTACGCGCGAATTCGGCGGTATGCAGCGAGATGTTCCAGAAGCGCGCGGCATGCTGCGCCAGCAGCGGGTCGCTCAAGCGTGCGCTGCGCTTCAGCGTGAGGCCCAGGATCAGGTTCATGCTCTGGGTGCTGCCCAGCTTGTTCAGCGCCTGCAGCAGGGTCTGCACCGGCGCATCGCTATGCATGGCGGCACTGTTGGCCGCGGCGATGAGCACGCCGGTGATCTGCGGGTCATTGCGCACCTCCTCTTCCAGCACACGCAGGTTCAGCCCCTGCGGGTTGAGGGCGCGCTTGATCGCCACCTGTACATCGGCAAACAGCGGGCCGCCATCGGCAGTAGCGCGGCGCTGCTCGAGGTAGGCCGGCAAGCTGGCACCCGGCTGAAGGGGCGGCACGGGGCAGGCGATCTGCTCGCCGACTTCGAGCAACAGGTTTTCCAGGCGTTTGCGCAGGTTGTCCAGGTTCAGCGGTTTGCTCAGGTAGGCGGTGGGATGCAGCGGCAGCGCTTCTTTCACACTGGCGCTGTCAGTGCGTTCGCTCATGAGGATGAACGGCAGCCCAGGCTTGTCGCTCTTGGCGCGCACCTTGCGCAACAGGTCGAGGCCATCGACACCGGACAGCTCTCGGGCGGCGATGATCAGGTCGGGCTTGCTCGACAGCGCCGTCAGGGCCTGGGAGCCATCGGCACAAACCTCCAGCCGGGCATCGCAGCGCACGCTGAGCAGCATCTCGCGAAGCATGTCGCGCACCCAGGGATCGCTCTCGGCGATCAGCACGCGGGGTGGGAGGGGGTCTGCAGCGCTCATGGGCAACTCCTGAATAATCCTGACACGCAGTCCATCGCGGCTTCCAAACACGTCCATCGGTTAACCATAGCGCCACCTGCCGCGAATTGGCATAAAAAAACCCGCGATGGCATGCAGTTCACAGTTTGTTCATCTTCGTCGCAGCATCCGTGCATGCATTAACTACCACCTCGCCCAGCGCCCGCCTGGCTCTAGTGATGCCCCCATCACAAAGCCGTACAACACGCACGGCCAGCGAGGAGCTCATGACGCTCAACCTTTCATCCATCACCCAACACGCCCTTTCGACCCTGCGCACCCGCATCGACCAACGCCTTGAAGAGCACCCCTCGCTTGAGCGCATGGGGCTGGTCAATCTGGACCAGGCTCTGACAGACGCAGAAGCTGCGAGCATCGAGCTGACGATCAGGAGCGCCGTGCACGCTTACTGGGAGTCGCTCGAAAAGCCCGCCATGACGAGGCGCCAGTGTCACATCGAAGATATCGAGGCCACGCTGCGCCGATTGCTCGATGTCCAGATCGCAGCCGGCAGGATCCATCCGATCTATGCCACCTGCCTGCCCGCTTCGCTCGATCAGAATGACCTGAGCATCAGCACCCTGAGCCTCAAGCTCGAGGCAAGCCGCACAGCCACACTGCATGGCTGCCTCATGTTCAGCCTGGACAGCGGCCCGACCCTCGTGTGGCTCGCAGGCCGGCAATGGGCCGCTTTCGCCACGCGCGACCTGGCAATCGCAGCGCTGACCGCGCTGGTGAACCAGCCGGTGGCCAGGGCCAGCATCACCGATACCCTGCCCCGCACGCAGCGCCTCGCGATGACCCAGCCATCGGCAGTGCAAACCTACGAACAGCGCCACTGGGTGATCAGGCCCGCACCGCGCAAGGCCTTTGCCGAGCTGCATCGACAACTGCGCAGCCTGCAACTGCACGATATCAAGCACGCCTTGCAGGCCGGGCTGGCGCCTGGTGAATCCCGTTCCGGGCGCGTCGAGGATGCCCTGCGCCTGCCGCTTGCCCTTGGGCCAGGCAGCGCGCTCGACGCCACCCTCGACGAAGCACTCAAGACACCGCCAAAAGCACCTGAATGGCTGCGATACGCGCCTGAGGACCAGGCCAGTCAATGCCTGAAGGCACTCCAGGAATACGACCACGCGCGTGCCGCCATGCTCAGTGCGCTGGGCGCCTGCGACAGTATAGAAAGCTTCGCCGCGACCCATCTGCGCAGCAGTATCGCCAACGACCTGGGCCTGGACCTGGACCCCGAGCAGATCATGCTGGTGACCAAGCGTACGCTGCCCGAAACCGCCGCCCCCTACGAGATCCGGCGCAGCCTTGTGCACCTGGCGTTGCAGGGCCTGCACGACGGCGACGACCAACCGGCCTCGGAATTCATCACCGCCACGCGCTTCGAGCAACAAGACCGGCCACTGCCTGAGGCGTACGCCACACTCACGCCCGCTTATGTCTGCAAGCTGATCGAAACACTGGCGCTGCACGGCAAGTTCGCCCCCGCACAGAGAGCCGCACACAAGCAGGACAGCAGCCGGTCGCTGATGAACGCCGCCCTCTTGCAGCAGATCGCGGCCCAAGCCTGGTGCGCACGCCTGCAAGGCCAGATCACGCCCGATGACCAGCAGACGCTGGCAACCTTCGCCGCCGGAAGCGGCACGGGCTACGACAGGTTGTCCAGTGCCAACCTGCTCCTGGCGGACCAGTACCTGCTCAGCGATGCCCTGCTGGTGCGCCAGGAAGACGCCGAGGGAGGCCTGCAGCGTCTGTTGCTCTGCTGCCCGCAACATCCGCACAAGCCGGTGCTGGGTTTCGACAGCGAACGGCAGTTGCTCGTCGAGGTGGTGGGCTGGTTCGCAGAAGCGGACACCCAGGCCTACCTGCTGCAGAACGTGATAGCCCAGCAGCGCACCTCGTTCGCCGCCCTGATCAGTCAGATCGCCAACAAGCCATTCCCGCAGACACAGCAACAGCCCGCCAGCACCGAGATGCAGGTCTGGGACACCTGGTACCTGGATATCCGCAGGCAGCGTCAGCAGATCCCTACCCCGGAAAAGCTCTACGAGCAGTTCATGACACTGGTGCGCTTCACGGGCCAGGAAGGGGTCAAAGCCCTGACCCAAAACCGCATCGAGGTTGCCGAGGCCAACACAGCCGCGCGCGCACCCGCCTGGTTGCGGGCGGCCAGTGCCTCCCAGCGTGGCCAGCTGACGCGCCTGGAAGACCAGATCCAGGCTGCAGAGCAGCAGTATGCCGAGGCCAAGCATGCGCAACTGCCGGATTTCGAGGCGTATGTCCACGCCCAGGCCCGTGACAAGCTCAAGCAGTTGCTCGGCAACCGTGACGACAGCATCGATCCGGACAGCGTGATCATCAAGTCACCCAGGGAGACCCTTACCTACACCCAATTGCTGCGCAACGGCTATGACGACAGCCTGGGCTTGTTCACGGCCACAGCGGATACCACGGCAACCCTCGAAGGCCCCGACGGGGTTGATCTTTCGGCGTTGACGCCGCAGTCGGTCACAGGCTCCGTACGCGGTCAGTGGGTATCCGACCGCTACGTCAGCCTGATCGAGGAGACCCTGCTCTCACCCATACACACCGGCTACGCCTGGCGTCGTCGGCAGAGCGTGTTGATCGTACAACTGCAGATGCAACTGGCGGCGCTGCGCAGCCTCCTGCAAGGGCATCTGGATGCCGACCAGTACGCCTGGCTGCTGGCGAGCATCCAGAGCATGCACCGGACTGCCGACACCCAGCGTGAGCGTCATGCGTTCTACCGATTGGTGGTGCGTATCGACAACGAGTTCCTGGCCGACGAGCCGGCAATCGGCAAGTTGTTCAACGCGCTGTACCGGATCATGGGCAAGACCCCGCCCTACCGCGAAGAAGTCATCCTCGGTTGCTACCTGCTCAAGTCGCCGGAAGGACACCCCTCGCAGACGTTGCTCTACACTCCCGCGGCTGCAGACGGCATCGACTTTCGGCCCTTCAGCAGCTTCGTCCAGTCGCTCGCCACCCCAGGCATGATCGACTACTACAAGGACCGCAGTCGCAGGCAAGCCGGGCAACTGCTGGCCTTCCTGTTCAAGGACCTGCGCGAGGGCGGAGCGAGCCCGGTGCCAAGCGTGCCCGAAGCCCCCACGGACGACCTGCGCATCCTGTGCTACGACGATGGGCTGCGCCAGCGCATCGTCGATGTGCGCGATGTCACCAAGGGTCGCGCCGACATGATCGCGAGCATCGTCTGGAACACGCTGGAAACGGTGGTCCAGATCGTGACGCTGCCCTTCCCGCCTGCCGCCTTCACAGTGGGCGCCGCACTTGCCCTGCGCGACTATGTCGGCGCACTGAGCGCATTCATCAATCGCGATGCCGGCACCGCGAGCCTGTACCTGTTGTCTTCGCTGCTCAACGGCGCAGGCGCCTATGGTGACCTGGCGCACGGCATGAAAGGTTTTGGCAGCCTGCTACGCAATGCCGAGCGGCTGCCCAGCCAACCACGGCGCTGGGCAGACACGAAAACGGCAGTGCTCGGTCTCACCGAGCGTGAGCTCAAGCCCGTCGAGCTGAAGGGCCAGTCGGTGCTGCTCGGCCCCCCTTCCGCACAGGGATTGGCGCGGATAGCCAGGCGTAACGCAAGCGGTGAACTGATCGACACCGGACGTTACGCCCGGCAGGACAAGCTGGGTGACTGGACCCCGGTGGAGCACGCGGAAAACACTATCGGCCAGCCAGTCCCCGACAAGCACGCCGTCGCCATCTCGCTGGAAGGTGGCACACCGGCAACTGGCACACATGCGCAAGGTGTCACCCTGGTCAATGGCCGCCACTACGTGCAGATCGATGACCAGGTGTTCCAGGTGCAATTCGATGCGCAAACCGCGCAATGGTCGATCATCGATCCGGACAATCCCTTCGCCTTCTTCGGACGCCAGCCATTGGCGCGCCAGGCGGACGGTACCTGGAAGCGCGTCGACAGTGGCGGGTTGCGGGGTGGGAACCCTGGCGATAACAACCTGGTACCCCCGCCTGAAACCGTAACCCCACCTGTGGCGGGTGGCGACAACGTCGTGAGCCTGCCCAGCGACCGCTCGAGCTTCTGGGATATCCACATGAAAGAGGACGCGGCGCAAAGCGAACTGCTCTCGAACCAGGCCCAGGCCCGTCATCGCGCGCTGTTGGACGACACCGACATCGCCCGCCTGGAGGATGGCGAAGATGCGCACATGGACGAACATGATTTCGAGTGCCTGCAAACCGACGAAGGCATCACCTACACCTACAAGGAAGACGAAGACTACGTAAACCGCCTCATCGGCAACTACACGGATGAAAACTCGCAAATCAACAGCTACCTGCGCCGCGGGGTGCATGAGTTCCCGTTCTGCGATTCGGACACTTTCGTCGACAAGCTGGTGGACTCGCTGGAAACCCTGCCCAAGAGCAACACGGTCGCTCTCTACCGCGGAGGCAACGGAACGAGAAGCACATCGGGCGCGCACTTTCGCAGCGGAAAACTCAAGAAGGGCGATGTGTTGGTCAACTCGGACCTGACGTCCTTTACCGAGAATCCCTACGTGATACGCGCCTTCGCCAGCGATGAGCTGTCCTCGCCGGACATCGTGAAGGGCACGTTCGACGACACATCGGTGGTTTTCGAGATACCCGCGGGCCAATACCAGAGCGGGGTGCCCATAGCACCCCTGTCATGGACAAAAACAGAGGCGGAAACCCTGTTCCCGCCAGGGTGCCGTTTCGAGATCGAAGACATCGGCGAGGTCGTGGGTGACGACTTCCGCTTCGTCAATGTGAAGCTCAAGGAGATCCCGAGCACAGCGCCCGTGGTGCACCCGGTATACGATCTGCGCACTGGCAACCCGTTCAAGCGCGACGAGTACGCCGCCATGCTCAAGAACGACGACCTGGTCGAACGCTTCTTCCCTGCTGCCGACTGGACACCTCCCAGCCCTTCGAGCACCTGATCCTCAGGTTGAAAAAAAACGCCTAGGCAATGCCTGGGCGTTTTTTATCGGCTACGCGGATCGGCAATCAAGCCAATTCAGCGAAGCACTCTTCGATGATGGCCAGGCCTTTGTCCAGCAGGGCGTCTTCGGCGGTCAGCGGAACCAGGATCCGCAGAACGTTGCCGTAGGTGCCGCAGGACAGCAGGATCAGACCCTTGTCACGGGCCTTGGCGACCACTTGGGCCACGGCGGCAGCATTCGGGGTGTGGGTGCCCTTCTCGAACACTTCCACGGCGATCATCGAACCCAGACCACGGACGTCACCGATGATCGAGTGCTTCTTCTGGATTTCACGCAGGCCGGCGGTCAGGCGCTCGCCAACGGCCTTGCTGCGGTCCAGCAGTTTCTCTTCTTCGAACACCTGGATGACGGCCAGGGCCGCGGCGCAGGCGATCGGCGAACCGGCGTAGGTGCCGCCCAGGCCACCTGGGGCGATGGCGTCCATGTATTCGGCCTTGCCGCACACACCGGCCAGCGGGAAGCCGCCAGCGATGGACTTGGCGAAGGTGGTCAGGTCAGGCGCGACGCCCATCTGCTCCATGGCGAAGAAGGTGCCGGTACGGCCCGCGCCGGTCTGCACTTCGTCGGCGATCAGCAGGATGCCGTGCTGGTCGCACAGGGCGCGCAGGCGCTGCATCAGCTCTTTCGGCGCTGGCAGGAAACCGCCTTCGCCTTGTACTGGCTCAAGGATGATCGCAGCGATGTCGCGTGGCTCGGCGTCGTTCTTGAAGATGCGCTCGACCGACGCGATGGCGTCATCGACGCTCACGCCGTGCAGCTCGCTCGGGAACAGGGCACGGAACACGCCGCCTGGCATCAGGCCCATGCCTGCGGAGTACGGCACGACCTTGCCGGTCAGGCCCAGGGTCATCATGGTACGACCGTGGTAGCCACCGGTGAAGGCGATCACACCGGCACGGCCAGTGGCGGCACGGGCGATCTTCACGGCGTTTTCAACGGCTTCGGAGCCGGTGGAAACCAGCAGGGTCTTCTTGTCGAAGTTACCCGGAACCAGCTTGTTGATCTTTTCGCACAGCTCGACATAAGGCTCGTAGGCCAGCACCTGGAAGCAGGTGTGGCTGACCTTGGTCAGCTGCTCTTGAACGGCAGCGACCACTTTCGGGTGCAGGTGGCCGGTGTTCAGTACTGCGATGCCGCCGGCGAAGTCGATCAGTTCGCGGCCTTCAACGTCGATCACCGTGGAGTTCTTCGCCGACTCGACGAAGATCGGGTGGATCTGGCCGACGCCACGTGGGACGGCGGCGACACGGCGTTGCATCAAGGATTCGTTGGTCTTGCTCATAATGCCCTCATTCGCGCCGACTCTGACGGCGCTGTTATTCGGGGGTGGCTGGGTGTGCCTGCGAACAGTATTCGTTGATCGACTGTCACCGGCGCCCTGGCCACCAGGTACTGCATGTCAAAAAAACCAGCGAGACGTCGCTCTCGCGCCCCGCTGGCAGAGGTAAAGCCCTTAGCGCATCAGACGCTGATGCACAGGTATTTGATTTCGAGGTAGTCCTCGATGCCGTACTTGGAACCTTCGCGGCCCAGGCCCGAGGCCTTGATACCGCCGAACGGCGCGACTTCGTTGGAGATCAGGCCGGTGTTGATGCCGACCATGCCGTATTCCAGGGCCTCGGCGACGCGGAACACGCGGCTCATGTCGCGGGCATAGAAGTACGAGGCCAGGCCGAACTCGGTGTCGTTGGACATGGCGATGACTTCGGCCTCGTCCTTGAAGCGGAACAGCGGCGCGAGCGGGCCGAAGGTCTCTTCCTTGGCGACGGCGGCAGTCTTCGGTACGTCGACCAGGATGGTCGGCTCGAAGAAGTTGCCTTCGATCAGCTTGCCGCCGGACAGCACCTTGGCGCCCTTGGAGACGGCGTCCTCGATGTGCTCCTGGACCTTGGCGACCGCCTTGTTGTCGATCAGCGGGCCAGTGGTGGTGCCTTCTTCCAGGCCGTTACCGATCTTCAGCTTGCCAACGGCAGCCTTGAGCTTCTCGGCGAACGCGTCGTAAACACCGTCCTGCACATAGATACGGTTGGCGCAGACGCAGGTCTGGCCGTTGTTGCGGTACTTGGAGATGATCGCGCCCTCGACTGCCTTGTCCAGGTCGGCGTCGTCGAACACGATGAACGGAGCGTTGCCGCCCAGCTCCAGGGAAACCTTCTTGATGTCCTTGGCGCATTCTTCCATCAGCTGGCGACCGATTTCGGTCGAGCCGGTGAAGGACAGTTTGCGTACCAGGGAGTTGCCAGTCAGCTCGCCGCCGACTTCGCCGGCGCTGCCGGTAACAACGCTCAGCACGCCAGCCGGGATACCGGCGCGGGTGGCCAGCTCGACCAGGGCCAGGGCGGAGTAAGGGGTCTGCGAAGCAGGCTTGAGCACCATGGTGCAGCCAGCGGCCAGGGCCGGGCCGGCTTTACGGGTGATCATCGCCGCCGGGAAGTTCCACGGGGTGATGGCCGCGGTGACACCGATCGGCTGCTTGATGACAATCAGGCGCTTGTCTGGCTGGTGACCCGGGATGGTGTCGCCGTAGACGCGCTTGGCTTCTTCGGCGAACCACTCGATGAACGAGGCGGCATAGGCGATTTCGCCCTTGGCTTCGGCCAGCGGCTTGCCCTGCTCGGTGGTCATCAGGCGAGCCAGGTCGTCCTGGTTCTCGATCATCAGCTCGAACCAGCGGCGCAGCTTGTTCGAACGCTCCTTGGCGGTCAGGGCACGCCAGGCCGGCAGGGCCTTGTCGGCGGCTTCGATGGCGCGGCGGGTTTCCGCAGCCCCCATCTTCGGCACGGTACCGATGACTTCGCCGGTGGCCGGGTTGGTCACCTTGATGGTCTGACCGCTGTCCGCATCCAGCCATTCACCGTTGATGAAGGCTTGCTGGCGGAACAACTGAGCGTCTTTGAGCTGCATGTCGGCTTCCCTTGACCGCGCCGCGCTGGCACGGAACGTCTTGTTGATTGTTGAAAGGCGCCCCTGGTGGGGCTGCCGTCAGGAATTCTGGCACCCAAACGAGCCAAGTGTTCAATATTGGGCATCGAGCGTTTGAAATCTCAAACGAATGCTAAGCGGGTGCTGGGGTGTTGGACAATAGGCTGTTCGAAAAAAAGAACGAATGGTCTTTAGACAGCGCTGGCCCTATCGCGGGACAAGCCCGCTCCCACAGGTTGTGGGAGCGGGCTTGTCCCGCCCCCCCCCCCCCCCGGTGGTGGGGGGGGGGGGTTGCCCCCGCGATAGGGCCAGCAAAGATTAGACGATCGAGCTGACGAAAATGTGATGCCGCTCTATCAGAAGGCCTTGTCCAACTCGATCACCAGAGCCCGATACCCCACACTCCCCGGCTGACGGCTGTGCACCTTCAATTCCACCAGCACCTCCTGAGTGCCACGGCGCACCTCATTGAGCACCGTAGTGGTGAGCTTCTCCGGCGTCAGGTAGCCCACCGAGGCGGAATAGATGAACTGGGTATCGGTCTCCGGACGGTAGGCCACCACCGAAGTGATCGGGCTATACCACTCGTCGCCTCGCTCCTTGCCGTATTCCCACACCTGCTCGACCGTACCCTTGGCCTCATCGATGCGGTACTCCACCGCGCGGCTGTAGTTGCCGCTGAGCTTGGTCGGGGCGAAATCGCGGCCCCAGCCGTTGTCGAACACCGTCAGCGTGCCCTTGCCGGTGAGCCAGGCGGTGTGCTGCGTCCACGACCAGTCGAAGCCATCGCCGCCGACTGGCGTCAGCACCTTGGCCTTCAGCCGCGCGGGCCAGCCCTGGGGCGAGGCGAGGATCCACTTCACCTGCTTGTCACGCCCGATCTTCACCACCCCTTGATGACGCGCTGAAACGATGATGCTGTCGTCATCGGCGTCGTAGTCGATGGCATTGACATGCGCCCAGTTGCGCCCGGTGCCGACGCCGGGAGTGTCGCAGAACGGCAGATCGCCTTCGGCCAGCTCGTTGGCCAGGCGCTCGTCCTGCTTGTGCACGCCCGCCGGCAACTGGATCGCCGCCTTGCCGAGGGTTTCCAGCAGGTCGCCGCGGTAGGGGTCGAGGATCTGGTTGAGGTCCCAGAAGTCCAGGACATCCCCCGCCTCGTCAACCTCGATGATGTGGTCGCGGATCGAGCGCACGCGCTTGCCGTCCGGTCGCCGGTAGTCGCTGGTGCCGACGCGCAGCAGGTAGGTGCCCTGAGCCGTTTCGCGGATCTCGTGGGAGAAGTCGGCGAACTTGTCCGGCAGGTTGCGCTGCCAGACGCGCCGCCCCAGCAGGTCGAACTTGGAGTAGGTCTGGCCCTGGCCCCAGATCAGCTTGCCGTCGCGGGTCTGCTGGAAGCCCATGGTCCCCCCCAGGCCATCGCGGCGGTTGGAGTCGTGGATCTGCTCGATATCCAGGTACCAGCGCACATCGCCATTGCTGTCGGCGATCCAGTTGTTGCCGACCTGATCCCACTCGGCAGCACCGCCCAGGCCGTTCCACTTGAAGGCACGGCCACCGGGGATCTCGCCCAGCAGGTGGTTGAACAGGTAGAGACGCTTCTCGAAGCCCGGCGCCACCTTGATCGGTTCGACCAGCGGCAGCGCCGCCGTCTGTCTCGCCACTACCGGCAGGCGCACGGCCGGGGCGTAGATTTCATAACGCTCGCGCACGCGCTCACCGTCGAGCTTGTAGCTGACCTCGACCTGGTTGACGTGGTCCGGGTAGAGCCCGAACACCGGGATGCCGCCGTAAGTCCACAGCGAGCGGTTCGAGACGTCGTAGGCAATGTCCACACCCCGCTCACCACGGCCCAGCACACGCACATGGGCGTTACTGATGGTGCGCCCGCCGTCGCGGATGATCGCAGTCAGCGGCGCCAGGCGGTACGGGTTGACGACGATGTCCCCTAGCAGCGCCTGGTCGTCGGTGGGCACTTTGGCGGTGATGCAGGCGCCCTCGGGCAGGGCGGGGGTTTCGGTCTTGGCGTTCATGGCAAAGCTCCTTGTCCTCAGAAGTCGTAGCGGGCGGTGACGCCCACGGTGCGCGGCGTGCCGAGCACGCCGGCATAGCCGCCGTTGGCGGAATTCCACAGGCTGGTGAAATAGGTCTTGTCGCCGGCGTTCTTCACCCACAGCGACAGGTCGAGCACGCCGTCGCCCTGGTCCAGGCGCACGCCGGTGGAGAGGTTGACGATGGCGTAGCTGGGGATCTGGCCGTAGTCCGAGTCGTCGATGGTGCCCACTGCGCGAGAGCGGAAGGCATAGCTGGCGGTGACATAGGGCTCGATGCGCTCGGCCAGTTGCCACTTGTACTGGGCGTTGAGGTTGGCGATGTACTTGGAGGCACCGACCACCTGGTGGCCGGACAAGTCGCAAGTCGCGGCGGCGTTGACCAGGCTGACCTCCGGCGGGCACGGGGCGTCCTTGTACTCGGTGTAGCGCACGTCGTTCCACGAACCGTTGAAGTTCAAGGTCAGGCCGCGCAATGGCACGGCCGTGGCCTCGAATTCGAAACCACGCGAGCGCACGCTGCCGGCGTTGGCCAGGTACTGCACGCGATTGACCTGGTCGTAGACGTTGGCCTGGTAGCCATGTACTTGCGCCCAGAACAGGTTGGCATTGAGTTGCAGGCGGTTGTCGAGCAGCGTGCTCTTGACCCCGAGCTCGGCGTTGTTGACCCGCTCGGTGCCGACCTGCAGCGAGTCGGTGCCCAGGCGCGGGGCGGCGCCGACGGTCAGGTTCACGCCACCCGACTTTTCGCCGTGCGAAAGGCTGGCGTAGCCAAGCACCTCGTCGTTGAAGCGGTAACTCAGGCTCAGCAGCCCCGACGGCGCGAAACTGTACTGGCTGAGGTCGCCCGAATCGTAGGCCCCCACGCGGCCCTGGCGTGCTGTCGCGGCTGCACCGGTGACCGCGGCACCGCCAAAGGGATCGTCGCGGGTCACCCAGGCATTCTTCTCTTCATAGGTGCCGCGCACGCCTGCGGTGAAGTCCAGGCGCTCGGTCAGGTGCCAGGTGCCCTGGGCGAACAACGCGTAGCTATCGGTATCGATATGGCCGTTGCCGAGGGTGGTGACGTTGGCCAAGGCTCCGGCCGGGGTGGCGTTCCAGATGTCGGCCTGGGGGCCGTAATAGGTGAACGACTTGTTGTCCAGGTCCTGCTTGAAGTAGTAGGCCCCCAGCACGTAGTCGAAGAAGCCGCCGGTGGGCGAGGCCAGACGCAGTTCCTGCGAGTACTGCTTGTCGCGCACCGACACGCCCGCGTTGTAGGCGGCGGGCACGTTGAGGCCGTCGTCGTTGCGTGGCGTGAAATCCCACCAGCGGTAGGCGGTGATCGAGGTCAGGGTGAAGTCGTTGGGCAGCGTCCAGTTGGCCTCGACCGAAGTGCCGCCCTGGAACACCTTGACCATCTGGTCGGCATCGAAGTTGACCTTGCGCTTCTTGCCCGACACCAAGGTGGCGCCAGCCTGGCTGGCCAGGCTTTCGTAGCGGTTGACGCCGTTGATGGTCGGGCCGGTGCTGTAGAGGCTGAGGATGCCGTTGTTGGAGTCCTCTTCGTTGTACTCGCCGATCCAGCGCAGGTTGAAGGTATCGCTGGGCTTGAACAGCAACTGGGTGCGAAAACCCTGGCGCTTGCCACCGTTGAGATCGTCGCCGTTGTAGAGGTTCTTCACATAGCCGTCGTCCTCGGTGCGGTAAGCGCTGATGCGCCCGGCGAGGGTGTCGGTGATCGGGCCGGAGAAACTGCCTTGCGTTTGCCAGTAGCCGTCCTCGCCCAACGACGATTGCACGCTGCCCTCGCGCTGGAAGGTCGGCTTGCGTGTGGTGATGTTGAGTACCCCGGCCGTGGTGTTCTTGCCGAACAGCGTGCCCTGCGGGCCACGCAGCACTTCGAGCTGCTCGACGTCGAGCAGGTCGAACACGGCCATGCCGGGGCGCCCCAGATAGACGTTGTCCAGATACACCCCGACGCTGCCTTCGAGGCCATCGCTGGCCGGGTTGTTGCCCAGGCCGCGGATCGAGATGCTCGACTGGCGCGCATGGACGTAGGCGACATTGGTGCTGGGCACCAGTTGCTGCAGGTCCTGCACTCGGTAGATACGCTGGGTTTCCAGGGTTTCGCTGCCCAGCACGCTGATGGGCGTGGGCACGCTCTGCGAGGTTTCCTCGCGGCGCCGGGCATTGACTGTGACGGTGCCAAGCTTGGCGTCCTGTTCGACGGTGGGCGCAGCGTCGGCAGGCGCCGGCTCGGCGAGGACATGACCGGCGGTCGCCAACAGCACACCAGCGGCCAGGGGTTGCAGGGTGAACAGCGACGCACGCGTCGGCCAACGGAAAACTCGCGACATGCAGATGCTCCTTGAGGCATGGGCCCTGGCGAGCATTTCCGTTGACGGAACCGAATCGCAGTCAGAGGGGCTTATATTCTTTTAAGAGATATAAATATTTGCATTTCATATTTTGTGGAATAAGTAACTGCATTTATAAGGTTCACAACCCTTGTCAGCAATTGCATTTCACCGAAAGTTTTCATGTAGAAAATGCATATCGATCTCCGTCAGCTTCGCCACTTCATCGCCCTGGTCGAGCACCGCAGCTTCGTCGCCGCCGCCGCGGCCGTGAACCTGTCGCAATCGGCCTTCAGCCGCAGCATCCAGACGCTGGAGCACAACGTCGGCTGTCGCCTGGTCGACCGCGCCAGCAAGGAGCTGACACCGACCCGCCAGGGCCAGTTGGTACTGGAGCATTCGCGGCGCCTGGTGCATGGCGCGCACAACCTGGTCAACGAGATCAACCAGTTCAATGGCGCGACGACCGGCATGGTGCGCTTCGGTTCGGGGCCGGCGCCTGCCGGTGGGCTGGTGCCACGCGCGGTGGCGCGCTTCGTGACCGAGTTTCCGGCGGCGCGCACCTGCTTCCAGGTGGATAACTGGCAGGCGTTGAACCGCAGGCTGATGGCCGAGGAGATCGAGTTCTTCGTCGCCGACACCCGTCAGTTCGAAGCCGACCCGGACTACCGGGTGCACAAACTCACGCCGCAACGCTGGTACTTCTGTTGCCGCGCCGGGCATCCGCTGACCGAGCGCAACGAGGTGCGCGCGCGTGACCTGTTCGACTACCCGATGGCCACCACCTTGCGCCCGCCGAACATCCGCAAGGTGCTCAGCGAGATGAGCGGCCGCCAGGACTTCCTGCCCAACGTGGAGTGCGAGCATGGCTATGCGCTGCTCAACGTGGTGATGCAATCGGACACCATCGGCATCGCCTGCCGGGGCAACTTGCGGCCTTATCAGGACGAAGAGCGGCTGGTGGCGCTGGAGCTGGTGGACCTGACGGCGGAACAGGAAGAGGCTTGCCATACCCGCTACGGCATCGTCAGCCGGGTGGGCTATGGGTTGTCCCCATTGGCGCAGGGGTTGGTGCGGCAGTTGATTGCTTGTGATGGGGAAGGTTAGGGATCGGTCGTGGACTTTTCGCGGGCAAGCGCGCTCCCACAGGGAGCGGACTTGCCCGCGAAGAAGCCGACACACCCGCTACAGGATCACCCCTTGCGTGTGGTCCGACTCAACTGCCCATCCACCCCCACCGGCACCTCACCGGCCAGGGTCACCCGCCGCACGATCCGCGGCTGGGTACCGTAATCGTCCACCGCATAGTGCTGCGTCGCGCGGTTATCCCAGATCGCCACGTCCCCCGCCTGCCAGCGCCAGCGCACGGTGTTCTCCAGACGCGTCACATGCCCCTGCAGCAAGTTGAACAGGTGGTTCGAATCCGCCTGTGAATACCCCTTGATGCGCTTGACGAAGTGCCCCAGCTGCAACACCCGTTCACCGCTGATCGGGTGCACGCGCACCAGCGGATGCTCGGTCTCGTACACGGTCGAGGTGAACACCTTGCGATAGCGCTCCAGCCGCTCGGGGTCCACATCCGGCTTGGCGCCGGCATAGTCGTACTCGTTGCTGTGCACGGCCCAGAGCTTGTCGGCCAGCTCGCGCAGTGGTTCAGGCAGCTCTTGATAGGCGCTCGCGGTGTTGGCCCAGACCGTGTCGCCACCGGAGGCCGGCGCCACCACGCTGCGCAGGATCGACGCCTTGGGGTAGGCGTCGACGAAGGTCACGTCGGTGTGCCAGGAGTTGGCGCGCTGGCCCTCGGCACCGTCGAGCTGCAACAGGTAGCGGGTGCCATCGACCACCGGCACGGTGGGGTGAGCGATTGGCTCGCCGAGCCGCTTGGCGAAGGCTTCCTGGCCCTGGTCGTCGAGGTGGGTCTGGTTACGGAAGAAGATCACCTTGTACCGCACCAGCGCCGCCTGGAGGGCGTCGACGGTGGCAGTGTCCAGGTCAGCGGACAGCTTCAGGTTGCGGATCTCGGCACCGATGCGGCCGGCGACCGGATGGATATCGAGTTCCAGGGCTTGTGGCGCGGCGGCCAATGCGGCGTTGCTCATGTCGTGCTCCTTACGATGGATTCAGCGGGCGGCCTGGACGGCCTGTTCCTGTTGCAGGGCGGTATCGATGAAACGAGGATCGATCCAGTCGGATACCTGGAAGCTGCGGCGAATCAGGCGCTCCTTGGCGGCCAGGTCGACGCCCTGCTGCAGCAGGCCGACGAATTCGCCGTCCAGGCGCGGATCGAAGTAGTGGGCGAGGTTTTCCTGGGCCAGGTCATCGCTGAGCACGCTGCGCGGCCAGTTGGCGGTGCTCGACACCAGATCCAGGTACGCCTCGCGGTTGCGCTCGTCACGCAGCCAGTTCACCGCCTGCTGCTGGGTGCTGACCAGGCGCTGGACCAGGTCCGGGTGCTTGCGGATGAACTCGCCCGTGCCTACGAGTACCGACTGGGTACTGCCAGCGCCTTTGAGGTCGCGCGAGTTGACCGGCAGCTCGACCAGCCCGCGGTCACGCAGCGACAGCAGGTTCGACAGGCCCCAGGTGGCGTCGATCTGCTTGGCGGCGAGCGCCGCGTTGGACGCGTTGAAGTCCAGGTTGATGACTTTCAGGTCGCGCTCCGAGAGGCCCTGGCTGGCCAGGGCGCTGGCAAACGACAGCTGGTTGGCGGTGCCACGGAACACCGCCACGCGCTTGCCCTTCAGATCCGCCAGGCTGCGGATGCCGGAGCCCGGCACCACCCCCAGGTAGCTCTTCACCCCACGCACCCCGGCCGCCAGCACATGGGTGTCCAGGCCGCTGGACTTGCCGATGATCGCGGCCAGGTCGCCCAGGTAGGCGAAGTCTGCCTGGCCGTTGGCCAGAGCTTCGTTGACTGCGGGCCCGGCACCCTTGAAGAAGCGCCAGTCGATGCGGATGCCATCCTGGGCGAAGGCTTTTTCCAGCAATTGCTGATCACGCAGCACATCGACCACGCCCCCGGCGCTGGGTTTGCTGCCAGCGCTCAGGTCAGGCACGGCGATACGGATGACCTCGGGCTTGGCGCTGTCAGCGGCCTGAGCGGCCAGCGGCAGGACGCTGCACAGCGCGGCGAGCAATAGGTGGCGGAACGGGGTTTTCATGGCATGGCTCCTTGGCAGGCTGCCGCCGGCGATGACCGGCGCGTTGGCCAAACGCTAGGCCGCCCCGCTTAGAACCGGCAAAGACCGAAAACTCATGCTCAAGTAACCGAAAGCTATAAATGAGCAAAGACGCGGCTCTGCGCCCGGCTTGCGCAGGACGCATCGCAAATATGAGCAAAACGCAATGTCCGGGGGCTTCCCGATGCACAGGATGCATGCTCTTATTTCTTTGATATTGGCATTGAATATTTTTTATTCCTTTAGCGCATAAGCTTGAAACGCTTCAAGAGAGGGATCGATGAGCGAGAGCACGACAGCGTTGAGCCAGGGCGGTTGGCGGGTATCCTTCGCGAGGCGCGGCTGGGCAGACAAGGCGATCCCCTGGGTGATCCCGGTCGCCGTGGCGCTTTTGTGGTGGGTGGCCAGCCAGCGGCACTGGATGAGCGAGCAGATCCTGCCGGCTCCGTCATTGGTCTGGCAGACGGCCCTGGAGTACGGCTCGGGCGAGCTCTGGGGCCACCTGTGGATAAGCCTGCAGCGCCTGCTCTGGGGTCTGCTCGCCGGGATCGTCAGCGGCCTGTTGCTCGGCACCTGGCTGGGCAGCTCTCGCCGCGCCCAAACCCTGGTGCTACCAACCTTCATCGCCCTCGCGCAGATCCCGACACTGGCCTGGATCCCGCTGTTCATGCTGTTCTTCGGCATCGGCGAATGGCTCAAGCTGGTGGTGCTGGTCAAGGCCGTGGTGGTACCGGTCACCCTGCACACACTGATCGGTATACGCGACGCCCAGCCCCGGCTGCGCGAGGCCGCCGCCGTGCTGCGCCTGCCGCCACACCTGTTGTTCCTGCGCCTGCTGCTGCCCGCCGCCCTGCCCGCGTTCCTGGCCGGCGTGCGCCTGGGCCTGGCAACCGGCTGGACCTCTTTGCTGGCAGTGGAACTGCTGGCCTCCAGCGAAGGCATCGGATACCTGATGGTCTGGGGCCGGCAGTTGTTCATGCTCGACCTGGTGTTTCTCTGCATCCTGCTGATCGGTGTGGTCGGGGCCGGCATGGAACACGGCTTCTCGCGCCTGGAGCGCCGGCTGCTGTACTGGCCGCAGTCGGCGACCGGCGAACAACGCCAGCGTGATACCTCGCGCGCCTGGCAGGGATGGCTGCTGCCGCTGGCGTTGCTGGCGTTGTGGCAGGCCTGCAACAGTTTCGGTTGGGTCGACGGCAATATCCTCACCTCACCGCTCGAGGTGCTGCGCAGCCTGATTGGCGGCCTGTTCGATGGCTCGCTCCCCGACGCCATGGCGCGCAGCCTGCAGCGCACCCTGCTCGGCCTGCTGCTCGGCGGTGGCGCAGGCTTTGCCGTGGGCCTGGTGCTGGGATTGTCGCGCACCGGCGAGCGCCTGTTCGGGCCAAGCCTGTCGGCGCTGCGCCAGGTCGCGCTGTTCGCCTGGGTGCCGCTGCTGACCGCCTGGTTCGGCCTGGGTGAAGGGTCGAAGCTGGTGTTCGTCGGGCTGGCAGCGTTCTTCCCGTTGCTGATCGCCACCCAGCGTGGCATCGCCAGCCTGTCGCCGCAGCTTGGGGAAGCGGCACGCACACTGCGCCTGGACCTGCCCCATCGCCTGCGCCTGCTGGTGTTGCCCGGCGCCGCCCCGGCTATTTTCGCCGGCCTGCGCCTGTCGTTGATCTACGCCTGGCTGGGCACCATCGGCGCGGAATACTTCATGCCTTCGGACGGCGGTATCGCCAGCCTGATGCTGGGCGCTCAACAGCTGTTTCGCATGGACCAGGTGATGGCCGCGATGGTGCTGATCGGCCTGGTCGGTGCCCTGCTCGGCAACCTCGGACAACGCCTCGAATCGCGCGCCACGCGCTGGAGAACCGCATGAACGCCTTCAACACCTCGGCCCTGCACGCCGCCAATCAACCCGACGCCACCCCGCCGCTGGTCAGCTTCGAAAACGTCGGTAAGACCTTCAGCGTCGACGGCCAACCGTTCGAGGCCATTCGCGGCTTCGACCTGTCGATCAACGAAGGTGAATTCATCGCCATCGTGGGCGCCTCGGGCTGCGGCAAGTCCACCCTGTTGCGCCTGCTGGTGGGGCTGGACAACGACTTCAACGGCAGCATCCGTATCGACGGCCAGCCGGTGACCGGCATCGGTGGTGAACGCGGCATCGTGTTCCAGGAGCATCGCCTGTTCCCTTGGCTGACGGTCGAGCAGAACATCGCCCTGGGCCTGGTCAACGACCCGCTCACCCAGGGCGAGCGAGCGCGCAAGGTGCATGAGTTCGTGCAACTGGTGGGGCTGACGGGGTTCGAGTCGGCCTATCCGCACCAGCTTTCCGGAGGCATGGCACAGCGCGTGGCGATCGCCCGCGGGCTGGTGGCAAGCCCGCGCATCCTGCTGCTGGACGAGCCCTTCGGCGCACTGGATGCCTTGACCCGGCAGCAGTTGCAGGACGAATTGCTGGCGATTCGCGAACGGTCGGGGGTGACCATCTTGCTGGTCACCCATGATGCCGAAGAAGCCACGTATCTGGCCGACCGAGTGGTGGTGCTGGAGCCACGGCCAGGGCGGATCAAGGCGGTGGTCGAGATCGAGCTGCCGCATCCGCGCTTGCGCACGGGCGTGGCCTTGCACGGCCTGCGCGAAAAGGTGCTGCAGCAGATCACCGGGGCGGGTGACCACCTGAGGCCTGCGCCGAGCCGGGTGGAAGGATTGCGGCCGGAACTGATTGCGCTGTGAGTGCTTCGCGGGTAAGCCTGCTCTTGGAGGCTTGGGTTCGCATGCAACTTCTGTGGGAGCGGGCTTGCCCGCGACGCAGCCTGCCAGGTCACTGCAGCTCGCGCAAATACGCCCAGGGATAGATCCCTCGATCATGCCCATCGCTGAACATCAGTTGCAGGCCATATCCCTGCAGCTCGATGCGCTCTATCCGCACATCTTCCGCCACCAGGCTGATCCCGCCACGCAACCTGGCCGCACGGCACTGCGAGCAAGGGCAAGCACCGCGCAGGCGAGCATGGCTGATCACCTGGCGCACCTCGCCCCACTGCAGCGCCAGCTCGCCCTCGCTGCGCTGGTTCGACACGCCACTGGGCACATCCATCACGCCACACCCTGCAACTGCGCCAGGGCGATACGTATTGCCTTGCGCACTTCGGGGTCGCTGTCGTCTTCGGCCCCCCGCAGCACCGCCAAAGCCCGCGCATCGCCCAGCTCGCCCAGGGCCAGGGCTGCCTCCTTGCGCAGGTTGGCGATGCCATGGCCGAGCAGCACGGCCAAGCCGTCCAGCGCTGGGCGGTGGCGCAGGCGGCCAAGCGCCCGGGCGGCCCGCAGACGCACTTGCCAATAGCTGTCATTCAACGCGGCAATCAGTGCATTGCCTGCCTGCGCCTCGCCCACCTTGCCCAAGGTCGTGGCGGCTTCTTCGCGCACCTGCCAGGCGGGGTCGCCCAGCGCGGCAATCAACGCCGGCAATACACTGCCGTCGCGGGCCAGGCCCAGTGCGCCAATGGCCGCGCGGCGCACGTCGGTATCCACCTCTTCACCAGCCAGCCGCGCCAAAGCCGGCAATGCCGGCTCATGCTTGAGCCAGCCAAGAATCCCCACCGCCTCACGGCGCACCGCTGCCTCGCCATCGCCCAGCGCCAGCAGCGCAGGTGCGGCGGCTTCTTCCAGGCGCAACTCGCGCAGGGCGCGCAGGGCACTGGCACGCACGAAAGGCTCGGCGTGATTGACCCACGGCAAGATCAACAGCCCTGCCTCCAAGCTCTTAAGCTCACTCAGGCTCTGCGCCGCCGCCAGGCGCACGGGTTCGGCGGCATCGGCCAACGCCGCACACAGGGCCTGCACCACTTCGGGTTCCTCCCAGGCCTCCAGCAGGCGCGCGGCCTCGGCGCGCACTTCGGCGTGGGTGTCGACCAACAGCGCATCGGTCAGCCAAGGCAGGCTTTCGGGGTCTTCGAGATCGGCCAGCTCGATCAGCGCGATGCGCCGTACGCCTGCGTCGCCATCGCCCAGGCGTGGCAGCAGGTCGAGGATGTCGGGGTTGTCGGTGATTCGATCAGTCATAGGGCGATCCGTAACGCAGGAGGGTCGGTGTCGGGCAGGCCCAACGGTGTCAGGCGCGGCAGTTCGCGGCCTTCTTCATGGCGCAGCAGCGCCAGGCAGTGACGCTTGAGGTGGGTGAACGCCGGGCTGGTCAGCAGGCTCGCGCGACGCGGGCGGGCGAAGTCCAGCCGCAGGTCTTCGATGAAGCGCCCGGGGCGCGGGCTCATCACCAGGATGCGGTCGGCCAGGAACAGCGCTTCGTCGATATCGTGGGTGACGAACACCACGGTGGTGCGGATGCGCGTCCAGATATCCAGCAGCAACTCCTGCATGCGCGAGCGGGTCTGTGCGTCGAGGGCACCGAAGGGCTCGTCCATCAACAGCAGGCGCGGATGGTTGATCAGCACCCGGGCAATCTCGGCCCGTTGCTGCATGCCGCCAGACAACTGGCTGGGCCAACGCTCGGCGAAGTCGGCAAGCCCCACGAGTTGAAGCATTTCATGGGCGCGGCGCTGGCGTTCGGGCTTGGCCACCCCCTGCATCTTCAGGCCGAAAGCGACGTTGTCGAGCACGCTGCGCCAGGGCAGCAGGGTATGGTGCTGGAACACCATGCCGCGCTCGGGCGACGGGCCGTCGATGGGCTGGCCATCGACGTGCAACCGGCCGCCGGCCGGCATCAGGTGGCCGGCCAGGGCACCGAGCAGGGTGGACTTGCCACACCCGGAGGGGCCAAGGATGCACACGAATTCGCCCGGGGCGATGGCAAAGTCCAGCGCCTGCACGGCCTCGAACGCCTCGCGGCCCTGCCCCAGACGTATCGACACGCCCTGCGCCTCGATACGCCCCGGCGTTGGCGCCTGTTGATAACGGCCCATCACGAACTCCTCCGCGCGCGGTACCAGGGCGTGGCCAGCGCACCGAGGCGCTTGACCAGGGCACTACTGCCCATGCCCAACAGGCCGATCAGCAACATCCCGACGATGATGTCCGGGTAGTTCTGCAAGGTGTAGGACTCCCAGGTGTAGTAGCCAATGCCGAACTGCCCGGAGATCATCTCGGCGGTCACCAGGCAGAACCACGAGGTGCCCATGCCGATGGCCAGGCCCGTGACGATGCTTGGCAATGCACCAGGCAGCACCACTTCCCGCAGGATCGCCCAGCGCCCTGCCCCCAGGCTGCGCGCCGAGGCGACCAGCCGTGGGTCGACCGCCTCGACGCCATGCACGGTGTTGAGCAGGATCGGGAACAACGCGCCGGTGAAGGTGATGAACACCATCGACAGCTCCGAGGACGGAAACATCAGGATCGCCAGGGGAATCCACGCCACCGCCGGGATCGGCCGCAGCACTTCCAGCGGCGGTAGCAGGGTGTCTTCGGCCCATTTCGAGCGACCGATCAACAGCCCCAACACCACCCCCAGCACTGCTGCAGCCAGATAGCCGGCGAATACCCGCGACAGGCTGCTGCCCAGGTGCGCCAGCAGCGCATTGGAGGCCAGCAGCTGCCAGGCCGCATCGAGCACCGCGCCCGGCGTCGGCACGTAGGTAAAGGTGAACAGGCCGAAGTTCAGCTTGTGGCTGGCCGCCACCTGCCAGAACAGCAGGCAGGCCAGCAACGAAGCCAGGCGCAACGGCCAGCGCGCGAGGGAACGGCTCATGTGGATTCTCCCGGCTCCATTCACTCAGCGCTGAGCGATGAGCTTGCGGTTGGCGTCGCCGAAGTCCAGCGCTTCGCCGCCGTGGGCCTTGGCGTACTGCTCAGCCTGGTCCTTGAGCAGGAAGGCTGACAGCTCGCCCTTGGCGTTGCGCACGAACCACGCCTGGTTGGCCAGCAGCTTGATGCCGCTGTCGGCGGCCTGGGCGTAGATCGCGCGGATATCCTTGCCCTCCTGCTCGAGCTGGGCGAGGGCGCTAAGGGCGGCTTCCGGCGAGGCGTAATGACGGACCTTGTCTTCGCCGCGCACCCAGATCTGCGCCAGGCGGCTGAAGTCGGTGATCGGCTTGCCGGTCAAGGCGTCATTGGCATTCAGCGGCGATGGGGCGTAGTTCTTGAGTGCCTTGTCGTAGTCCAGGCCAGCCTGCTTGAAGGCTGCGCGGATGTACTGGTCGTCGATGAAGCGGTCGGTGTCCAGGCCGCGATCGGTCTTTTTCAGCAGCTTGAGGGTGTCGATCGAGGTGTTGACGGCCTGGCGATACTCGGGCTTCCAGGTCAGATCGCGGGTCTGCAGGCCGAGGGGGCCGTGGAACAGGTAATTGACCTCGGCCTCGATGCCGGTGACCTTCTCGATCAGCTCGCTGTACTTTTCAGGTTCGGCCGCGATCAGGCGATCGGCTTCAAGGCTGGCGCGCAGGTAGGCGGTGACCACCTCCGGGTATTTCTTCGCATAGTCCGCATCGACCAGTGCGCCGTGGAAGGTCGGCGCGTTGGCCTGGGAGCCGTCGTAGATCTTGCGAGCGAAGCCACGGTTGGGGAACAGCTCGGCGAAGGGCACGAAATCGGCGTGGGCCTCGATGCGGTTGCTGCGCAGGGCAGAACCTGCAATTTCCGGGGCCTGGGCGATGATCCGCACATCCTTCTGCGGGTCCCAACCCTGGGCGGCGATGGCGCGCAGCAGCATGCCGTGGGCGGTGGAGGCGAATGGCACGGAGATGGTCTGGCCCTTGAGTTCGGCCAGCGACTGCACGCTGGAGGCGGCGGGCACCACGATGCCGTTGCCGCTGCCATGCACGCTGCCCGACAGCACGCTGATGAACAGGCTGCGCTTGCCGGCATCGAGGTGGGCGACACCGTTGAACGAGCCGGGGAAGTCGGCCATGGCGCCGAAGTCGAGCTTGCCGGCGACCATTTCGTTGGTCAGCGGCGCGCCGCTGGTGAAGTTCTTCCACTCCACCTGGTAGGACGCGTCCTTGTACTTGCCGTCGTGGGGCAGGTACTTCTCCAACAGGCCCAGCTCACGGATCAGCAGGCCGCCAGTGGCGCAGTTGATGGTGGTGTCCTGGGTGCCGATGGCCACACGGATGGTTTCGGCGCTGGCGTTCAGGCCAGTGATCGCCAGCGCGAGGCCGGCCACGGTTGCTGCAAGGCGCATGGGTGTTTCCCCTCGAATCGTCTAGGTATTGGAATCGTCTCCGCCACCAGGCTTGGGTGGTGGGAAACGAGGGGCATTGCAAAGGGGCGTCCGGTGGTTCGCCGGATGGCGGGGGTGTTTTCAGCGCAGCAGGTAGGGGATATCCACCTTCACGGCGCCGGTCGGGCAGTCTTTTTCGCAGGGCATGCAGTACCAGCACTCGTCGAAGGCCATGTAGGCCTTCTGCGTGGCTGGGTTGATGGCCAAGAGGTCCATCGGGCACACCTCGACGCAGACGGTGCAGCCTTTTTCGGCGATGCACTTGTCTTCGTCGATGGTGACCGGGGCGCTGCTGCGAAAGAAGATTTCCTGGGGTTGGTAGGCCATTTCACGGGGTCCTCGGGGCCTTTGGCCCTCGTTTCTATAAGGGTGCGCGCGCCCCTGTGGGAGCGGGTTTACCCGCGAACCAGGGCAAAGCCCTGGCCATGCACCGCGGTGTTGTCTTCGCGGGTAAACCCGCTCCCACAGAGTGAATGTGGTTCCAACAGGTCGCGGCGTTGCTCAGGCCGCGTCGGCCTTCACCCGCAGTCGGTCGTAGGCACTCTGCTCCTCGGCATCCAGGGCAATCAGGTACGGCTCCACCGGCTTCTTGAAGCTGGTCATCTCGCCGTCCTCACCCTTCTTCAGATGGCAGTGGCAGAACCACTCGGCATCGTTGCGCTCGGGGAAATCGACCCGGTGGTGGTACAGCCCCCAGCGGCTCTCCTGGCGGAACAACGAGGCCCGCGCCGCCATCTCGGCGCAGTCGCGGATCACGCTCACTTCCATGGCTCGCATCAGTTCATGGGGGTTGCTGGCCTTCATCTGCTCGAGGTCGCGCTCGATCTCGGCGAAACGGGTCAGGCCGATCTCCATTTTCTTGGTCACTTTCGGCGGCTGCAGGTAGTCGTTGACCATGCGCCGCAGCTTGTACTCGACCTGCGCCGGCGGCAGGCCGTGCTCGCGCTGCAGCGGCGCGAACACCCGCGCCTGCTCGCGCTCGACCTGGGCCACATCGACCTCGGCCAGCTCGCGCCCGGCGACGTAACGCGCGGCATTGATCCCGGCGAACCAGCCGTAGGTGAAGGCACCGAGCATGTAGTTGTGCGGCACCGCTGCCATGTCACCGGCGGCATACAGGCCCTTGACGCTGGTCTCGGCCTTCTCGTTGACCCATACCCCCGAGGCCGAATGCCCGGAGCAGAAACCGATTTCGGAGATGTGCATCTCCACCATGTGCTGGCGATAGTCGGTGCCGCGCCCGGCGTGGAACTGGCCACGGCTGGGGCGCTCGTTGCTGTGCAGGATCTCTTCGATGTTCTGGATGGTTTCCTCGGCCAGGTGATCGAGCTTGAGGAACACCGGGCCGTTACCACCTTCGAGCTCCTGGTGGAACTCCCACATCATCTGCCCGCTCCAGTAGTCGCACTCGATGAAGCGCTCGCCCTTGCTGTTGGCGGTGTAGCCGCCCAGGGGGCCGGTGACGTAGGCGCAGGCCGGGCCGTTGTAGTCCTTGATCAGCGGGTTGATCTGGAAGCACTCGAGATTCGCCAGCTCTGCACCGGCGTGATAGGCCATGGCATAGCCGTCGCCGGCGTTGGTCGGGTTCTCGTAGGTGCCCATCAGGTACCCCGACGAGGGCAGCCCGAGGCGCCCCGCCGCACCGCAGGCAAGGATCACCGCCTTGGCGCGGACCACGCGGAATTCACCGCTGCGGCAATCGAAGCCCAGCACCCCGGCCGCAGCACCTTCAGCGTCAAGCAGCACGCGGGTGCAGACCATGCGGTTGCTGATCTCCACGCGGGCGCGCTTGAGCTGGCGGTACAGCACCTTCTTGATGTCGTGGCCCTCGGGCATCGGCAGCACGTAGGCGCCCATGTGGTGGACCTTCTTCACCGCGTAGTCGCCGGTCTCGTCCTTCTCGAACTTCACGCCCCAGCGGTCGAGCTGCTCGATGGTCTCGAAGCTCTTGGTGGCGTAGGCGTGCACCGTGGCCTGGTTGACGATGCCATCGTTGGCGACGGTGATTTCCTTGGTGTACTGCTCAGGGGTGGCGTGTCCGGGGATGATCGCGTTGTTCAGGCCATCCATGCCCATGCTGATGGCGCCACTGCGCTTGACGTTGGCCTTGTCGAGCAACAGCACGCGCAAGCGCTTGTCGTGCTCTTTGGCCTTGATCGCCGCCATCGGCCCGGCGGTGCCGCCGCCGATGACGATGATGTCGTAGTCCTGGGTCTGGATGCTCATGCCTTGCCCCCTTTCTGGCGGTCGATGCGCAGGCGGTACTGGAAGGCATCGCCGCGGTAATAGAGGTGTTCGAAGTCCAGCGGCGTGCCGTCGGCGGCGTGGGTCAGGCGCTCGATGCGCATGATCGGCGAGCCCTCTTCCACTTCCAGCGCCTGGGTCAGGTCGCTGTCGGCGAGTACCGCGTCGATGGCAAGGTCGGCATGGCCCAGGGCGATTCCACAGTCGTTTTCCAGCAGCAGGAAGATGTCGCGGGTGACCAGGTCGGCCTTTTCCAGCTTCTCGCCGACATGCTTGGGCAGCCAGGTCAGCTCCAGCGAGATCGGCTCGCGGTTGATCAGCCGCACCCGGCGAATCTCGGTCACTAGGCTGCCCTCCTCGACCTGCAAGCGCGCCGCCACCAGCGCAGTGGCCGGCACATGGCGAAAGCTGCGCAGTCGGTTGAGCACTTCGTAGCCCATCTGCGTCATCGACTCGGCCAGGCCCTGCAGGGTGCTGACGTTCTGGAACGCCTTGGGCTTGGCGACGAAGGTGCCCTTGCCATGGATCTTGAAGATCAGCCCCTCTTTCTGCAGATCACCCAGCGCCTGGCGCACGGTGATACGACTGACCCCGAACGCCTTGCCCAGCTCGCTTTCCGACGGCATGCGGCTGTGCGGCGGGTAGGTGCCATCGAGGATGCGCTCGCGCAGCAGTTCCTTGAGCTGGGTGTAGAGCGGTACCGGGGACAGGGGGAGCAGTTCGGCCATGGGTCTCTTCGCTAGTCGGCTGACTTGTTATAACAAGTTGTGACCAGAGGATAGGGGTATAAGCGGGGTTGGGGAAATATCGATATGGCATATGGATAGTTTGGATCGTGATGTGCTGGAAAGACTCACGAAAATTTCCACCCCAGAAACGAAAAAACCGGCTCGAGGCCGGTTTTTTCACCTCAACGGCCAGCGAACTTAATCGCTGCGTACGAGGCTGAGTAGTACTGCGATAATCGGTCATCCGAGAAGGAATTTCGAGCTTTCTTTTGCATTTTTCGACAATGAAGCCTGGCCCTGGGCAAGTCCTACATCAGATTTTCCCCATTGCGCGTAGTCCATTTCCCAAAGACACTTTTGCCGCACTCAAGCCATTGCGAGAGGCGTGCGGCGCCCTCTAGGCTCGCCCGGTCGTTGCCAAATCAACGATCGGGTTTAGCCACTCGGATCAAAGACGGTCGCACCTCGCCTCCACTATTCCAGAGCATTGCTCTGGTGCTTCATGGCGGCTGTGCGTGGGGCACCTTCGGGTGCGCCGGGTGCCGTCTTCCCGGTTGGCTAACCCGCGTACAGCTGCCACCTATTCGTTTAGCCACGGATCTGCGGCAGCTCTAACAAGACGGAGCTGTAGCCATGAAAAAACGCGTCCCCGACCCACCCCGCCTCACCCTCATCACCAATCCCGCCTTCTCCATCCAAACCGACATGATCGCCCCCGACGCCCTGGTCCACGCCAGCGCACTGCTGCTCGGCGTTGCCGAAACCATCGACGAGCATTGCCGCGCCTGCGCCGGAGCGCCCGGCCTGAACATGCTGGCCAACGCTGCCCAAAGCGCCGAAACCGCGCGGGCACTGGTTGAACATGCCTTGAACCGGATCTGAGGGAATGTCCATGGACGATCAATCGAATCACTACACCACTGCCGGCATCGCCACATTCCTGGACATGTTCAGGGTGCAGCCCGGCGTACCGCTGGAGCGGGTGCTGGAGGAAGTCTCGGTCGTGCTCGGCTGCATCCGTGACCTGAGCGACCAGGAAGACGCGCGCCCTGCCGCAGTAACGGCACTGCACTACCTCAGCGCCCTGGCCAAGGGGTTGATGAATGATCTGGAGATAGCGCGCAACAGCGTGCATTGAGCCATCCAGTACTCTGGTGACCTCTTCGCGGGTTTGCCCGCGAAGCAGGCAGCGCCGGTCCCCCGGGAAAAACACCCACGGATCAAGGCGATGGACGCCACCGGCGCAGATGGGTATCATTGCGCCGCGTTGCACTCGTAGCTCAGCTGGATAGAGTACTGCCCTCCGAAGGCAGGGGTCGTGGGTTCGAATCCCGCCGAGTGCGCCATCTCCGAAAGCCCCGGGAAATCTCCCGGGGCTTTTTCGTTTGTGCGCCACGTCGCGTTCCCGCCACTCCCCCGACACCGCCCATTGGTGTTAGCGTGGGCATGTTTCCTACCAATGGACATCCCTTTTAAACCCTTCGCGAAGGAATGCGCTTACCCATGCCCTTGCCCAAGCTTTCTGCCGTCTCCGTGATGCTCGCCAGCCTTGCGCTGTTCACCATCCCAGCCCACGCCAACCTCAGCCCGCAACAGTCCGCCGCCATCCTCAAGGCCTACGACGGCAGCGACCCGGCCGACTTCAAGCAATTCATCGGCAAGCTGGCCAACAGCGACCTGGCCAAGGCCGACAAGCTCGACGAAACCCTCAAGGCCTATCTGGCAGGCAAACCGCTCGCCGCCGAGCAGCAGAACGAAATCAACCGCCTGCTGGGCCTGTACACCCGCATCAAGTACGGCAAGGCCGCCACCGAGACCCTGCGCGAGCTGGTAGAGATCCCGACCTTCCAGGTCGAGGGCCTGCCACAGCACGAGAACCCTGAATTCCACAAGATCGCCGACAAGATCAAGGCACTGGCCGAAAGCTTCGGCCTTGAGTTCCGCAACATCGACAACCGCGTCTACGAGATCACCCTCGGCGAAGGCAAAGAAGTGATTGGCATCCATGCTCACGCCGACGTGGTGCCGGTCAATCCGGACAACTGGAAGCTGGAAGACGGCACGCGCCTCGATCCGTTCAAGGTCACCCTGGTGGGTGATCGCATGTACGGCCGTGGCACCGAGGATGACAAGAACGGCATCGTCGTCGCGCTCTACGCACTGAAGGTCGCCAAGGACGAGAAGCTGCCACTGGCGCGTCAGTTCAAGCTGTTGGTGGATACCACCGAAGAAACCTCCGGCGACGCCATTCCCTACTACTTCGCCCGCAACGCCACACCGGACTACAACCTGGCGCTGGATGGCGGCTACCCGGTGGTGATCGCCGAGAAGGGCTATGGCACCGTCATGGCCAGCTTCAGCAAGCGCGCGGGTGAAGGCAAGGGCGCCGAGGTGATCAACCTCACTGGCGGCCTGGCCACCAACCAGATCCCCACCACCTCGGTGGCGACGCTGATCGGTGACCATCCGGCCGATCTGGCCCGGCGTCTGAAAAAGGCTGGCAACGAGTACCGCAAGGCCAACGGCAAGGACTTCAAGATCGACACCGTGGTCTCCGGCAAGCAGGTGATCCTGACCGTGACCGGCGTCTCCGCGCACTCCTCCTCGCCACAGTCAGGGGTCAACCCGGTGGCACGCATGCTCGACTTCCTCAACGGCCTGGGCGATCGCGTGCCGCTCAAGCACAACCACATCACCGATGCCGCACGCTACGCCGCCGACAACTGGGGGCTGGACTACCTGGGCACCAAACTGGGGGTCGGTTTCAAGGACGATTTCATGGGGCCGCTGACCGCCTCGCTGACCTACGTCGGCCTGGACCAGAAAGCCCTGAAGCTGGCGGTGAACCTGCGCATCCCCAAAGGCAAGCCGATCGACACGATCAAGGACGAGTTGGCTGACAAGCTCGGTGATTGGGCGCGTACCAGCCACACCTCGGTGGCCTTCGAGTACACCCTGGACGAGCCGATGTACCGCAACCCCGAAGGCGAGTGGGTCAAGGCGCTGCTGGATGTGGCCACCGAGAACCTCGGCCTGCCCCATGAGTTCGGCACCTCTGCTGGCGCCACCTCGGTGCACGACTTGCCCAACGGCGTACAGTTCGGCCTGTCGATGCCCGGCGTAAAGTACACCGGCCACAACGACAACGAGTTCAAGACCGTGGAGCAGTTCATGCTCGACCTGCAGGTGATCAGCGAAATGGTCGCGCGGATCGGGCAGATGCCCAAGCTCTGAGCGACTCCCGGCGAGGGCCGCCCGTCGGCCCTCGTGCGCTGCGACCAATGACGTTTTTCAATCGCCTCGATGCCGTTTCCTGCATTGCCGTGCAGAGCGCGGTCCCGGATGCTTTTATTAATCCAGGACAGCGCTTTTTCCACCCACGAGGCCCCCATGAAGAACGTCGAACAGATTCTCAAGACCAAGTCCCAGCACCAGACCGTCTACACCATAGGGCCTGACGACTCGGTGCTCGAGGCGCTGAAGCTGCTGGCAGAAAAGAACATCGGCGCGCTGCCCGTGGTGGAGAACAAACAAGTGGTGGGCATCGTCAGCGAACGCGACTATGCGCGCAAGCTGGTGCTCAAGGGCCGCTCGTCGGCAGCCACGCCCGTACGCGAGATCATGAGTTCGCCGGTGGTCACCGTCGATCCCAAGCAGAACCTCGAGTACTGCATGAACCTGATGACCAACCGTCACCTGCGCCACCTGCCGGTGGTCGACAATGGCCAACTGCTGGGCCTGCTGTCGATCGGCGACCTGGTCAAGGAAACCATTGCCGAACAGGCCAACCTGATCCTGCAACTGGAACAGTACATCCGCGGCGAATGAGCCGCCGGTTCAGTGGTAGGCGCGCTCCAGCTCGTCCAGCTGATGGTCGAAGCTGCGCAGACGCGCCGACCAGGTGTACACCAACACCTCCAGGTCACGATTGAGCACCGCGGTATTACCACCGTCACGCCCCTGCGGGTCGCACAGGTCGAGCTGATACCGCTCGCGCGCCATGGCCGTGGCCACACTCGACAGGTCACGGGCATTGGCCAGCCAGTGGTGATGGTGATCGTGCACCTCCCGGTCCAGCGCTCGACATTGGCGCTTGAGCGCATCAAGGCACTGATCCAGCGGCGTGCCCTTGAGCTCGCCCATGACCTCCTCGAAGGTGCGTCCGGAATGCCAGTAGCTGCCCCAGAAATAGCGGTCGAACACCGTTTCGACCCGACGCAGGGCGACCTTGGTGTTCCAGATGGCCACCAGCGTTCGGCCCTGGGCCACTTCACGCTTGTTCAGGTGCAACTGCTGCCAGGCGATCCACGCCAGGCCGCAGAGGGCCACCGCCGCGGTGACCGCAGCGGCGGCATACAGAAACTGCACCGCCTGGTTCATCTGATGGGTGTGCCGGATACCGTAGAAGTAGCCAGCCGTCAGGGTGCCCAGGATCATCACGGTGCACCAGAAGCCTGGTGCGTAGGGATCTTTCATCGCGCTATCCCCTTTTTGTTTTCCTGAGCATAGCAACGCTGAAATCAACCATCAGGTGCCGCTCGGCGCTTTATTGCTTGCGTGGGTGCAGCGCCTCGTTCAGTTGATCAATCATGACTATCCAATCGGAATCGGCGATGTAGTTTTCCGTGAGGAACGCGCGCTGGGAATCGTTCCAGAACGGCGCATCCACCAGTTTCACGCCATCGTCCAGCGGCGAGTGGGTAGTGATGAAACGGTCGATCTCGACCGGGTCGTCATCAAGGCCCAGTTGCTTGAAGATTTCAGAGAACGGATGAATCGGTGCGTCCATGGTGCATGCCTCCGGCTTGGCCTGGTTTGAATTGCCTACCACTAGACAGCGTAGACCCCACCCTGACTCGATCGAATGCGCTGCACCATGAAAAAAGGGGCCGCTGTGGGCCCCTTCATGGCATGACCGGACGATCAGATCGGCGCGCGACGCAAGGTGGCGAGGAAGGTCGCCGCACCGATGAACAGCCCCGCGAAGGTACGGTTCAGGCGCTTCTGCTGTTTCGGCGTGCGCAACAGGCGCAGCACCCGCGAGGCCAAGCCGGTGTAACCTGCCATCACCAGCATGTCGACGCTGATCATGGTCGCGGTGATCGCCAGGTATTGCGCCAGCAGTGGCTGGTGCGGGTCGATGAACTGCGGCAACACCGCGAGCATGAACACCAGCGCCTTGGGGTTGCTGACGTTGACCAGAAAGCCCCGGAACACCAGGCTCAATGGCTTGCCGATAGGGCGCACGGCAGACTCTTCGCTCATGTCCATCGGCAGCGCACGCCATTGCCGGTACGCCAGGTACACGAGGTAGGCGACACCGAACCACTTGATGATCTGGAAGGCAGTAGCCGATGCGGCGAGGATCGCGCCGACACCGGCGGCGATGATGGCGATCTGCACGATCAGGCCCAGTTGCAGGCCCAGGGCGTTCCAGTAGCCACGCCAGAAACCGTATTGCAGGCCGCTGGACATCGAGGCGATGGCCCCGGCCCCCGGCGACAGGCTGATGACCCAGCACGCGGCAAAGAAGGCCAACCAGGTTTCCATCGACATCACACACCTCGCTCGAACGAATGTTGCAAAACGTTAAGCTAAGGTTTTGGTGAAAAAATAACCAGTGGAATTTGTGGCGAGGCCTTGGTTTTTTCTGTGCCTTGGCCGGCCCCGCGACAGGGTCGGCAGAGGTTCAATCAGTCTCGGCCGATGTACCGTTGTTGGCGCCCTGCACCTCAGTCCCCCGCCAGCGCCGCACCGACTTCTGGAAGAACTGACTGTTGGGTACCTGCACCAGCGCCCCACCCGCCTCCGGCGTTTCCATCAGCGTGGTGTACAGCAGGTTGATGGCGATCACCCGTCCCTTCACCCCCGGCTTGTCGAGGGTATCGACCAGCTCGACCACGTCGCCAATGCGAAACGGCCCGACGGTGAAGATCAGCACCGCGCACAGCAGGTTCGACAGCACGCTCCAGATCGCGAAGAACGCCACCGCCGCCACCGCGACGAAGCCCGACAGCGCCGTCCACAACACCGTAGCCGACACCCCCATGCGCTCCAGCACGAACAGCAGCGCACTGCCCATGATCAGCCAGCGTAAACCGCCGCGCACCGGCACCAGCAGCTCCGGCGGCAGCGGGTAGCGCTGGCCAAGACGGCTCAAGGTGCGGGCGACAACGCGCTGCAGCACGAAGGCCAGCGCCAGGATCAGCAGGATCTGCAAGCCCAGCCAGAACGCATCCATCCATTGCCCCGGCAACAGCGAGCGCAGCTCCTCCATCAGGACAGCGCCTCCAGCTCGGCCTGCATGCTTTCCAGCGTTTCCAGCGCCTCCATCCAGGCCTCTTCAAGCTCGCCTTCGCGCTGCTTGAGCTTGGTCTGGCGGGCCAACAGGTCGCGCAGCTCATCCTTGCGGGCGGCGTCGTAAAGGCCGCTGTCGCCCAGCGCGGTCTCGATCTCGGCCAGTTGCGCGTGCACCTGGCCCAGTTCGTTCTCCAGCTTGTCGGCGGCCTTCTTGTGCGGTGCCAGTTGCTGACGCAGGGCGGCGGCGGCCTGGCGCTGGGCCTTCTTGTCGGTCTTGTCCGGGTTGACCGGCGTGTTGCTGACCGGGGCGGTGCGCTGGCGGTAGTCGATCAGCCAGCGGCTGTAGTCGTCCAGGTCGCCATCGAAGGTGTCGACCTTGCCATCGGCCACCAGCAGGAAGTCGTTGGTGGTGCTCTTGAGCAGGTGACGGTCGTGGGACACGACCACCACGGCACCGGCGAACTCCTGCAACGCCATGGTCAGGGCCAGGCGCATCTCCAGATCGAGGTGGTTGGTCGGTTCGTCGAGCAGCAGCAGGTTCGGCCGCTCCCAGGCGATCAGTGCCAGGGCCAGGCGGGCCTTCTCGCCACCGGAGAAGTTGACCACCGGCTCGTCGATGCGATCGCCACGGAAGTCGAAGCCGCCGAGGAAGTCGCGCAGGGTCTGCTCGCGCTCTGCCGGGGCGAGGCGCTGCAGATGCAGCAGCGGGCTGGCCTTGTCGTCCAGCGAGTCGAGCTGATGCTGGGCGAAGTAGCCGACAGCGAGGTTCTCGCCACGCGCCAGGCGCCCGGACAGCGGTTCGAGTTCGCCGGCCAGGTTCTTGATCAAGGTGGACTTGCCGGCACCGTTCGGGCCGAGCAGGCCGATGCGCGCACCGGGGGTGAGTTGCAGCTTGACCTTCTCGAGAATGGTCTTGTCGCCATAACCCAGGCGTCCTTCGGCGAGGTCGAGCAGGGGGCTGGAGATCTTGTGGGCTTCGCGGAAGACGAAGTCGAACGGCGAGTCGACGTGCGCTGCCGACAGCTCCTCCATGCGCTCCAGGGCCTTGATCCGGCTCTGCGCCTGGCGGGCCTTGGTGGCCTGGGCCTTGAAGCGGGCGATGTACTTTTCCATGTGCGCGCGCTGCGCCTGCTGCTTCTCGTAAGCCTGCTGCTGCTGCGCCAGACGCTCGGCGCGGGTGCGCTCGAAGGCGCTGTAGCCGCCCTTGTAGAGATTGAGCTTGCGCTGTTCGACATGCAGCACATGGTCGACCACGGCATCGAGGAAGTCGCGGTCGTGGGAGATCAGCAGCAGCGTGCCCGGATAACCCTTGAGCCAGTCTTCGAGCCAGAGGATCGCGTCGAGGTCCAAGTGGTTGGTGGGCTCGTCGAGCAACAGCAGGTCAGACGGGCACATCAGCGCCTGGGCCAGGTTCAGGCGCATCCGCCAGCCACCGGAGAAGTCGCCGACGCGGCGGTCCATCTGCTCGGCGGTGAAGCCCAGCCCGGCCAGCAGCTTGCGGGCGCGGGCGTCGGCGGTGTAGCCATCGGCGCTGTCCAGCTCACTGTGCAGGCGCGCCAGCGCCGTGCCGTCATGGGCCTGCTCGGCAGCGGCCAGGTCAGCCTGAACCTTGCGCAGGCGCAGGTCGCCGTCGAGCACATAGTCCACCGCCAGGCGATCGAGGGTGTCGACCTCCTGGCGCATGTGAGCGATGCGCCAATCGGCGGGGATCTGGCAATCGCCGGCGTCGGGCGACAACTCACCGCGCAGCAGGGCGAACAGGCTGGATTTGCCGGCGCCGTTGGCGCCGATGAGGCCGGCCTTGTGACCGGTGTGCAGGGTCATCTCGGCGCCTTCTAGCAAGCGCTGAGGACCACGCTGTAAAGTGAGGTTGGATAGTCTGATCATGATGGTCGCGGAGTCTATCAGCTTCCGGGTGGCCCACACAGGCCACTCGATCATTGGCGCGAGTCGAATCATGCACAGCGAATTGTGGAACCACGCCCTGGCCCTCTACGGCCGTCCAGGGGTCGAGAATGCCTGCCTGACCTTGCAGGCCTTGGGCGGCGATGTCTGCCTGCTGCTGTGCGGCACCTGGCTGCAGGCACGGCGGGTAGCCCCCGATGCGCGGCGAGTGGAAGCACTACGGCAAGTAGCCGGCCCCTGGCAGCAAGAGGTGGTTACACCCTTGCGCACGCTGCGTCAGGCGTGGCGTGCACAGGCACAAGGCGATCCGCACCTGGCGGCATTACGGGAGCAGGTGAAAGGGTTGGAACTAGAGGCGGAGCGAGCCTTGCTGGCGCGGTTGCAGACGTGCGCCGCAAAGTGGTCGGCGAGCCCGGACGGACACGCCGACGATTGGCTGGAGCGGCTAGCGCCGGACCAGGCCCGTGACCACGACGCGCTGCATCAGTTGCGCGCCGCGGCCAGAGCGCTTCAGGACGCCGAAGACGGCGACTGAGCCGGGGTGCTGGCCGGAGCCGATGGCGCTGGAGAAGCCGGAGTGCTGCTGGCAGCAGGAGCTGCGGGCTTGGCTTCGACAGGCTTGGCAGGAGCCTTGGTGGCAGCTGGCTTGGCGGCAGGTTTCGCAGCGGGTTTGGCTGCTGGTTTCGCAGCCGGTTTTGCCGCTGCTGGCTTCACGGCAGGTTTGGCTGCCGCTGGCTTGGCTGCTGGTTTAGCTGCTGGTTTGGCAGCCGCTGCAGGCTTGGCTGCAACCGGCTTGGCAGCGGCTTTGGCTGGAGCTTTGGCAGCAGCGGGCTTGGCAGCAGGTTTAGCGGCTGCCGGTTTGGCTGCCGGTTTGGCGGCAACCGGTTTGGCAGCAGCTGGCTTGGTCGCAGGTTTGGCCGCAGCTGCTTTGGCTGCTGGCTTGGCCGGGGCCTTGGCAGCCGCAGGTTTGGCAGCGGATTTGGCAGCAGCAGGTTTGGCCGCAGCGGTTTTCGCAGCTGGCTTGGCGGCTACCGCTTTGGCCGGAGCCTTGGCAGCGGCCGGTTTGGCGGCGGCTTTAGCAGCAGGCTTGGCAGCGGCGGTTTTCACGGGTGCCTTGGCGGCGGGCTTGGCAGCAGTAGCCTTGGTGGCAGGCTTGGCGGCCGCGACCTTGGTGGCAGGTTTTGCAGCAGGTTTTGCAGCAGCCTTGGTCGCAGGCTTGGCTGCCGCACGCAGGCCGAGTGCCTTGCCAGCGGCTTCACGCACCTTGCCAACACCCTGGGCCAGTTTCAGGCTCTCCTGGGCATCACGCTTGAGTTGCTGAATATAGGTACGCGTCTGCGTCTGGCGATCTTTCAGCGAATCGAGAAGTGCTTCAAGTTCACCGACTGCCCCTTGGGCCTTGCTTTGTGCCTTGGCCTTGCCGGCCTTGGCAGAGTCCTGCAACTTCAGGCGGGCATTGTGCAGTTTCTCCTGCGCCTTGCCGCGTTGTTTTTCCAACTTGGCGAGCAGTTTCTCTGCATCCGCCAGCGCTTGCGAGCAAGCCTCTTCCAGATGTTCGAGCAGGCTACCGGAAAGTTGCTGGAGCAGATGCAACGGCGTACTGACGGGCTTCTTTTTGGCCGACATGGCTTACCTCCTGGCTGACGAGATTGCGGCTCATACTATGCTTCTGCTGCTACCGCCGCTAGGGCATGTTGACAGTATTGTTTGCGCCGCGTTGCATGCCTGGGCAAAGTTGTTATCTTGCAGCTCGGTGCAAGTGTAGTAGTCGATTAAATGATTGCTGACATTTACACATTGGCCGACAACAAAGGCTGGCATACTTCGCCTTCATCGCCGCAGGAGTTGCCCGTGCCTCGTTATCTGATTCTCGGCTTGAGCCTGTTGGCAGCCTCTGCCCTGGCCGCCCCTCGAACGCCCCCCGCCAATGACCAGGACCTGGCCTACAGCCTCGGCGCAAGCCTTGGCGAACGCCTGCGCCAGGAGATGCCCGACCTGCAGCTAGATGAGCTGGTCGAGGGTCTGCGCCAGGCCTACCAAGGCCAGCCGCCGCGCATCGACAAGACGCGCATGCAGGCGATCCTCCAACAGCATGACGAGCAAGCCAACGCTGCCGCACAGCAGGCGCAGGTCGACAAGCTGCTGGTCGCAGAAAAACGCTTCATGGCCAACGAGCGCGCCCGCAACGGCGTGCACGAACTGCCCGAGGGTGTGCTCTACAGCGAGCTGGCCAGCGGCAGCGGCGCGCAACCCAAGGCGGGTGGGAAAGTGCAGGTTCGGTATGTCGGCAAGCTGCCGGACGGCTCGGTGTTCGACCAGAGCCAGCAACCGCAGTGGTTCAGCCTGGGCTCGGTGATCGAAGGATGGCAGGTGGCATTGCCACACATGAAGACAGGCGCCAAGTGGCGACTGGTGATTCCGTCGGCGCAGGCTTATGGCGCCGATGGGGCGGGCGACCTGATCGCGCCCTATACCCCGCTGGTGTTCGAGATCGAACTGCTGGCAGTTGGCGACTGAGACAGGCCGTCAGGCCTGTACCGCATCCTCTTCCTTGTGCGCGTTGTGCAGCACTTCGATCAGGCAGTCTTCGAGCTCGAAGCGTTCATGCAACAGGCTGCCCAGCTTGCCGAGCTTATCGGCGAAACGCTCGGTATCCGTGCATTCGCCTTTCTCGCAATGGTCATTGAAAGCCAGAGCGATCTGGGTGATGTCATTGATCCGGGGGTTGATTTCCTCGGCCAGCTTGAGCGCCTGCTCGTCGCCGAAAGCCTTTGCTTCAGTGACCAACTGCTCGCTTACCTCGAAATGCCAGGCCGACACGTAGTCGACCAGGATCGCGCAGAAGTCGCGGTTCTTGTCCTTGTCGGCGAAGGCTGGCTTGGCATCGCGCAGTGCGCGGAAGGCCTGCACCAGTTCATGACGCTCCTCCAGCCAACGGTCGATCAGCTTGTGAACCCCACCCCATCGTTCCTGGGCGTTCTGGCAACTATCGAGCATGGCAGTCTCATCCCTAGCTGGGCAGATGCCGCTGCACCTCGCGTCACAACTGCGCGACACAAAGGTGACATCCGCAGAGCGGCATCGAACCGTATGTTTTCAATGTGCGTGCAGGGGAGATTATTCCCGCGCGTGCTGACCATCAAGGTACGCAGTGGACTAAGTTCATACAAGCGTTTGATGCCCATGCACGGGACCATTGGTCGCGCAATTGCGCTGGGTCAACTGCCGCCAGGGTTGCGGAAACGATACGCCAGCAGGTAGTACAAGGGCAGCGCCGTCAGCAGCAGGAAGGCCATCAGGCTCCATTCGGGGAGCGTGAGGTCGAGGAAGCTCCAGCTGATCGAAATACATTCGGAGCCGCCGATCAGCAGACGCTCCAACGCCTCTGGCCAGGAGCGCTGGAGTGTATGCGCGAAAGGTTCGGGGGTAACCGCAAGCCACTCACCTTGCAGCCACACCTGTCGTGACGCCAGCGCGACACCGGCACAGGAAAAACCACCTGCCAGCCACGCATAGACACGCATGCCGGCTGCACCCGGGGCATGCAGCATGGCGCACAGGCAGACCAGGGCGTAGAGCCCCAGCAACAGGCGCTGGGTCAGGCACAGGGGGCACGGAACCAGGCCGAGCCAGTTCTCAAGCAAACTCGCCCCGCTCAAGGTGGCGAGCGAGGCGAAGAAGGCTGCAAAGAACAAGGAGCGCGAGCGAGCCAGCGACATGAGTGATGGAAATCCCGGAAGAGCAGTAGGGGCTTGAAACGGTAGAGGAAAGAGGATCACTGTTTCAAGTTACTACAGCTGGGACAAGTCGCTGATTCAAAGGGAAAGTTTTCGGATCTTGGTAGGAGATATCCGAAGCTTGGCCACTGGGCAAACTCCGTCCTACCACTGCCACGGGAAATAGCCCATTGGATGTGCCCGATCGCAACACCAGGCAGCAGGTGCCTGGTGTTGCGATCGGGCTACGCAGTGGCCAAGGCGAGCTCAGGAAGCGTGCACACCCTCAGGCAACGGCAAGGCCAGCAAGCGCTCGTCCAGTAGGCCAAGGCCCTCCTGGAACAGCTGGTTGCTGCGCTCGGTTTCGCCCAACCCAGCCAACAACCGCGCAAGCTCGGCGCAGGTTTCCGGGTTACGCTCCATGCGCAGGCTGCTTTCGAGGTAGTCGCGCGCCTTGCCCCATAGGCGGTTCTGCAGGCTCAGGCGACCCAGGGTAAGCAGCAAGCTGGGGTCTTGGGGATGATCCTTGAGCCAGCCTTCGGCGGTCTGCAATTGGCGCGCCGGGTCATCGCCGCGCACCAGGCCATAAAGGCGCGCCAGGTGGCTTTCGAACTGACGCTTCAGCGCGGTACGCAGCACCTGCTCGGCTTCACCCTGGGCGTCGACCTGGCGCAGTTGCTCGGCATAGGCCAGCACCAGTTGCGGCTCCTGGCGCTGGGCCGAGGTGAGCTGTTGCCAGGCGCGCTCCAGCGACTGGCGGGCGGCTTGAGAGTCCTCGCCCCGGGTTGCGGCCAGCGTCAGGTTCTGGCCCCAGGCACGCTGCTCCAGCTCGGCCAGCTCGTTGCCCGGCAGCACCTTGCCCTTGCGCAGGTCCGGCAGCAGGCGGATCAACGCCGGCCAGTCACCGCGCTCGCGGTGCAACCGCTGCAGCAAACGCAGCACCTGGGCGTTGTGCGGATGCCGTGCCTGCATCGCCAGCAGGGTTTCCAGGGCACCGCCACTGTCGCCGCGGTCCATCTGCAGCTGCGCATGGGTCAGGGCGATACCCAGCTCCGCCTGGGGCTGACGCTCCAAGGCGCGCTCGAGCAGGTTGTCGCTGTCTTCGGTGCGCCCCTGCTCGTTGGCCGCGCGGGCGGCGCCGAGATAGTACAGCAAGGGTTGACGCTCGGCTTCGGCGGCGCGGTGCAGGTGGCGCTGAGCGCTGGCCCAACGACCTTCGGCGAGGTCCAGTTGGCCCTGCTCGATGGCGATACGCACACGTCGGCTGCGATTGCGTCGCGACCAAGGGTTGACCACCCCGCTGGAGGCCAGCACCAGGCCGACCAGGTAACGCAGCAACAGCAGCGTCAGCACCAGCACCACCAGTGCCGCGAGCGCCGCCCACAGCCCAGACTGGTAACGGAAGCCGCCATAGGCGATCAGCACGTAGCCACTGTGCTTGGCAATGGCAACGCCCAAGGCCGCGGCGATGACGATCGCCACCACCGCCAGCAGGTAGACACGCTTCATGGCTTGCCCCCTTCGCCTTCGGCCGGCAGATGGCGCCGCTGGATATAGGCCTGCACGGCGGCGAGGCTTTCGCTCAGGTCAGGCACGACCACCGAGACGGGCTGCTCGGCCAGTGCGTTGAGGCTGTCGAGCATGGCCTTGCTTTGCGGGTTGTCCGGGTTGAAGTTGGCCAGCAGCACGCTGCGCGCATCGTCCAGCGCCTGGCTGTAGACCTTGGCCTGCCCATTGAGCGCCGCCCACTGGGCTTGCTCGATGGTAAGGCTCAGCGCGAGACGCAGCTGGTTGAGCGATTGCCCGGCCAGCAACGGGCGTACGTTCTGGTCGGCGTCGAAATCGATCTGGAAGTACTTGGAAATCTCTGCCCACCACCGGGACAGGCGGCTTGCACCATCGCCGTCGGCGGTCAGCGCACCAAGGGCATCGGCATCGCTGTTGAATTCAGGCGACTGGGCACTCAGTTGCTGTACCTGCTCGCGCTGGGCGGCGAGCTTGAGGAACAATCCGGTACGGTCGGGTTGCTGGGTGCTGTTGAGCGTCGCCAGGCTGCGCGCCAGTTGCTCGCGCGCCGCGAAGGCGCCCGGATCGCTCTGCTCGCGCAGGATCTCGTCGGCACCTTCGACCAACGCCTTGGCACTGGCGATGTCCTGCAGCGCCGACAGGCGCAGGGTGGCCAGGCGCAACAGATGCTCGGCCTCGGCCAGACGCCACTCCTTGCGGCTTTCGCCAAGCACGGTTTCCAGGCGCTGGCTGAGCCTTTGCTGGTCACTCTGCAACTGTGCCACCAGGCGGCGGCGGTCTTCGAGTTCGCTGGCTGCGGGCAAGGTCGCGAGTTGCGAGCCGAATTGCTGCTGGCGTTGTTGCAGCGCTTCGGCGCGCTGGTTCAGCGCCTCGATATGCTCGCCCTGCCCCTGCTCGCTGCCTTGCAGCTGGCGCACCTGCCATGCGCCCCAACCACCGACGGCCACACCGGCGGCGCCGATCAACAGCGCCAGCAGGGCCAGGCCATTGCCGGCGCGCTTGGCCGGTTGCTCGACGGGAGTCTGCGGCGCATCGATCGCCGAAGGTTGTTCGTTGTTGGACAAGACAGTCTCGCTCACGTATCCATCCTTTGCATGGGGGCGTCGTCGCAATCCGCTCGACGCCTTAGGAGGCAGGTGCAGCGCTGCGCTGCACGGCTGCCAGCAAGGCCGCGGCGCTCGCGCCACGGCAATCCACAACCTGTTGGGCGCCTGCCGCCCTGGCCTGTTCGGCTACGCGCGGGCTTGGCACGAACAGCGCAAGCCCCGCCAGACGCGGCCAATCCGCACCGGCCAGCTGGAGCAGGTGTTCGAAACCCTGCCCACTGCTGACCACCAGCCCGTTCAGGCGTTCCGCTTGGATCCGGCGCATCAGGCTGCCTGGGGGATAATCCGGCAGGCGACGTTCATACAGTTCCAGATAATCGACACTAGCACCTTGCTCACCAAGACGCTCGGCCAGCCATTCACGACCACCGACACCGCGGACAATCAGGACGCGTGCTGTAGGAACTGCGACAGCCTCTCGCAGGACAGATAGACCGAGCAAGGCCTCACTGTCATCACCCGCTGTAGGGAAAGTCACCTGCAGATCGGCAGCCTGGAGAATGCGTGCCGTCGCCTCCCCCACAGTGAACCAGCCCTGAAGCGGCGCCGCGATGCCCTCGTCGGCGAGCCGCTCGAGCAGCAGGCGCGCTGCGGGTTTGCTCACCACGATGATCGCCTGGTACTGGCCGATGTCGGCCAGTCGCGCCTGGGCCGTTTGATCCAGGGTCAGCGGGTCGATCGCCAGCAAGGGCAAGCGGCTGCTGGCGATTCCGACAGCAGCCAGGCTCTGCGCCAAAGCCGCGCACTCCTCTTCGGGGCGGGTCAGCAGCAGGCGCCAGCCGCTCACGGATGGCCGGCCTCGCCGTAGACTTCCTTGAGGATCGCCTCGGCGCCCTGCCCCAGCAGGTCTTCGGCCACCTGCACGCCCAGGGTTTCGGCGTCGGCACGCGGGGCGCGGGCATCTGCCATCAGTAACGTCCCGCCACTGGGCTGGCCGACCAGGCCACGCAGCCACAATTGATCGCCTTCAAGCACGGCATAGCAGGCGATCGGCACCTGGCAGCCACCGTTGAGGTGCTTGTTCATCGCCCGCTCGGCCTTCACGCGGTCAGCGGTATCGGGGTGGTTGAGCGGCGCCAGCAGGGCGTGGATCTCACTGTCGGCGCTGCGACACTCGATACCGACAGCCCCCTGGCCACCGGCCGGCAGGCTGTCATCGACACTGATGCTGGAGGTGATGCGGTCTTCGAAGCCCAGGCGAATCAAGCCTGCGGCAGCCAGGATGATGGCGTCGTACTCACCGGCGTCGAGCTTGGCCAGGCGGGTATTGACGTTGCCGCGCAGAAAGCGGATTTCCAGATCAGGGCGGCGCGCCAGCAACTGGGCCTGGCGGCGCAGGCTGGAGGTGCCGACGACGCTGCCGGCCGGCAGCGCCTCAAGGCTGTCGAACGTGTTGGAAACGAAGGCGTCGCGCGGGTCTTCGCGCTCGCAGATGCAGTACAGGCCCAGGCCTTCGGGGAAGTCCATGGGCACATCCTTCATCGAATGCACGGCGATATCGGCTTCGTTGTCGAGCAGGGCGGTTTCCAGCTCCTTGACGAACAGGCCCTTGCCGCCGATTTTCGCCAGGGGCGAGTCGAGCAGCTTGTCGCCGCGGCTGACCATCGGCACCAGGGTCACGACCAGGCCCGGATGGGCCTGCTCAAGGCGAGCTTTGACATAGTCGGCCTGCCACAGGGCCAGGGCACTTTTACGGGTGGCAATGCGGATTTCGCGAGTGGACATGTAACGCCCCGAAGCAGAGAAATGCCGCCGATGATAACAGCTCCGCCAGCCTCGCTAGCAGATCCAGGTCATCACCTGGCCCGCCATCCCTGGCAGCGGCCGGCATTCACCTCGGTCAGAGCGTCTGCATCATCTTGCGCACACCGGCCACATGCCGGCGGCTGACAGTCAGGGCATCGCCGTCGAGGCCTTTGAGAAACAGCTGGAAATGCCCCAGCGGTGTGCGCTGCAGGCGCTCGATACGCTCGCGGGCCACCAGGGCGTTGCGATGGATACGCACGAAGCGCTCGCCGAATTCGTCTTCCAGCGATTTCAGCGGCTCGTCCAGCAGCACTTCGCCAGACTCGTGGCGCAGGGTCACGTACTTGTGGTCGGCAATGAAGTAGATCACCTGGGGCAGGGGAATCAGCTCGATACCCTTGCGCGTTCGCGCACTGATATGGCTACGCGGGCCGCCTCCGCTTTCGGTGGACGGGCGGGTCAGGGCGGCGAGCTGGGTGCGGTTGGGTTTTTCCGCCTTGCGCAGGGCATCGCGCAGGGCCTGGGGCTGGGTCGTGCGACCTACATGGCTGAGGGCGCTCTGGCTGAATGCCTCCTGCTCGTCGTCATCGAGGCAGAACACCAGCGCCGGTGGCGCCTCGCGTTCGCACAGACGCGCCGCCACCTGCAGGCCATCGAGGCCCGGCATGCGGGTGTCCAGCAGGACGACATCGGGTTTGAGGCTATCGATCAGCGCCAGGGCCTCCTCGCCATTGGTGGCACTGGGCTCAAGCACCGTATAGCCCTCGAGCTCACCAAGCAGTCGGCTCAGGCGCTCGCGGGCCTGGGGTTCATCATCAACGATCAGGACATTCATAATTGCGCTGGATTCCTGAGTGAGTCTCGCAGTGGGTACAAGCGTAGACAGGAGTCGGTGACCGTTGTAACGGTCACGCTACAGACCCATGCGAAGGCCAAAGATTCACTGGTCTGGCAGAATCGCTGCCAGTCCTCTGTCCAACTGTAGACGGTCCGTGGAACACTGCCGTTCAATCGTTGAATATCCTGTGGCGCCCGCCACCCGGCGTACACCGGCAATTTCTCGCGACCGGCGCCCTGCTTAGCGAAGCCCAACCCTGCTATGATCGGCGCCACTTTTTCATTCACGCCTTCTATGAGTGGATCCATGAGCACCGACAAGACCAACCAGTCCTGGGGCGGCCGCTTCAGTGAGCCCGTCGACGCCTTCGTCGCCCGTTTCACCGCCTCGGTCGATTTCGACAAGCGCCTGTACCGTCACGACATCATGGGTTCGATCGCCCACGCCACCATGCTGGCGCAGGTCGGCGTACTCTCCGACGCCGAGCGCGACACCATCATTGATGGCCTGCAAACCATCCAGGGTGAAATCGAAGCGGGTCAGTTCGACTGGCGTGTCGACCTCGAAGACGTGCACATGAACATCGAGGCGCGCCTGACCGACCGCATCGGTATCACTGGCAAGAAACTGCACACCGGCCGTAGCCGCAACGACCAGGTCGCCACCGACATCCGCCTGTGGCTGCGTGACGAGATCGACCTGATCCTGGACGAGATCACCCGCCTGCAACAGGGTCTGCTGGAGCAGGCCGAGCGCGAAGCCGAAACCGTCATGCCCGGCTTCACCCACCTGCAGACCGCCCAGCCGGTGACCTTCGGCCACCATCTGCTGGCCTGGTTCGAAATGCTCAGCCGCGACTACGAGCGCCTGGTCGACTGCCGCAAGCGCGCCAACCGCATGCCGCTGGGCAGCGCGGCGCTGGCCGGCACCACCTACCCGATCGACCGTGAACTGACCTGCAAGCTGCTGGGCTTCGAAGCCGTGGCCGGCAACTCGCTGGACGGCGTCTCGGACCGTGACTTCGCCATCGAATTCTGTGCGGCCGCCAGCGTGGCGATGATGCACCTGTCGCGCTTCTCCGAAGAGCTGGTGCTGTGGACCAGTGCGCAGTTCCAGTTCATCGACCTGCCTGATCGCTTCTGCACCGGTAGCTCGATCATGCCGCAGAAGAAGAACCCGGACGTCCCGGAGCTGGTGCGTGGCAAGACCGGCCGCGTGTTCGGCGCCCTGACCGGCCTGCTCACGCTGATGAAAGGCCAGCCGCTGGCCTATAACAAGGATAACCAGGAAGACAAGGAACCGCTGTTCGACGCCGCCGACACCCTGCGCGACTCGCTGCGTGCCTTTGCCGACATGATCCCGGCGATCAAGCCCAAGCACGCAATCATGCGTGAAGCGGCGCTGCGTGGTTTCTCCACCGCCACCGACCTTGCCGACTACCTGGTGCGCCGCGGCCTGCCATTCCGCGACTGCCACGAGATTGTCGGGCACGCCGTGAAGTACGGCGTCGACACCGGCAAGGACCTGGCCGAGATGAGCCTGGACGAGCTGCGTCAGTTCAGCGATCAGATCGAGCAGGACGTGTTTGCCGTACTCACCCTGGAAGGCTCGGTGAACGCGCGCAACCACATCGGCGGCACCGCGCCGGCACAAGTGCGTGCAGCGGTGGCGCGCGGCAAGGCGCTGCTGGCTTCCCGCTAAGCGCGTACCGAGGGCCTCGCCCTCGAGTCACCACACAAGGCCGCTGCCACAGGACACCTCGAACCCTGTGAAGCGGCCTTGTGCCGTGATGGGCCGCACAGCGGCCCTTCTTCCCATCACCGCTTGTTCTGCACCATCTCCATGAACCTTGGCATCGCCGCCTCCTTGTCCGCCACGATCCGCGCCATGTGCGGATGCTCGCGCAGCTTCCCCAACAGCGCCGCTGCCTGTGGGAAGTCCGCCAGGAAATCGATCCCCAGCACCTTCTTGCCTACCGCACACGCCAGGTCGACCGAGAAGCAGAACATCAGGTCAGCCAGGGTCAGCTTTTCGCCAGCGACATAAGGCGCGAACTTGCCGTTGCGCTTGAGCGTGGCGAAACCTGCCAGCAGCTCGCTGCGCGCCCGCTCCTTGATCAGCGGCTCCACCGCCGTACCGAAGAACGCTTCGGCGTAGCAGGTACGTGCTGGCAGCTCGATGTACAGCTCGATCTCCTTGAGCAGCTCACGCACCTTGGCCTGCCCGAATGCATCACTGGGCAGCAGCGGATGCTCGGGGTGGGTCTGCTCGATGTAGTCGAGGATCACGTTTGTCTCACTGAGAAAGCCGTGTTCGGTTCCCAGCGCCGGAACCTTGCCACGCGGGCTGATGGCCAGCACCTCGGGCGTCTGCCCGGAAACGAACGGCACTTCCTCGAAGGGCACGCCTTTTTCGAGCAGGGCCAGCTTGACCATGTTGTAGTAGTTGCTGACCGCGAATCCGTAGAGCTTGAGCATGAACGACAGCCTCCAGGCCGTAAGGGGTTGGCCTGGCTGTTATAGCCGCCTGGCCACCCCCTGACCAGCATCATGGCGCGCGTCGATGACCGGGCATTGCCGACACAGGCATGGCACACTGTCGCTTTCATCACAGGAGTAGCGCCATGAGCGAACCCACCGACATCGAAAACGACGACGAAGAATTCGCCGAGGCGACGCTGACCCAGGCCATCGAGAACCAGATCGAGAGCGGCAATCCGCCTGCCGCCAAGGCCACCTTCAACAAGCTGACCCTGGTCGGCTACGAACGCGAAGACATCCTCAACCTCATGGCCCACGTGCTGGCCATCGAGATCGACGCGCTGCTCACCGAGGACCGCGCATTCGATACCGAGTGGTACGAAAATGCCCTGCGTGCCCTGCCCGAATTGCCACCTGAGGCAAATCAAGGCGACGACGACGAAGCCTGACTACACTCCTGACTTCCATCCTCGTCTGGAAGTCAGGAGTCGCCCATGTCCTTCACCCCCGAATTGATCGCCGAACTGGAAGTCCTTGCGCTGTTCAACCTCGACAGCAGCCAGGAAGGGATCAAGATTCACGCCAATGCCTCGCCAGCCCTGGTCGCTGCGGCCAAACGCCTGCATGACAAGCAACTGACCGATCAGCCAGACGGCGGTTACCTGACCAGCCTGGGACACGATGCGGTGGAGAGCGTGCAGTTGCTGCTGAATGTCCTGAAAAACCCACAGCCTGCATAACTGCGCCGGCCTCATCGCGGGACAAGCCCGCTCCCACAGGTGCAGCACCGTTTTCAAGGGTCTGGTTGGATCTGTGGGAGCGGGCTTGTCCCGCGATGAGGCCCATAAAGACATCGCACTTTCTCAGACGCTGGAAAAATGGCGTCAAAATGCCACTCACCCTCTTATCCGCCCTCGCCACTCAGGCTAAACTCGCCGGTGCTCCCCCGGCCTGTCTGAGTGCGTCATGAACCACCCCCATGAAATTCGCCCCGATCTGCACGACGGTATCGACCGCAAGGTGCTGTCGACCCTGCGCGGGCGTTTTCTCCAGCTGAACCAGGGGCGCCTCGAGCGGGCCATGGAAGGACTGTCCAGCCGCCAGCAGCAGGTACTGACGCTGCTGCCGCTGTTCTTCCACGTCAATCATCCGCTGCTGCCGGGCTATGTGTCGGGCAGCACGCCAGCGGGCGTCTCGGGCTTCGAGCCGGACGCCGATCTGTTGGCCGAGGCCCAGCGCCTGACCCGCTCCTTCACCTACAAGGCCCGCCACGGCAACCCGCCACGGCCGATTCACGGCCTGTTCCTCATGGGCAGCCTCGGCACCCTGGCCCAGGCCGAGCAAAGCGACATGGACCTGTGGGTCTGCCATGCACCGGGGATTGGCGAGGGCGCCCTGGCCGAGCTGCGGCGCAAATGCCAGTTGCTCGAGGCCTGGGCCGCTACCCAGGGCGCCGAGGCGCATTTCTTCCTGATCGAGCCCCAGGGCTTTGTCCAGGGCGAACGCGACAGCCAGCTCAGCTCCGACGACTGCGGCACCACCCAGCATTACCTGCTGCTCGACGAGTTCTATCGCACGGCGATCTGGCTGGCCGGACGCACGCCGCTGTGGTGGCTGGTGCCGGTCTACGAAGAGCACAACTACCAGGCTTACACCCAGACGCTGCTGTCCAAGCGCTTCATTCGCGCCCAGGACGACCTCGACCTCGGCCACCTCGCGCACATCCCGCCGGGTGAGTTCGTCGGCGCCGGGCTGTGGCAACTGTTCAAGGGCATCGACTCGCCCTACAAATCGCTGCTCAAGCTGCTGCTGACCGAGGTCTACGCCAGCGAGCACCCCGAAGTGCGCTGCCTGAGCCTGGACTACAAACGTGCGGTGTTCGCCAACCGCCTGGACCTCGACGAGCTGGACCCTTATGTCATGGTCTACCGGCGGATCGAGCAGTACCTGCAGCGCCGCGGCGAGCACGCGCGCCTGGAGCTGGTGCGACGCAGCCTCTACCTGAAGGTCAACAAGAAGCTCAGCGCCCTGGCCCGCACACGCAGCACCGGCTGGCAGCGCCAGCTCCTGGAGCGCCTGACCGAGGAGTGGGGCTGGGACGAGCGCCAACTGGCCCTGCTCGACAGCCGCAGCCAGTGGAAGGTCCGCCAGGTGGCGGTCGAGCGTCGCGAGCTGGTGGCCGAGCTGAACTACAGCTACCGCTTCCTCAGCCAGTTCGCCCGCGACCAGAACGCCAGCAGCCGCGCCGATCAACGCGACCTCAACGTGCTGGGTCGACGCCTGTACGCAGCCTTCGAGCGCCGCGCCGGCAAGATCGAAGTCATCAACCCGGGCATCGCCCCGGACGTCGCCGAAGACACGCTCACCCTCGTCCAGTCGCCCAACCGCAAGGAGCCGGGCACCCACCACTGGGGCCTGTACAACGGCAACCTGGGCGTGCACGAGTGGGAACATTTCAGCCCGATCAAACGCTGCCGCGAACTGCTCGAACTGCTGACCTGGGCGCACCGCAACGGCGTCATCGACAGCAGCACCCGCCTGGCTCTGCACCCTGGTGTCAGCGACCTGAGCGAATTCGAGCTGTTCAACCTGCTGGGAAGCTTGCAGCAGAGCCTGCCGCTGCCGCTGCCGAACGTCAGCGACATCGACCTGCTGCAACCGAGCGTGGCCCAGGAAGTCCTGCTGCTGGTGAATGTCGGCCTCGATCCGCTGCGTCAACACCGTGACCTGAACATCCTGATGACCACCGAGCGCACCGACTCTCTGAGCTACGCTGGGTTACGCGAAAACCTGGTGCTGACGCTCGACCAGGTCACCCTCAACAGCTGGAACGAAGTGCTGGTGCAGCGCTACGACGGCGAACACGCCTTGATGCGCTGCCTGCGCGACTTCCTCAACAGCCGTGGCCTACGCAACCCGCGCCCGCGCCTGACGGTGCGCTGCTTCTGCCACAACCGCGCGCAGGCCATCGCCCAGCGCGTCGAGGAACTGTTCAACACCGTGCAGGGCCTGCTTGAGCGCGATCTCGGTCATCGCTTCCTGTTGCAAGTGGCGCAGCATACCCATGTGCTGGCTCTCGACGCGGGCCAGGTCGAGCTGACCACGCTGGAAGGGCACGCTGCGCTGCTCACCCACCTGGGCGAAGAACGCGCGCACTACAGCCCCTTGCAACTGGATGGCCAAGCCCTGACGGACCACGACTTGCCGCTGTTGCTGGCACTGGGTCAGCCGGAGTGCATTCAGGTGTTCTATCGCCTGCATGAAGCGTACGCCGACCTCTACGTGCTCGACGAGCATGGTGCGCTGTGGCATCAACAATCGCCGCTGCAGGACGAAGAGCACATGCTGTTGCCCTTGCAGCGTTTCCTGAACTCGGTGGCCATGCGCCGCAGGGCGCGTCTGCCGCTGGACGGTCGCCAGGCGGCGCTGGATATCCACTATTACCAGTTGCTGCCCAATGGGCCGGGAAAAGCGCGGAGCGTGGAGCGGCGCCCGACACCGGCAGTGGACGAAGCCCAGCCCTACTACGAAGTGCAGGCGATCGTTCAGGCCGCCCCGCAGCAGGCGCCACAGGTCACGCTGTATTGCAATCAGCTCGAGTATTCCGAGCTTGAGTACGGCGACCAGCTGTATGCCGTGGTCGCGCGGCAGATCCTTGAGCAGCGCCGTAGCGCCGGTCATTACCGCTGCTATATCACTGACTTGGACTTGTCGGGCCTGGACGACGAACTACCGGCCTCGACTGTGGTTCTGCTGCGGCACAAGCAAGCCCTCGAGCAGGCACTGAACGAAGGCCTGCACCTGCAACAGCGCACTTCGCAGTACTGACCCAGCATTGATTCCCGCTGCTACCAACCCATTGGCCGCACCACCATCAAGCGCTCTCAGCACTGGAGTACTTGATGATGAACAAAGCATGTTGGATGGGCTCGTCCCCTGAACTGGGCAGCTTGCGTATTCACGAACTGATTCTGCCCGGCAGTCACGACTCGGGCATGGACACCGAGGTCGGCGGCGTGATCGCCCAGGAGCTCACCCAGGACGTTCCCTGTATCGATCAGGTCCGTGGCGGTATTCGCGTGCTGGACTTGCGCGTGCGGGCATACCACGAATACACCCTGGATCAACCCTACCGCTATCAGCTGTTCCATATGAGCAGCTCCGGGCGCACCCTGTTCGGCGACGTCCTCAATCAGCTCAAGCAGTTCTTCAAGGAGCCGGCCAACGCCAAGGAAATCGTGATCCTCGACTTCCATCAGTTCGATCGGTTCGGCGAAAACGAACACGGCTGGCTGCGCGAGGCGATGAACCAGCACTTCGGCTCGATGTTTATCCCCAGGTCACTGAGCAACCTGACACTGGACGATTTGTGGAGCCAACACCCGGGCAAGAACATCGTGATCGCCTACAACCATGGAGACCGCGGCGATTACTGGCCTGGCGTACGTCAGGTGTGGATCGGTGAAAACGCACCGTCTACCGCCACACTGAAGGCGTTCATGGACAAGCAACCACCGGTGGACGATACCTGGGGCGAGCTGAGCGCAATCCAGTGCGCCAAGTACAACTTGGCCGAACTGTTCCGCCCGGATGACTTCAGCGACAAGATCGACCAATGGTTCGAATCGAAGGACTTGAACAGCTACATCCAGAAATTCCGCATCATCAACACCGACTGGTCGCTGCGCAGCCGCATAGTCGACAACTGCATCCATGCCAGCCAACTGCGGGCCAGGCAGGCCCGCTGATGCATGCCCGGCAAGGCCTCGCCTGTGGCCTTGCCGTATTAGCCAACTACAGGTCGAAATCACCCGCCGCTTCAGGCTGGTATTCCACCTCGAGCAGCTTGAGCTTCAGCGTCTTGCCACCCGGCGCCGGCCAGTCGATCTGGTCGCCCACCGACAACCCCAGCAGCGCACAGCCGATCGGCGCCAGGATCGAGACGTTGCCTTCGGGCCCTGCATCCTTCGGGTAGACCAGGGTCAGGTGATAATCCTTGCCGGTGGCTTCCTCGCGGCAGTGCACGCGCGAGTTCATGGTCACCACGCCCGCCGGGACCTCCTCGTGGCCGACCACCTGTTCGGCGCGGTCCAGCTCGTCCTGCAGGGCGAGCACACCCGGCGTGCTTTCGTCGAGGCTGTCGAGCAGACGCTCAAGACGCTGCACGTCCAGTCGGGTGAGGATGAGGGAAGGCTTGGTGCTCATGGTCCAGTCAGACTCCTTTCAACGAAGTATTTCAAGCTGTAGATAAAGCAAAACCCCGCCCAAGGGCGGGGTTTGAGAATGCTTCTGGCGCGGCCAGTACCGGATTGACACTACCACAGCCGGGCAAATACTCAAGCCTGTGGCGTCGAAGCCCTCAACGCATCGGCCTCGCGGCAGATCTGCCGCCGCCGTTCGTCATCGGCCGAACGCCATTCACGGATATGCTCCACATGCCGCATGCATCCGGTGCAGACCCGACGCTCGTCGAGTCGGCAGACGCTGATGCACGGCGAAGGCACGGCCGGGCTGACGTTGCTGTAGAGCGGCTTGGGCGGCCGCGGTTGCTCGCTCATCTCAGATCTCGTCGAAGTCCAGCTTCTCGCCGACTCGCTCCCAGACGATGCGCTCGAGCATCTCACCGAGCAGTTCTTCGCTCTTCTCGCAGACCCACTTGCCGCTCTCTTCGTCATAGTCGAAGTGGAAACCGCCCGAGCGGTCGGCCAGCCACAGCTGACGCAGCGGCTCCTGGCGGCTGAAGATCAGTTGGCTGCCGTTGTCGAACTTGATCGTCAGGACACCGGCGGAGTTTTCCATGTCCAGATCCAGGTCGGTCTCATCGAACAGATCCTCCAGGGCCTGTTGGGTCGCGTCGACCAGGTCGTGGAAACGCGCTTCGCTCAAACTCATTGCAGGAACCTCGAAAATGGCTGCACACACGCAAGCCGGGCACGATACGACCGCTGGGCGCTGATTGCAAAGACTAGCGACCGGCAGCACCGAGCCCAACCCTCACAGCCACCAAGCCTGGCCCGCCCGACGGACCGGCCCTTGCATAGGCAATCCGCTGGTCGCTCGGTATACTCGGGCGCAATACTGCTTATTTCAAAGGATTTCACCCATGAAGCGCCTGATTTCCTCCATTGCGGCGCTGGTCGCTGTAGCCTGCCTCGTTTCGGCCTGCGGTCAGAAAGGCCCCCTGTACCTGCCTGAAGACGGCAAGGACGGCAAGAGCGCACGCAAGTCGTCGCACCAGCACGCGCAGCCGGCCAAGGCCGCCCCGCAAGACGAAGAATCGCTGCCAGAGCAGTCGCCAGAGCAGTAAGGAAATCCAATGGACGCATTCAACTACCGCGACGGTGAACTGTTCGCGGAAGGCGTGGCCCTGTCGGCCATCGCCGAACGTTTCGGCACCCCCACCTACGTCTACTCGCGCGCCCACATCGAGGGCCAGTACCGTAGCTACACCGACGCCCTGCAAGGGGTCGAGCACCTGGTGTGCTTCGCGGTCAAGGCCAACTCCAACCTCGGCGTGCTGAACCTGCTTGCACGCCTTGGCGCGGGCTTCGACATCGTTTCCGGTGGCGAACTGGAGCGTGTGCTGGCCGCCGGCGGCCGGGCCGACCGCGTGGTGTTCTCCGGCGTCGGCAAGACCCGTGAGGACATGCGCCGCGCGCTGGAAGTCGGCGTGCACTGCTTCAACGTCGAATCCACCGACGAACTCGAGCGCCTGCAAGTGGTGGCCGCCGAGATGGGCAAGGTCGCCCCGGTCTCGCTGCGGGTCAATCCGGACGTCGATGCCGGCACCCATCCGTACATCTCCACCGGCCTCAAAGAGAACAAGTTCGGCGTCGCCATCGCCGATGCCGAAGCCATCTACGTGCGCGCCGCACAGTTGCCCAACCTGGACGTGGTCGGTGTCGACTGCCACATCGGCTCGCAACTGACTACCGTCGACCCATTCCTTGACGCCCTCGACCGCCTGCTCGACCTGGTCGACCGCCTTGCCGACTGCGGTATTCATCTGCGTCACCTCGACCTGGGCGGTGGCGTCGGCGTGCGCTATCGCGACGAACAACCACCGCTGGTGGCCGACTACATCAAGGCCATCCGTGAGCGCGTCGGCGCTCGCGACCTGGCCCTGGTGTTCGAGCCGGGCCGCTACATCGTCGCCAACGGCGGCGTGCTGCTGACCCGCGTCGAATACCTCAAGCACACCGAGCACAAGGACTTCGCCATCATCGATGCGGCGATGAACGACCTGATCCGTCCGGCGCTGTACCAGGCCTGGATGGGCGTCAGCGCGGTCAAGCCACGTGAAGGCGAAGGCCGTGCCTACGACCTGGTCGGCCCGATCTGCGAAACCGGTGACTTCCTCGCCAAGGATCGCCAGCTGAACCTGGCCGAAGGCGATCTGCTGGCCGTGCACTCCGCGGGCGCCTATGGTTTCGTCATGAGCTCGAACTACAACACCCGTGGCCGTTGCGCCGAAATCCTGGTCGATGGCGACCAGGCCTTCGAAGTCCGCCGCCGCGAGACCATTGCCGAACTGTTCGCCGGCGAAAGCCTGCTGCCGGAGTGAACCCATGCTGCTGCGTTTCACCAAGATGCACGGGCTGGGCAACGACTTCATGGTCCTGGACCTGGTCAGCCAGCACGCGCACATCCAGCCCAAGCATGCCAAGCAGTGGGGTGATCGCCACACCGGCATCGGCTTCGACCAGCTGTTGATCGTCGAGGCACCGAGCAATCCGGAAGTGGATTTCCGCTACCGGATCTTCAATGCCGATGGCTCCGAAGTCGAACAGTGCGGCAACGGCGCGCGCTGCTTTGCCCGTTTCGTGCTGGACAAGCGCCTGACCGCCAAGAAACGTATCCGCGTCGAAACCAAAGGCGGTGTCATCGAGCTTGATGTGCAGAACGACGGCCAGGTCTGTGTCGACATGGGCCCGCCGCGCTTCATCCCGGCCGATATCCCCTTCGTTGCCGACCAGCAGGCGCTGAGCTATCCACTGGAAGTCGATGGCCAGGTTCACTCGATCGCCGCCGTGTCCATGGGCAACCCGCATTCGGTGCTGCGCGTCGATGACGTGCGCAGTGCCCCCGTGCATGAGCTGGGCCCCAAGATCGAGCACCACCCGCGCTTCCCGCAGCGGGTCAACGCCGGCTTCATCCAGGTCGTGGACCGCCACCGTGCCAACCTGCGGGTCTGGGAGCGCGGTGCCGGCGAAACACAGGCCTGCGGTACCGGCGCCTGCGCCGCCGCCGTGGCAGCCATCGCCCAGGGCTGGATGGACTCTCCCGTGTCCATCGACCTGCCGGGCGGGCGCCTGAGCATCGAATGGGCTGGCCCCGGCAAACCGGTATTGATGACCGGCCCAGCCGTACGCGTCTACGAAGGACAGGTTCGTCTCTAAGCGAGTATCCGCCATGACCGATCAGCCACAGGTTGTACCCAAGCAAGCCGCCGACCTCGACGCCGAGGCGGTGGTCGCCTACCTGCGTGCCCACCCAACCTTCTTCTCCGAACATGACGAACTGCTCATCGAGCAGCGCATCCCCCACCAGCGCGGCGACAGCGTGTCGCTGGTGGAACGTCAGCTCAAGCTGCTGCGTGACCGCAACATCGAGATGCGCCATCGCCTGTCGCAATTGATGGATGTGGCCCGCGACAACGACCGACTATTCGACAAGACCCGCCGCCTCATCCTCGACCTGCTCGACGCCAGCAGCCTGGAGGAAGTGGTAATGGCGGTCGAAGACAGCTTGCGCCAGGAGTTCCAGGTGCCCTTCGTCAGCCTGATCCTGTTCGGTGAGAACGCCGCGCCGGTCGGCCGCTGGGTCAGCAGTGCCGAGGCGCAACAAGCCATCGGTGGCCTGCTGGGCAGTGGCAAGACGGTCAGCGGCAACCTGCGCGAGCATGAGCTGGCATTCCTGTTCGGCGAAGACCAGCGCAAGGACGTCGGCTCCAGTGCCGTCGCCTCGCTGGAGCATCAGGGCTTGCACGGCGTGCTGGCCATTGGCAGCCGCGACCCGCAGCACTACAAGAGCAGCGTCGGCACCCTGTTCCTCACCTACATCGCCGAAGTCCTCGGTCGCGTGGTTCCGCGCTTCACCCAGACGCTGCGCTCGGTACGCTGATGGAACGCCAGCTGGAAGCTTATTGCGCGCACCTGCGCAACGAGCGCCAGGTGTCCGAGCACACCCAGCTGGCCTACCGCCGCGACCTGGAAAAAGTGGTCGAATTCTGCAACACCCAGGGCATCGCCAGCTGGCAGGCCCTGCAGATCCAGCAACTGCGCCAGTTGATCGCACGCCTGCACCACCACGGCCAGTCATCGCGCAGCCTGGCGCGCCTGCTCTCGGCGGTGCGCGGCCTGTATCGCTACCTCAACCGTGAGGGGCTGTGCCAGCACGATCCGGCCAACGGCCTGACCCCGCCCAAGGGTGAGCGTCGCCTGCCCAAGACCCTCGACACCGACCGCGCCCTGCAACTGCTCGACGGCGGCGTCGACGACGACTTCATCGCCCGTCGCGACCAGGCCATTCTCGAACTGTTCTACTCCTCGGGCCTGCGCCTGTCGGAACTGACCAACCTCGACCTCGAACAACTGGACCTGGCCGGCGGACTGGTCCAGGTGCAGGGCAAGGGTGGCAAGGCCCGCGTCCTGCCGGTCGGGCGCAAGGCGCGCGAAGCGCTGCAGGCGTGGCTGAAACTGCGCGGGATCAGCGCGCCACGCGACGGTGCGATGTTCGTCACCCGCCAAGGCAAGCGCCTGGGGCCACGGGCCATCCAGTTGCGGGTCAAGGTCGCCGGAGAACGCGAACTGGGCCAGCACCTGCACCCGCACATGCTCCGCCACTCCTTCGCCAGCCACCTGCTCGAATCGTCCCAGGACCTGCGCGCGGTACAGGAGATGCTCGGTCACGCCGACATCAGCACCACGCAGATCTACACCCACCTGGACTTCCAGCACCTGGCCGCCGTCTACGACAGCGCCCATCCCCGAGCCAAACGCAGCAAAGGCAGCGACTCATGAGTATCAAGCTGATCACCTTCGACCTGGACGACACCCTGTGGGACACCGCACCGGTGATCACCAGTGCCGAAACCGTCCTGCGCGACTGGCTTGCCGCCAATGCCCCAACCCTGGGCGGTGTGCCGGTCGAGCACCTGTATGCCATCCGCGAACGCCTGGTGCAGGCCGAACCGGGCCTCAAGCACCGCATCAGCGCCCTGCGCCGGCGTGTGCTGTTCCACGCACTGTCCGAGGTCGGCTACAGCGAGCAACACGCCCAGGCGCTCGCCAATGAGGCCTTCGAGGTGTTCCTGCATGCCCGGCATCAGGTCGAGGTGTTTCCCGAAGTGCAGCCGGTGCTGGAGATCCTGCGCCATCACTATGTGCTGGGCGTCGTGACCAACGGCAATGCCGATGTGCGGCGGCTTGGGATTTCGGACTACTTCCGCTTCGCCCTGTGCGCCGAGGACCTGGGGATCGGCAAGCCCGACCCTGCGCCCTTCCGCGAAGCCCTCAAGCGCGGTGAAGTGGAGGCCAGTGCCGCAGTGCATGTCGGCGATCATCCGGGTGACGACATCGCCGGGGCCCAACGCGCCGGCTTACGCGCAGTCTGGTTCAACCCCCAGGGCAAGGCCTGGGCCGGCGAGCAGGCGCCCGATGCCGAGATCCAGCGCCTGTCGCAGTTGCCCGAGGTGCTGGCACGCTGGCGCTGACGGCCCTATCGCGGGCTAAGCCCGCACGAACACCCAAATTCCACCCACAAAAAAGCCCGCAGCGACCGCGGGCTTTTTTGTATCCAGCCACTCAGATAGGGCGGCTGCCGTACTTGTTGTCCGGCTTCTTGGGCGGATCGGCGACCACGTTGGCCTCGACTTCCTGGACCTTGCCACCGCGTGCCAGGAACTCTTCCATGGCGCGCGCCAGCGCGTCGCGTTCCTTCTGCTTGGCTTCCATGCTCGGCATCTCGTCTACCGAGACTGCCGCCTTGGACTTGCCTTTGGCGGCAGGTGCAGGGCTGCTGTCGTCGTCGCCGGCGTCTTCCGCGCCGTCGTCGGATGCCGCTTCAAGGGCCTCATCACCCTCGTCTTCGTCGCCTACTTCGAGGTCATCATTTTCCAGATCGTCGTCGCTCATGTTCTACCTCATGACTTGCGAAAAGCAGGTTAGTTATAGACCAGTGATGCCGTAGACCGGCAGCCACCAGTGAAAATTCAACTGGCCGTGGGTTGGCCACTGCCTTGGATGTACGGCCCCTGGTGAGGGCGTTTCACCCAGCAGATCCCAGCTCCTGGCGGGATCTGACGAAATCCTTGAGCCACCGCTGCTGGCCTTGCGCTATTGGCAAGCCTAGCAAAGCGTGGCGAAGTGTGTGGAAGGCACTGCAAACACCCTTCCGGCGCGCATTCTAGCGCGCCGGGAGAAAAAACAAAGCTCCATCAGTACCCGCTTTTCTGTAAGTTTTCTGCCTGCGTCACGAACGTGCCGGATAAACCGTTTGCCTACCGGCGAAACGGTAAAAATCAGGCAAAAAAATGCCCGGACAAGCCGGGCAAGTTTTTTACTGCAGGGCGGTTACAGGTTGTAGCCGCGCTCGTTGTGCTGAGCCAGGTCGAGGCCGACCGACTCTTCTTCTTCGTTGACCCGCAGGCCCATTACCACGTCCAGCACCTTGAGGATCACGTAGGTGACGATGGCGGTGTAGGCCACGGTGAAGATCACGCCCTTGGCCTGGACCCAGACCTGCGCACCGATATCGGTGACCGCGCCGAAGCCGCCCAGGGCCGGTGCTGCGAACACACCGGTGAGAATCGCGCCGACGATACCGCCGATACCATGCACACCGAAGGCATCCAGCGAGTCGTCGTAACCCAGCTTGCGCTTGAGGCTGGTGGCGCAGAAGTAGCAGATCACACCCGACGCCAGGCCGATTACCAGGGCGCCCATCGGGCCGACGGCGCCGGCAGCCGGAGTGATGGCGACCAGGCCGGCGACCACACCCGAAGCGATGCCCAGGGCGCTTGGTTTGCCGTGGCCGATCCACTCGGCGAACATCCAGCCCAGCGCGGCGGCGGCGGTGGCGATCTGGGTCACCAGCATGGCCATGCCGGCAGTGCCGTTGGCCGCTGCAGCGGAACCTGCGTTGAAGCCGAACCAGCCGATCCACAGCATGGCAGCGCCGACCAGGGTGTAGCCGAGGTTGTGCGGAGCCATCGGCGTGGTCGGGTAGCCTTTGCGCTTGCCCAGTACCAGGCACGCCACCAGGCCTGCGATACCGGCGTTGATGTGCACCACGGTGCCGCCCGCGAAGTCCAGTACGCCCCAGTCCCACATCAGTGCGCCGTCACCGCTCCAGACCATGTGCGCGATCGGCGCATAGACCAGGGTGAACCACACGCCCATGAACACGAGCATGGCGGAGAACTTCATGCGTTCGGCAAAGGCACCGACGATCAGTGCCGGGGTGATGATGGCGAAGGTCATCTGGAAGGTGATGAACACCGCCTCAGGGAACAGCGCGGTGGCCGAGGTCAGGCCAGACGGCGTCACACCGGCGAGGAAGGCTTTGGAGAAGCCGCCGATGAACGAGTTGAAGTTGAGCACGCCCTTTTCCATACCGGTGGTATCGAAGGCGATGCTGTAGCCGTAGATGACCCACAGGATGCTGATCAGACCGGTGATGGCAAAGCACTGCATCATCACCGACAGCAGGTTCTTGGAGCGCACCATGCCACCGTAGAACAGGGCCAGGCCCGGGATGGTCATGAACAGTACCAGCGCCGTGGCCGTGAGCATCCAGGCGGTGTCGCCGGAGTTCAGTACCGGGGCGGCTGCTTCCTCTGCCAGGGCCAGGCCAGGCATTACGAGGGACAATAGGGCTCCTAGCCCTGCGATCTTGCGCAGAGTCATTTGTTTTCTCCTGGGGCGTTTGGGTTTGGTGAGGCTTGTTGTGTCGCTTAGATCGCGTCGGTATCGGTCTCGCCGGTACGGATGCGGATCGCCTGCTCCAGATTCACCACGAAGATCTTGCCGTCGCCGATCTTGCCGGTGTTGGCCGCCTTGGTGATGGCTTCGATCACCCGGTCCAGGTCCTTGTCATCGATGGCGACATCGATCTTGACCTTGGGCAGGAAATCGACCACGTATTCGGCGCCACGGTACAGCTCGGTGTGGCCTTTCTGCCGGCCGAAGCCCTTGACTTCGGTCACGGTGATGCCTTGCACGCCGATTTCCGACAGCGACTCGCGCACGTCGTCCAGCTTGAACGGCTTGATGATGGCAGTGACTAGCTTCATGAAACTCTTCTCCCGATTTGGTGGACTTGCCCCAGGAAAACAAACCCGTCTCAAGTCTAAGCGCAGCGCCTGGCTTTGTAACGCGTCGTCGGCTCCATTCCCCCACCGACACACGTTTCGGCGGGTGGAGAGGGAGCCTTGCGGCTCCGCCTGCACACTGCCCGATCACAAGGGACTGCATCAGTGCATGGCGCACAGAGGCCTTTGCAGAAACCTTGCCAGATCCGGCAAAGGGCCGGAAAACAAGTAGTTGCGCACAATGCTCGGGATTAGCCCATGGCCAGTACGCTGAAAGCTGCACGATTCTGGTGCGTCGAGCTGCCAGCGGCTGCTCAAAAAGTGTGCGTCCGACCGCCGAAATGCGCCGTGCTACACTGCCCACCTTTCACACGCCACGGAACAGCCTGACCCATGCTCGCGCCCAAAGCCCTTCTCGACGCCCTGAGCGACCAGGCCTCGCGCCTGTTCAGCGGCGACACCGCGCAGCCGCGCGCCGAACTCGAAAGCCAGTTCAAGATCCTGATGCAGAGCGCGTTCAGCAAACTGGACCTGGTCAGCCGGGAAGAATTCGACAGCCAGATGGTGGTCCTGGCGCGCACCCGCGCGCGCCTCGAAGCCCTGGAGAAGCAAGTGGCCGAGCTGGAAGCGCGCATGGCGCCACCAGCCCAGGACTAGCCACCCTGAGGGATATACGGCCGGCCTCCGCGCAGAGGCCGGCCGCAAACTTCAAACGCTTCCTACAAACACCAGGGAGCATTCAAACAAGATGAAACTTATTTAAAGTTCACCTCCCCGGTTGACTTCGATACTACCCTTGAATAAAGTTCGCTCGCCCTGAGAGAAGGGGCCTTTTTTCCATTCACTGAAGAATTCAATGGACACAGTATCTAGTCGCTGCCTGACCGCCGCCGCACGGCCCGGTCAGGCACTTGAACCGGAACACCGGTCCCGACACCCTGGTCGGGCAAGCCGCGCCAGAGCCTGATGCTCCGCCGTGACTTGCCACAGCCGGTGTCCGCCGGTTGGAGGCAAGCTCATGAACCTCACGTCATTCGTTTCACATCGCCTGCACGCCTGCCTCGCGCGTTTGCAGGCCCGCGCCTGGCCGCCTCGTGGCCCGTGCGCTCCAGCCCAGCCCTCGGCCGCCGTGCGCGGCCCGCAGTTGCGTGCCGTATGGCAGGCACACCCCTGCCACGGAAAACTCCAGTTGCGCCTGCACTGGCACCACGACGACAGCCAGGACCCACCAGGTAGACAGGGGGCCGCTGGCACGCTTTGCGCTCGCCTGAGACCCCGCACACTCCACTGAACAACTGATATTGAACAGTAACTTTTGATCGAACTTTCAACATTGAAAGTTCGCCGGACCGTTATTGCCCATTATTTATCAACGAGGAATACAAACATGGACTGCGCGAGTAGAAAGTTCGCTGCCGAAACAACTTCCGACTCTCGGCAGCGGACAGACAACTGTCGGAAAAACCAAGCATTTTTCTGCGACCCGACATGCCTACGTTCACCCCCTGAGTGAAACGTCTGTGTGTCGTGCCGCCGCAGCGGCAGGAGCACAGCAACATGACCGTCAAACACCGCAACACCCCATCGGCCAAGGCCGAACGCGAAACCCGCCTGTCCACCCGCGCCGCCCGTGAAGCGCGCAATGGCCTGTCCGTCACCCTCGCCAACCTCGATGCCAGCGAGCATGGCCTGACCGAGCACGAAGCCGCCAAGCGCCTGCAACGCGACGGCGCCAACCAGGTGGCCCACGACCAGCAACCCCACGCCCTGGTGCAACTGCTCAAGGCCCTGCACAACCCCTTCATCTACGTCCTGCTGACCCTGGCCGGGATCAGTTTCGTCACCGACTACTGGATGCCGATCAGCGCAGGTGAAGCGGACGACGCCGACCTGACCAAGGTCATCATCATCATGACCATGGTCAGCCTCAGCAGCCTGCTGCGCTTCTGGCAGGAGTACCGCTCGAACAAGGCCGCCGACGCCCTCAAGGCGATGGTGCGCACCACCGCCACCGTGCTGCGCCGCGAACAGTTCGGCCAGCCGCCGCGCCTGCGCGAAGTGCCCATGGACGAACTGGTGGCCGGCGACATCGTGCAGCTTTCGGCGGGCGACATGATCCCCGCCGACATCCGCCTGCTCGAATCACGCGACCTGTTCATCAGCCAGGCGGTGCTCACCGGCGAGGCACTGCCGGTCGAGAAGTACGACACCCTGGGCAATGTCGCGCAGAAGTCCGCCACCGATGACAGCGGCAACCAGGACAACCTGCTCGAACTGCCGAACATCTGCTTCATGGGCACCAACGTGGTCAGCGGCCGCGCCCGCGCCGTGGTGGTCGCCACCGGCCGGCGCACCTACTTCGGCTCCCTGGCCAAGGCCATCTCCGGCTCGCGCAGCCAGACCGCCTTCGACCGCGGCGTGAACAGCGTCAGCAGCCTGCTGATCCGCTTCATGCTGGTGATGGTACCGGTGGTGTTCATGATCAACGGCCTGGTCAAGGGCGACTGGGGCGATGCCTTCCTCTTCGCGCTCGCCGTGGCCGTGGGCCTGACCCCGGAAATGCTGCCGATGATCGTCAGCGCCAACCTGGCCAAGGGCGCCGTGGCCATGGCCCGGCGCAAGGTGGTGGTCAAGCGCCTGAACGCCATCCAGAACCTCGGTTCGATGGATGTGCTGTGCACCGACAAGACCGGCACCCTCACCCAGGACCGGATCATCCTCGAGCACCATGTGCGCATCGACGGTGAGCGCGACAAACGCGTGCTGGAACTGGCCTGGCTCAACAGCCACCACCAGAGCGGCGTGCGCAACCTGATGGACCAGGCCGTGCTGCACTTCGCAGGCCAGGAGCGTGAGTTCCAGGCGCCCTACGCCTACGCCAAGGTCGACGAGTTGCCGTTCGACTTCATTCGCCGTCGCCTTTCGGTCGTGGTGAAGAACGCCTTGGGCGATCACCTGATGGTGAGCAAGGGCGCCGTCGAGGAAATGCTCGCCATCGCCACCCATGTGCAGGAAGGTGACAGCGTCGTGGCCCTCGATGAGCGTCGGCGCCAGCGCCTGCTGGCCAGCGCCGATGCCTTCAACCGCGACGGCTTCCGCGTGCTGGTGGTCGCCACCCGCGACATTCCGGCAAGCGAAGGCAAGGCGCAGTACCACACCGACGACGAGCGCGACCTGGTGATCCAGGGCTTCCTGACCTTCCTCGACCCGCCCAAGGAAACCGCCGGCCCAGCCATTGCCGCCCTGCGCGACATGGGTGTAAGGGTCAAGGTGCTGACCGGCGACAACCCGGTGGTCACCTGCAAGGTGTGCCGTGAAGTCGGCCTGGAGCCCGGCCTGCCGCTGCTCGGCCAGGACATCGAGCGCATGGACGACACCACCCTGAAGATTCAGGTCGAAGAACGCACCGTCTTCGCCAAGCTCACCCCGCTGCAAAAGTCCCGCGTGCTCAAGGCCCTGCAGGCCAACGGTCACACCGTGGGCTTCCTCGGCGACGGCATCAACGACGCCGCCGCCCTGCGCGACGCCGACGTCGGTATCTCGGTAGACAGCGGCACCGATATCGCCAAGGAATCGGCCGATATCATCCTGCTGGAAAAAAGCCTGATGGTGCTCGAAGAGGGTGTGCTCAAAGGCCGCGAAACCTTCGGCAACATCATGAAGTACCTGTGCATGACCGCCAGTTCCAACTTCGGCAACGTGTTCTCGGTGCTGGTGGCCAGTGCCTTCATTCCCTTCCTGCCGATGCTGGCGATCCACCTGCTGCTGCAGAACCTGATGTACGACTTCTCCCAGCTGTCGCTGCCGTGGGACCGCATGGACAAGGAATTCCTCAGCGAACCGCGCAAGTGGGATGCCCGCAACATCGGCCGCTTCATGCTGTGGATCGGCCCGACCTCGTCGATCTTCGACATCACCACCTTTGCCCTGATGTGGTACGTGTTCGCCGCCAACAGTGTCGAGATGCAGGCGCTGTTCCAGTCTGGCTGGTTCATCGAAGGCCTGCTGTCGCAAACCCTGGTGGTGCACATGCTGCGCACGCGCAAGGTGCCGTTCTTCCAGAGCACTGCAGCGCTGCCGGTGATCCTGGCCACGGGCCTGGTGATGGCGCTGGGCATCTACATCCCGTTCTCGCCGGTGGGCACTATGGTCGGTCTGGTGCCGCTGCCGTGGGAATACTTCCCTTGGCTGGTCGCCACCCTGCTGGGCTACTGCGTGGTCGCACAGACCATGAAGACCCTCTACATCCGCCGCTTCGGACAGTGGTTCTGAGCCTGTAGGGAGAGCAGACCATGCGCGTACTGATCTGTGCGGGACGCAACTACGCCGACACCCGGCGCTGCCGCCAGGCCCTGGACGATGTCCAGCGCCAGCGGCCGATCCGGGTGTTGATCCACGGCGGCAGCCAGTTCCTTGGTGGCGAGATCGAAAGCTGGGCACGCGAGCACGGCGCCGACCTGGTGCGCTACCCGCCCAACTGGCAGTTGCACGGCAAGCAGGCCGAACGCCTGCGCAACCTGTTCATGTTCAACGACAGCCGCCCCGAGTTGTTGCTCGCCCTGCCCGGGGGCGACGACACCGAGGAGCTGCTGGCCAGGGCTCGCGGCGCTGGTGTGCAGGTGATCTGCGGCAGGCAACCACGACAACCCGAGCGAGAGGAGCATTGCCATGACGCCTGAAAAGCCTGATGAGCGAGCCCGTTTCTCGCTCACCCACGACCTGCCACCCGCCCAGGCCCGGGCGGCGCGGCGCAATGTGCTGTTTGTGATCGTGACCTTGGTGTTGAGTGGGGTGTTGGTGGTGTTGTTTGGGGTCGAGGCGCGGTTGTCTGGATGATGCGCCGCAACAGGCTTGTGGGGCGCCGCGAACGCCGGCACTGCCGGTGCCAACCACCACGGTGTCTGCTTCGCGGGCAAGCCCGCTCCCACAAGTGCTGCACCGACTCCGGTGCCTGTGCCCCCCCTGTGGGAGCGGGCTCGTCCCGCGATCGGGCGCGCAGCGGCCGCCAACGTACGAAAGTTCTGAAACCTCTAGCAGGAGCCTTCGATCCGTAAACCTTGGGAAGTATCCTACGCGCTTTGCGGAAGCCTCTTAATTGTCGGGGAAATACCTCAGGGATAACTTCGCTGGGTCGCCCACATTGGCGACTGGGTGTGAGAAGCCCAAGTGTTTCAGGAATGGCTTCCCGTCATGGTAGCCGTGCGCGAGCAGGTTTCGACCTGGCCGTGTCCCTGGACCACGGACTTCTCACCTCGTGCACGGCTGCCACCCTAATCCGTGAGAAGGGTTCTGGTGGCAGCTCCAGATGTCGTCCAGGAGTTGAACCATGAAGAAACTCGTCCCCGACCCACCCCGCCTCAAGCTCATCAACAACCCCTACTTCTCCATCCACACCGACATGACTCCTCCCGACGCCCTGGCCCACGCCAGCGAGCTGTTGCGCGGTGTCGCCGAAACCATCGACGAACACTGCCGGACCTATGCCGGTGTACCCGGCCTGCACATGCTGTCGAACGCCGCGCACTCCGCCGAAACGGCTCGCGCGCTGATCGAACATGCGCTGAACCGGATGTGACCCTGAGCCCGTCAAGGAGTGATGAACATGAGCGGTAACCAATCCGGTCGCACCACCGCAGGTGTTGCCACCTTTCTCGAGATGTTCCGCGTACAGCCCGGTGTCCCCTATGAGCGCGCCATCGAAGAAATCTCAGTGCTGGTGGGCTGTACACGTGATCTGAGCGATCAGTTCACAGGGGAGGCAAACCCTGCGGCAATCACCGCCCTGCACTACCTCAGCGCCCTGGCCAAGGCGTTGTTGAATGATCTTGAAGTCAGCCGCAACGCTGGCGACTGAGACCAGGCCAATCGCCTCGATGCCATCCGGCATCGAAGGCGCTAGTGAATGACCTCCCACTTCCATGAAAACCAACGCAAAAGTCCGGTCATTAAAGTATTCCTCCACCACGCCGTTAACTGCCTCAAATGGAGAAGTCGAGTTAACAAGGAGGTCAGCATGACCAGCATCAATGGCACAGGCATACCATCCACACCCACCGCAAACGCTCAGGACAGTCGGGTAAAGTCGCTGGATGAGTCAGCCAAAGCCGGCGCCAAGTCGAACACAACTGCCGTACCGGCAGCGGTTAGCACCGACACCGCGAAGTTGTCTTCACTGGCGCAGATGCTCAGCGAAGCTGCAACACGTGCCGCCGAGCGCGACACCAGCAATGACCGCAAGAGCCTGGCGACCATCGCCGCGCGCGCGACCCAGCCGATTCACAGCCCCGTATTCGAACAGACCAAAACCGCTCGCGACGCCGAACTGCCGCAATCCAATGATCCGCAACGCTTGCAGCAAGCCCGGCAGGCGACTGCCTTTCTAGACGGCAAAGGCGCCAATCCTTTCAGCAGCCTGTCCCGCGAACAGTTGTCCCTGATCATCCATGATGAGAGCGGCGCCTTCACAGTCAATGAACGCAGGGCGGCCTTGACCGCTTCCGACGATCAGTATCAAGCCTGGGCGCGCGCCGTCTCTGCGCAATTGATGGACGACTACAACCGCAACGGCTATCTGTCACCAAAGACCCTCAAGGGCATCCTCGACTACTACAAAAGCCTGCCGCCGATCATGGAGGCTCAACTGCCAGACAGCTACGAACAAGACCTGAGCACATTGATTGCGCACGCCGAGAACTCGCAGTCACACAGTAAGGATCAACTACAGTCATTGCTGGATCTGCTAATGGCACAGCGAATGTAGCGCTGTGAAGGATGGAGGGGGTGCAGTAAGCAGATAGAACAACCCACACCTCCAGGCGTATTTTTAAAGTCAACCCTTTCCACCAGAGCTTACTTCGACCGTGCATAACGTCTGGCCTGTTGTTTTTGCACTACCCCGCCTTCCCAGCCACAATCTCCCGCTCCTTGGGCACCAACGCCGACTCGCTATAGAAATACAGCTTCCCATCCGGCGCCACAACACTCGCACCAAACGCCAAGGGGCCAAGCCACCACCTCTCGAAACCGAGCCTCAAGCCCTCGGCAAAACCCCGTCGTACTCTTTCCCCTGCATATCCGGCCACCGACACTATCCTTGCCCCTGCCGCAGGACGCGGCATCCCCAGTGACCAAGGAGTGTCCATGTCTCTCGCCCTCGTCCACAGCCGCGCCCAGGTCGGGGTGCTGGCACCCGCTGTCAGCGTCGAAACTCACCTGGCCAACGGCCTGCCCAACCTCACCCTGGTCGGCCTGCCCGAGGCCACGGTCAAGGAAAGCAAGGACCGGGTACGCAGTGCCATCGTCAATTCGGGCCTTGAATACCCGGCCCGGCGCATCACCCAGAACCTCGCGCCAGCCGACCTGCCCAAGGATGGCGGGCGCTACGATCTGGCCATCGCCCTGGGCATCCTCGCCGCCAATGGCCAGGTGCCGGTGGCGACCTTGGTCGATTTCGAATGCCTGGGAGAGTTGGCGCTATCCGGGGCGTTGCGCCCGGTGCAGGGCGTGCTGCCAGCGGCGCTGGCGGCGCGGGAGGCCGGGCGGGCACTGGTGGTGCCGCGGGAGAATGCCGAGGAGGCGAGCCTGGCCAGCGGGCTGGTGGTGTATGCGGTCGGGCATCTGCAAGAGCTGGTAGCGCACCTCAATGGCCAGGCACCGCTGCCAGCCTATGCCGCCAATGGACTGACACTGCGCGCGCGCCCCTATCCGGACCTCAGCGAAGTACAGGGGCAAATCGCGGCAAAGCGCGCCCTGCTGGTCGCGGCGGCGGGGGCGCACAACCTGCTGTTCACCGGGCCACCCGGCACTGGCAAGACCTTGCTCGCCAGCCGCCTGCCAGGGTTGCTGCCACCGCTGGACGAACACGAGGCGCTGGAGGTTGCGGCCATCCAGTCGGTCAGCGGCAAGGCACCGATCGACTGCTGGCCGCAGCGGCCGTTTCGCCATCCTCATCACAGCGCGTCGGGCCCGGCACTGGTCGGTGGCGGCAGTCGGCCGCAGCCTGGGGAAATCACCCTGGCCCATCATGGGGTGCTGTTTCTTGACGAACTGCCCGAGTTCGAACGGCGTGTGCTGGAGGTGCTGCGCGAACCGCTGGAGTCGGGCGAGATCGTGGTGTCACGAGCCAAGGACCGGGTGCGCTTTCCTGCGCGCTTTCAGCTGGTAGCGGCGATGAACCCCTGCCCCTGCGGCTACCTGGGCGACCCGGCAGCCCGCTGCCGGTGCAGCCCTGAGCAGATCCAGCGCTACCGCAACAAGCTCTCGGGCCCGCTGCTCGACCGCATCGACCTGCACCTGACCGTCGCGCGCGAAAGCACCACGCTCAGCCACCAGCCCAGTGGCGAGACCAGCGCCAGCGTCGCCGCCCAGGTCGCCCAGACCCGCGAGCTGCAGCAGCGCCGCCAGGGTTGTGCCAACGCGTTTCTCGATATGCCAGGCCTGCGCAAGCATTGCGACCTGAAAGCCGCTGACCAGTCATGGCTGGAGGGCGCGTGCGAGCGACTCAACCTTTCATTGCGCGCCGCCCACCGTCTGCTCAAGGTCGCCCGCACCCTGGCCGACCTCGAACAAGCCGAACGCATCGCCCGCCCCCATCTGGCTGAGGCCCTGCAATACCGCCCCGGTAGTTGACCCGACGTCCGCACAACCACCGATTACCCCACTCAATCTTCTCCATAGCCGAAATATATTTTGCGCACTAAATATTTGCGCGCAATATTTATCTCAAGCAGCAAGCAGTCGCTGACCCCTTACCGAACCCTTGGAGAACGATCATGACCACTCTTCGCAAAGCCTTCGCCATCGCCACCCTGACCCTCGGCACCACTGCAGGCGCCTTCGCCCAGTCCATCGAGGCCACGCCGTACCACTACGGCATGAACCTGGACATCGCCCAGGTCATCGCGGTCGATGCCCCGAACAGCACCCGCAGCCATGCCTCGGCCGCCACCCTCACCTACCGCGACAGCAGCGGCCAGTTGCAGAAGGTCAGCTACATCCACCCCACCACCGCCGCCAACCAGAACTGAACCCCACGGCCCGACACCAGAGGAGCTTGAACCATGAAACTGTCCCGCACCCTGACCACCGGCCTGCTGGCCCTCGCCGTCAACAGCGCCTTCGCAGCCGGTAGCCCCGGCGTCGAGCACACCACCCAGGGCTTCCTCGACGCCCTGGCCGCCGGTGGTGGCAAGCCGCTGGAAACCTTGGCGCCCAAAGACGCACGGGCCGTGCTCAGCGGTGCGCAGGCCAGCGTCAAGGTCGACCTCTCGGGTATCGAGGTCGAGCGTCGCAGCCTGCAGATCGACGGCAAGCCGCTGGACATCCGCGTGGTGCGCCCGCAAGGCGCGAAGGGTGAGCTGCCAGTGTTCATGTTCTTCCACGGCGGCGGCTGGGTGCTGGGCGACTACCCGACCCACGAGCGGCTGATCCATGATCTGGTGATCGGCTCCGGCGCGGCGGCGGTCTATGTCGACTACACGCCATCGCCAGAAGCCAAGTTCCCCACCGCAATCAACCAGGCCTACGCCGCGACCCGCTGGGTAGCCGAGCACGGCAAGGAAATCGGTGTCGATGGCAGCCGACTGGCCGTGGCCGGTAACAGCGTCGGCGGCAACATGGCGGCGGTGGTGGCGATCAAGGCCAAGGAAGCAGGTACGCCCAAGCTGCGGTTCCAGGCGCTGTTGTGGCCGGTCACCGATGCCAACTTCAACAATGCGTCGTACAACCAGTTTGCCGAAGGGCACTTCCTGACCCGCAACATGATGCAGTGGTTCTGGGACAGCTACACCACCGACCCGCGCCAGCGTGACGACATCCATGCTTCGCCGCTGCGGGCTAGCCTGGATCAACTCAAAGGCCTGCCACCAGCACTGGTGCAGACTGCCGAGATGGATGTGCTGCGTGACGAAGGCGAAGCCTACGCCCGCAAGCTCGATGCTGCCGGTGTGCCGGTTACTGCCGTGCGCTACAACGGCATGATCCATGACTTCGGATTGCTGAACGTGCTGGGGCAGGTGCCCGGAACTCGTAGCGCGATGGGCCAGGCGGCGCAGGCGCTGAAGGAACATCTGCAATAACGATAGTGGCCTCACGGGCCTCTTCGCGGGCAAGCCCGCTCCCACATTTGTAGGAGCTGGCTTGCCCG
>NZ_JACVTY010000011.1:0-138518 GCF_016624805.1 Pseudomonas sp. S44
GGGGGGGGCTTATCAAGGTCAAATCCTGTAAGCTCCAGTGTATTTCCCGCCCACCCCCAAAGGACTACCTCAGGACTCGGCACGATGCTTGAACTTCTCCCCGCCACCCCATTGGAATGGCTCCCCATCCTGCTGGCCATCGCCGCCGCCTACATCGTCTTCGGCATCGCCGGCTTCGGTACCGCCTTGGTGGCCGGCCCGGTACTGATCCACTTCATGCCGTTGTCGCGGATCATCCCCCTGCTGGTGCTGCTGGACTTCGTCGCCGCCTTCGGCAACCTGCTGCCCTCGCGCCGCGATGTGGTTCGCGGCGAACTGCTGCGTTTGCTGCCGTGCATGGCAGTGGGTTGTACCTTGGGCGTGGTGTTCCTGCTGCACCTGAAATCCGACCTGCTGCTGTTGCTGATGGGCCTGTTCGTTACCGCCTATGCTATCTACAGCCTGGCGGTGAAGGTGCGGCCGGCGAAGCTGTCCGGGCTGTGGGCGGTGCCGATGGGCACGATTGGCGGGCTGTTCGGGGCACTGTTCGGCAGCGGTGGCTTCCTCTATGCGATCTACCTGAGCGCCCGGCTGGAGGTGAAGGAGCAGGTACGCGCTACCCAGAGCGCGCTGATCAGTTGCAGCACCCTGGTGCGCCTGTCGCTGTTCCTGATCGCCGGGGTCTATGCCGACGCCAGCCTGTTGATGCTGGCAGCCTGCCTGCTGCCGGTGATGTTCGCAGGGCTCTGGGTCGGCAGGCGCCTGAGCCTGAAACTATCCCGCGAAGCCTTCGTGCGGCTGGTCACCTGGCTGGTGCTGGCCAGCGGGGTGGCGCTGATCGGTCGCTACCTGAGCGGCTGAGCAGGGCGTAGAATTACGCGATTACCGCAGTTTTCAGGCCCGCCCCGTTCATGAACACCCAGAGCATCATCGTCCCCAAGCAGTCCACCGTTCCGGTTCACGAGGCCCGTGCCAGGGCGATCCTGCGCTGGCTGGTGCGCGAGAAGATCGTCGAGGAGCAACTGAGCACCTGCGGGCGCACCGGCAATCGCATGGGGCATGCCCTGGCCCAAGGCGCGCGCAAGGTGGCGCTGCATCCCGAGAAACTGCCCTTCGGCGAGCCGGTCAACGGCCTGGAGGTGATGCTCAAGCGCTGCATCTATACCCCCACCGACGGTTTTCGCGAGGAAGCGGGGTGCCCTGAGTGTCGGCGTGAGGTCGGCGAGCCGCTGTTCGAAAGCCTGGAAGAGTGGATGCCCGGCGTCAGTGACAACTTCACCTGCCCCCTGTGCGGCTTCGAGGACGACATCAACGGCTTTCTTTATCTGCAACCCTGTGCCTTTTCCAACCTGGGGTTCATCTTCAACAACTGGGGCGAGGCCGGGTTTACCCAGGCGTTCCTCGACAGTTTCGCCGACTGGCTGGATCAGCCGGTCGCCGTGGTGCAGGTGAAGGTGGCCTGAGCGGCAGGAACTGGACCGAAGGCCCCTTTTTTGCATTGAGCGGCGCGCCATGGATGAGTATAATGGCGCGCTTCCATTTTTCCCGCCCGGGAGCCCCCGCGATGCTGCGTATCAGCCAAGAAGCCCTGACCTTCGACGATATCCTCCTTGTACCTGGTTACTCCGAGGTACTGCCCAATGAAGTCAGTCTCAAGACCCGTTTGACCCGTGGCATCGAGCTGAACATTCCACTGGTCTCCGCCGCCATGGATACCGTGACCGAAGCGCGCCTGGCCATCGCCATGGCTCAGGAAGGCGGCATCGGCATCATCCACAAGAACATGACCATCGAACAGCAGGCCGGCGAAGTACGCAAGGTCAAGAAGTTCGAGGCTGGCGTGGTCAAGGATCCGATCACCATCGATGCCGACGCCACCGTGCGCGACCTGTTCGACCTGACCCGCCTGAACAACATCTCGGGTGTTCCGGTGCTGGAAAACGGTGACCTGGTCGGTATCGTCACTTCCCGCGACGTGCGTTTCGAGACGCGTCTGGAAGCCAAGGTACGCGACGTGATGACTCCCAAGGAGCGTCTGGTCACCGTCCGTGAAGGCGCCGACAAGAACGAAGTCCGCGAGCTGCTGCACAAGCACCGCCTGGAAAAAGTCCTGATCGTCGACGACAAGTTCGCGCTCAAGGGCATGATGACCGTCAAGGACATCGAAAAAGCCAAGGCCTACCCACTGGCCAGCAAGGACGACCAGGGTCGCCTGCGCGTCGGCGCTGCAGTCGGCACCGGCAAGGACACCGGCGAGCGCGTAGCCGCCCTGGTTGCCGCTGGTGTTGACGTGGTGGTGGTCGACACCGCCCACGGCCACTCCAAAGGCGTGATCGACCGCGTTCGCTGGGTCAAGGAGAACTACCCGCAGGTGCAGGTGATCGGCGGCAACATCGCTACCGGTGCCGCCGCCAAGGCCCTGGCCGAGGCCGGCGCCGATGCTGTCAAGGTCGGCATCGGCCCAGGCTCGATCTGCACCACCCGTATCGTCGCCGGTGTCGGCGTGCCGCAGATCAGCGCCATCGCCAACGTCGCCGCAGCATTGGAAGGCACGGGTGTGCCACTGATCGCCGACGGCGGTATCCGTTTCTCCGGTGACCTGTCCAAGGCCATCGTTGCCGGCGCTTCGTGCGTGATGATGGGCTCGATGTTCGCCGGTACCGAAGAAGCCCCGGGTGAAGTCGAGCTGTTCCAGGGCCGTTCGTACAAGGCTTACCGCGGCATGGGTTCGCTGGGTGCCATGGCACAGGCGCAGGGTTCTTCGGACCGCTACTTCCAGGACTCCTCGGCCGGTGCCGAGAAGCTGGTTCCGGAAGGTATCGAAGGCCGCGTCCCTTACAAGGGTGCCCTGGCCGCGATCATCCACCAGCTGATGGGCGGGCTGCGTTCCTCCATGGGCTACACCGGCAGCGCGACCATCGAAGAGATGCGCACCAAGCCGGAGTTCGTGCGCATCACCGGTGCCGGCATGGCCGAGTCCCACGTGCACGACGTGCAGATCACCAAGGAAGCCCCTAACTACCGCGTAGGCTGAGGCTTCAGCAACAACCGAGAGCGGGGCTGTCACGAACAGCCCCGCGTCGTTTCCGATTTCCACTGACGAGATTGAGTCATGGCCCTCGACATTCACGCTCACCGAATCCTGATCCTCGATTTCGGTTCCCAGTACACCCAGCTGATCGCCCGCCGCGTGCGCGAGATCGGTGTCTACTGCGAACTGCACCCGTTCGATATGGACGATGAAGCGATCCGCGCCTTCAACCCGCGCGGCATCATCCTGGCCGGTGGCCCCGAGTCGGTCCACGAAGCCAACAGCCCGCGTGCGCCGCAGGCCGTGTTCGACCTTAACGTACCGCTGCTGGGCATCTGCTACGGCATGCAGACCATGGCCGAGCAACTGGGCGGCAAGGTCGAAGGTTCCGAGCTGCGCGAGTTCGGCTACGCCCGCGTCGACGTGGTCGGCAAGAGCCGCCTGCTCGACGGCATCGAAGATCATATCGACGCTGACGGCGTGCTGGGCCTGGACGTGTGGATGAGCCACGGCGACAAGGTCACCCAGATGCCGGGCGACTTCCACGTGCTGGCCAGCACCCCGAGCTGCCCGATCGCCGGCATGTTCGACGATGCCCGCGGCTACTACGGCGTGCAGTTCCACCCGGAAGTGACCCACACCAAGCAGGGCGGTCGCATCCTCTCGCGCTTCATCCAGGACATCTGCGGCTGCGAAGCCCTGTGGACCCCATCGAACATCGTCGAAGACGCCATCGCCCAGGTGCGTGAGCAAGTCGGTTCGGCCAACGTCCTGCTGGGCCTGTCTGGCGGCGTCGACAGCTCGGTGGTTGCCGCGCTGCTGCACCGCGCCATCGGCGATCAGCTGACCTGCGTATTCGTCGACAACGGCCTGCTGCGTCTGCACGAAGGCGACCAGGTGATGGCCATGTTCAAGGAGAACATGGGCGTCAAGGTGATCCGTGCCGATGCCGAAGCACAGTTCCTCGGCAACCTGGAAGGCGAAGCCGATCCGGAGAAGAAGCGCAAGATCATCGGCCGCACCTTCATCGACGTATTCGATGCCGAAGCCAGCAAGCTCGAGAACATCCAGTTCCTCGCCCAAGGCACCATCTACCCGGACGTGATCGAGTCGGCTGGCGCCAAGAGCGGCAAGGCCCACGTGATCAAGTCGCACCACAACGTCGGTGGCCTGCCGGAGGAAATGAACCTCAAGCTGGTCGAGCCGCTGCGTGAACTGTTCAAGGACGAAGTGCGCAAGATCGGCCTGGAACTGGGCCTGCCGTACGACATGGTCTACCGCCACCCATTCCCGGGCCCAGGCCTGGGCGTGCGCATCCTCGGTGAAGTGAAGAAAGAGTACGCCGACCTCCTGCGTCGCGCCGACCACATCTTCATCGAAGAACTGCGCAAGGCCGACTGGTACCACAAGACCAGCCAGGCGTTCGTGGTGTTCCAGCCGGTCAAATCGGTCGGCGTGGTCGGCGATGGCCGTCGCTACGCCTGGGTCGTGGCGCTGCGCGCCGTCGAGACCGTGGACTTCATGACCGCACGCTGGGCGCACCTGCCGTACGAGCTGCTGGAGACTGTGAGCGGTCGTATCATCAACGAGATCGAAGGCATCTCGCGGGTGACCTACGACGTGTCGAGCAAGCCGCCGGCGACGATCGAGTGGGAATGATCCCGCGCGAATACAACCCGCGTTAAATGCACAGAAGCCCGCGTAATAGCGGGCTTCTGTACTTAAGGCCTCTGACCGTAACGGCCTCGCATCAGATCCAGACGTAGCGCAGCCCTCTGTTGGTCAGGGCGGTACGCAGTTCCTGCAGGTCGCGCAGACGACGGCCGCTGATCCAGGGCCAGTTCGGCTTGTCGATGTAGAAACGGGATCCTTCCTCCAGGATCGGCGTGTATTGCAATTGTCCGCTGTTGCTGCGATGGATCAGTTGCAACACGTTGTCCTGGCTATCGATGGTAAAGCTGCCGATGTTGCGCAATGTCTGCTCGAAGTTCCTGCCCGCAGGCTCGGGTTGGCGAACAGGTACCTGCAGGCGCAGGTCGCTTTTTACCCGCCGAACCGAAAGATCATCCTGCACCACGGTGAGCCCTGGGTCATTGCCGATCCCACCTGGCTGGTCGAGGGCAATGTCTTCCACACGCATGCCCGTCACGCCCTCGAGTTCGCTCATCCCCGGCACCTGCTCGAAAGTATTGGCGTGCGAATTGCCGACCAGTGCGACCCATTTGCTGGCTGCGCGCCCTTGATCCGCGGCGATGACCTCGTGGGCATAGAAGTTCATCATCTGCTGGCGGATCACCGGTGAAGGTGCTTGAGCCCATGCTTGCCGGTAGCTCGCCATGCAATCGATGGACTGCAGGCGAATGCCATTTCTCTGGGCTTCGAGCAGCAGGTTCTCGAAGGTATATCGCTCAAACCCGTGCAGGCGAAAACCCAGGTCCAGGCTGCGCACATAGGTTTTCAACGTCGCGGGCATCTCGCCGCTGCGGTTGAACAGGTCGAGGTCGGTCTGCTGGAAGTCGGTCATGAAGTGTTCCAGGTAAAGCACCTTCACCTTTTCCCGCTTCAGCAGCGCCATGTTGTCGATCAGGAATTTCTTGCTGCCGACCTGTGAGTGGGCTTCGCCGATGACCATGCCTTGGCTGTTCTCGAAAACACCACGGATGATTTGCTTGGGCGTCGCCTCGCGTGCCAGTTCGGGCAGTTTGGGACGCGGTGGGGTCTGCACCGAGGCGAGGTATCCCTTTGCATCGGCGGCCAGGCGATCCCTGGTTTCCCGAAATACACCGTTCGCCCTTTCGATTTCCGGGTCAGGGTTGAACATCGTACCGTTCAGCACGCGCTCGTCACCGGGGCTGTTCGCCGAGCTCTCGAGCCTGGGACGCATGTCGGCTGGTATGTCGTAGGCGGAGGTTGGAAGGGGTTCGGGCATCGATGGGGATGTCACCCTTCCCCAGAGCTTGAGAAGTTTGCGCGGCATCATCCCGCCCTTCAGGCCCGGTCGCTCCAATGGCTGCCATAGCCCCTGGTCATCCATGGCGATGGGGATGTTGCGGTAGAAGGAGTAGGGGTTTTGCGGATCGATCACGACCCAGCCGCGCATCTCGTTCACATAGCGGACCTGATACGGCTCGTCGTCGATCAGTACATAGAAATTGCCATGTTGAAGATAGATGCCGGGTTGACCACCGCTGCCTTCAGGGGCGCTCAGTATGATGTTGGTTTCATAGGGCTCGAGCATCACCCGCTTCTCGGCTGGCCTGAAGGATTCCGGCACCCAGGCCTGGACATCCTCGACCGTTGCAGTTTCGAGTTCTTCAACCGGTTCTGTTTCAGCAGACGGCTCCGGCTGTACTGCCGGCTCCGTTCCGCTTGCTGCCTCGGCCTCACCCGCCAACTCGCTCACAGACTCGATTTTGCCGGCGGCACTGTGCAGCATGGTGGCGTTGAAGAGTGTATCGATGGCCGCAAATATTGCCCCTTTGACCCCAGCCTGACGTTCCCCTGTGGTATGGCCGTTGACCGCTTGATCGATGTTCAGCCCCATGTCGGCGATACCCGCCCCCACTGCGGCCAACGCGATCGGCCAGTCAATCGCCGCTATGGGCCCGAACACCTTGGCGAATGCCGCCAGGTAGCCGATCCACATCTGTTTGCGCAGGTCGCCATTGGAGCGCAGGGCAAAGTGCGCGTCGTCGTTCATGCGTTGCCGTGCACTGTCACGCAGATGGCTGAACGCATCACCGGCGATGGTGCGATCGACCTGGTTGAGGCAGTGATGATCATCCCCACCCCAGTTGTAGAACAGCAGGTCGATCATGTGGTTGAGACCGACCGAATCACCGGACTGGTCATTGGCCGATAGCGGGAAGTGGCTCATGAAACGCGTGCGGTTGTCGGCGTGATTGGTGTTGTTCAGTACCCACCAGTACAAGTCCTTGCGGGTGGCAAACAGGTGCAGCGCCTCCTCGTCACCTGGGGTATAGAGCAGTTGCTGGCCATCTTCCATTTCGATGCGCAGCCAGTCGCTCGCGATGTAGCCTGCGATATCGAACGTACAGACGCGATAGCCGCTTTCGGCAACGTTGGATTGGCGTAACTGGGTGAGTTTCGGAGTCTGCACGCCCAGCCCGGTGATGGCCTTGGCCACGCGTCGGGCACGGACCGCCAGTTCGCTGGTGGGGTCGGCCGCACAGGTTTCGATCACCTTGCTCAGGAAGTTGACCTTCGCCAGTAGACGGTAGTCATCTGCATGGTCGCGCCAGAAAGTCGCCAATTTTTCCTGGAACAGGGTGCTGAAGTCGATGTCCCAGAAATCCTCCAGTACATCCTGTGGCTGCAGCGCGATCTCGTTGTGCTCGTCATAGACCGCCTGTCCCGGACCGTCGCAGTAGAAGCCGCTCAGGTAGCCGAGCAGGTCACTGTTGTCCTGGTCATGGACATCGAAACGGTGCATCACCAATTGCGGCAGGGTGAACGACTGGTATGGCGCATCATGGTGCTCCCAGCCGCTGAAGGTTCTCGGGCTGCTCTGGGCGGCCTCGAAGCGGTTGAGGTGCACGTGATCGGGGTCCAGATCGGGGTGGCCGTGCTTGCGCAGGATTGATGCCGCAGTATCGCGGGCCATCTGGCGCATGTCGGGGCAGGCTGCGACCAGGGACTCGGCGAGATCGCGCAGTTCCTGCTCGGCGTGGGGCATCAACAGTTGCAAACCCATGGGTGTCGACTCGTGGCTGAATGGGGTTGCAAGCGTGGCCGAGCGCGGGTGGTGCCCCGCGGTATCTATTTCAGCTTGTGCGCTGATGGGCCACAGGAGGCCAAGGCCTACCGCCGCGCTATATCCGAAAGGTAGAACTTGAAGAGGTGTCGGCGGCATTGGGTGGGGCAGGAAATCTCCAGTCGCAGCAGCGCGTCGCATTGACCCGCGTGCGCGTGCAGTTGCTGGATCCGGCGCGGCTGGACGAGGGCGCGCTGAAGGCGACCGGGGTCCCCGGGGTCATGGTGCTGGTGGGTGGGGTCGTGCACCTGCTGGTGGGGGTTATGTAGCCTGTTCCGGCCCTATCGCGGGACCAGTCGCAGCGGCGAACCGCCGCTCCCACAGGCGCAAGATCATGGTGCCTCTGAGCTGCCCCCAAAGGTTGGATTGGTGTCCAACTTCTTGGGGGCAGTCCATTCTGTGGGAGCGGGCTGGTCCCGCGATGAGGCCGGCACAGGCGTGCCCAGCTCCGTCATTCTTTTGTAATGACCGGGTCATGCCCCGGTTTCCCCTGGCTTCGTACAGTGAGCTCACTCCCGTACGCATCCAGAGGAAACCGCCATGAAACTCCGCTCGCTCGTCCTTGCCCTGTCACTCACCGGCGCGGCCTTCGCCGCCACCTCCACCTGGGCCGCCGATAGCGCGCCGCAGGAAGTGAAGAACATCGTGCTGGTTCACGGCCTGTTCGCCGATGCGTCCAGCTGGGCCAAGGTGATTCCGTTGCTGCAAGCCAAAGGCCTGCACGTGACCGCAGTCCAGAACCCGACCACCTCGCTCGACGACGACGTCGCAGCTGTCAACCGGGCGCTGGCCCAGCAGGACGGCCCGGTGATCCTGGTCGGTCACTCCTACGGCGGCATGGTCATCAGCCAGGCCGGTGATTCGGAAAAGGTCAAAGGTCTGGTCTACATCGCCGCCCGTGCTCCGGAAGCGGGCGAAGACTACCCGGCGCTGACCAAGCGCTTCCCGGCAGCGCCGGCGGGGGCTGGCCTGCAGTGGTCCGCCGACGGTTACGGCATGCTCAGCGAAAATGCCTTCGTCAACGATTTCGCCGGCGACCTGCCCAAGGCCGAGGCCGAAACCTACTACGCCGTCCAGCAGCCCATCGGTGTTGGCATCAAGACCGCCAAGACCACCGTCGCGGCATGGAAAGACAAGCCCACCTGGTACGCCGTCTCGACCCAGGACCGTACCATCAACACCGAGCAGCAGCGTTTCATGGCCAAGCGCATGAACGCCCACACCGTCGAGCTCGATGCCAGCCACGTCTCGCTGATTTCCCAGCCGCAAGCGGTGGCCAAGCTGATCCTGCAAGCCGCGCATGTTCCAGGCAACTGAGCCAGCCCGGCCTGGCACCACGCTATACTTCGTCGGTGCCGGCAGGCGGGTTGGAGACGCGGGTCAGTGAAAATCCTTATCATCGAAGACGAAGCCAAGACCGCCGACTACCTGGCCGGTGGCCTGGGCGAGGCCGGCTACAGTGTCGATCATGCCGACAATGGTATCGACGGCCTGCACATGGCCCGCGAGACACCCTACGACCTGATCCTGCTCGACGTGATGCTGCCCGGGCTCGATGGCTGGGCCGTGATGCAAAAACTGCGCGCACAGACCCGTACCCCCGTGTTGTTCCTCAGCGCCCGTGGCACGCTCGAAGATCGGCTGCGTGGCCTTGAGCTTGGCGCTGATGAATACCTGGTCAAGCCATTCTCCTTCGCCGAACTGCTGGCGCGCATCCGCATCATCCTGCGCCGCGGCCAGGCGCAGCCGGATGAAGAGATCCTCAGCCTGGGTGACCTGCGCCTGGACCTGGGCAAGCACCGCTGCGAACGCGCAGGTATGCGCATCGACCTGACCAGCAAGGAGTTCAAGTTGCTGGCGTGTTTTCTCCAGCATCCCGAGCAGGTGCTGTCGCGCACCTTCCTCGCATCGCGGGTGTGGGACATGAATTTCGACAGCGACACCAACGTGGTGGATGTCGCGGTGCGGCGCCTGCGGCAGAAAGTCGACGAACCCTTCGCGGTGCGCCTGATCCATACCGTGCACGGCGTCGGCTATCGCTGCGAGCTCGAGGCATGAGGCGCCTGTCGCTGACCGTGCGCCTGGCGGTGTTGCTGGCAACCTTTTCGTTCGTCGCCCTGGCTCTGCTGGGCGGCGCGCTGTATGTCGCACTCGGGCAGCAACTGGCGCTGCGTGACGACGGCGCGCTGCTGACCCGCGTCGAGCAGATCCGTACCCTGCTGCGTGACATGGACGCCCGCGCGTTGGTGCGTGACAAGCCGCAGCTGTTCGCCAACATGCTGGGCAATACCGAATCCTTGCTGGTCATCCGGCCGGTCGCCGGGGCGCCGCTGCTGGAGGTCAATCCAGGGCGCCGCGAGGTGCCGCAGGTCACGCCTCTGCCTGCGGGGGAAGCACTGGGGCTGGATGCGGTGCAGCGCAGCACCACCGCCGATGGCACGCCCTTCATCTATACCGCAGTACTCAGCGAGCCACCGGGTGGCGGTGCGGCACTGGAAATTCTGTCGGGGCGCTTGCTGACCGAGCGCACCCGCATCCTGCGCGAGTACCGCGACAACATCATCCTGTTCTCGTCGGTGATGGCCGTGCTGGCGGCAGCCCTGGCCTATCTGCTCGCCCGCCGCGGCATGTCGCCACTGCGCCGGTTGGCGCGCCAGACGGCAACCATTGGCGTCGGCACCTTGTCGCAGCGGCTGCAGCGCGACGATGCACCCGCCGAGCTGGATGCCCTGATCGAGCAGTTCAATGCCATGCTGGCGCGGCTCGAACGCGGTTTCGAGCAACTCAAGCAGGTCAGTGCCGACATGGCCCATGATTTGCGCACACCCATCAACAATCTGCTTGGCCAGACTGAAGTCGGCCTCGGTCAGGTGCGTGAGCCGCATTACTACCAGCGCCTGCTGGGCTCGCACTTCGAGGAGTTGCAACGGCTGTCGCGGATGATCGACAACATGCTGTTCCTGGCCCGCGCCGAGCATGCCGACCACCCTATCGATCGCACCGGGCTGGAGTTGGCCCAGGAGTTGGGGCGTCTGTGCGACTACTTCGAAGACCTCGCCTGCGAGCGCGACGTACGGCTGGCGTGGCATGGCGAAGGCTCGGTGTGGGCCGACGCCGCGTTGCTGCGCCGGGCGCTGGCCAACCTGTTGGCCAATGCGGTGCGCTTTGGCGAACCGGGCAGTGTCATCGAAGTGACCGCCGGTGAGCAGGGCGATGAGGTGTTGATCCGGGTGCGCAACCGTGGGCAGGCAATCGCCCCTGAGCACCTGGAAAGCGTGTTCGAACGTTTCTACAGGGTCGATGCCTCGCGCCAGCATTCGTCACAGTCCAGCGGGCTGGGTCTGTCGATCGTGCGCTCGATCATGCAATTGCACCAGGGACGCTGCTGGGCCGAAAGCAGCGAGGGGGCGACCTGTTTCACCCTCGCGTTCCCGCGCGTCAGCCACGATAGGCCACCCAGCCCTTGAAGGTCCCGCTGAAGCCGGCCTCGTGCAGCAGCGCGACAACAGTTCACTTAATCTTTCTCAATTGCAGGTGTATCGTATTCGCCCTTCATTGCCAGCGGTGCTGGCAGCTTGATTGCGCAAAACGAGGTACCTGCACGTATGTCCTTTACCCGTCGACAAATGCTCAAGGGCCTGACCGGCCTCGTCGTGGTTGGCCTGGGCGCCGGAGGCGCGGCTCGCTACTGGCTGGGCAAGGTCGAGGACGACAATGCCGGGCACGACTACGAGCTGATCGCGGCGCCCCTGGATGTCGAGCTGGTTCCCGGTTTCAAGACCGAAGCCTGGGCTTTCGGGCCCTCGGCACCCGGCACCGAGTTGCGGGTGCGCCAGGGCACCTGGTTGCGGGTACGCTTCATCAATCACCTGCCGGTTGAAACCACCATCCACTGGCATGGCATCCGCCTGCCGCTGGAAATGGACGGTGTACCCTACGTGTCGCAATTGCCGGTCAAGCCGGGTGAGTTCTTCGACTACAAGTTCCGCGTGCCCGATGCCGGCAGTTACTGGTACCACCCACATGTCAGCAGCTCCGAGGAGTTGGGGCGGGGCCTGGTCGGGCCGCTGATCGTCGAGGAGCGCGAGCCGACCGGCTTCAGGCATGAACGCACCCTGAGCCTGAAGACCTGGCACGTGGACGAGCAGGGCGAATTCATGCCGTTCAGCGTGCCTCGCGAGGCCGCGCGCAATGGCACCGCTGGGCGCTTGATCACCATCAATGGCCAGGCCGAGGCGGTCACCGAGTTGCCCGCCGGCCAAGTGGTGCGTGTGCGGCTGCTCAACCTGGACAACACCTGGACCTACCGCATCAACCTCAAGGGCAACTGCGAGGCGATGATCTATGCGCTCGACGGCAACCCGGTGACCCCGAGGCCGCTCGAGGACGACTACTGGCTTGGCCCCGGCATGCGCATCTGCCTGGCCATCCGAATTCCCGAGGCCGGCGAGGAAATTTCCCTGCGCGACGGCTTCGTGCGCCTGGGCACCCTGCGTTCGGTCGCCAGCAGCGAGGCGCCGAGCGACTGGCCCAAGGCGCTGCCGCCGAACCCGGTCGCCGAGCCGGACCTGGAGAAGGCCGAGAAGCTGAACTTCAATTTCGAATGGGCGGGCCAGGTTTCGGTGAACACCGAAAACGGCAAGCCACCGAGTCTGTGGCAGATCAACGGCCAGGCCTGGGACATCACCGACAAGACCTGTGCCGACCGGCCGATTGCCACGCTGAAAAAGGGCAACAGCTATATCTTCGAGCTGAAGAACATGACCCAGTACCAGCACCCTATCCACCTGCACGGCATGAGTTTCAAGGTGATCGCCTCCAATCGCCGCAAGATCACCGAGCCTTGGTTCACCGACACCTACCTGTTGGGCAAGAACGAGCGTGCCCAGGTGGCCCTGGTAGCGGATAACCCGGGCACCTGGATGTTCCACTGCCATGTGATCGACCACATGGAAACCGGCCTGATGGCCGCGATCGCGGTGGTCTGATGCGTCCGCGGATCATCGATCGCAGCGGCGATCAGGCATTCATGCAGTTGGCCCTGGAACTGGCGGCTGAAGGCGCCTTGCTGGGGGAGGTGCCGGTAGGTGCGGTGCTGGTGCAGCAGGGGCAGGTGATCGGCCGTGGCTTCAACCGACCGATCACCGACAATGACCCCAGCGCCCACGCCGAAATGGTCGCCATTCGCGATGCAGCCAAGGCTGTCAGCAACTATCGGCTGCCGGGCAGCACCCTGTATGTGACCCTCGAGCCCTGCAGCATGTGTGCGGGCCTGATCGTCCATTCGCGGATAGAGCGGGTGGTGTATGGGGCGCTGGAGCCCAAGGCGGGGGTGGTGCAGAGCCAGGGACAGTTCTTCACCCAGGGCTTTTTGAATCATCGGGTGTTGGTGGAGGGGGGCGTGCTGGCGCAGGAGTGCGGGCAGATTCTCAGCGACTTCTTCAAGGCGCGCCGGGCCAAGTCCTGACTTGCCCGCCAAGAGGCCGCTGCAGGGTTACATCGGCGGTGATTGCTCCGCCGGCTTGTCTTTGTTGACCGCAGGCACATGCAGGTTGCCCTCGGCCACCTGTCCCTCGAGCTGCGGCTGGGTCACCCAGGTGAGGATGTCGTAGTAGCGGCGGATGTTGGCCACGAAGTGCACAGGCTCGCCGCCGCGGGCGTAGCCGTACTTGGTCTTGCTGTACCACTGCTTCTGCGACAGGCGTGGCAGCATCTTCTTCACGTCCAGCCACTTGTTCGGGTTCAGGCCTTCGCGCTTGGCGAGGGTACGGGCGTCTTCCAGATGGCCGCTGCCGACGTTGTAGGCGGCCAGGGCGAACCAGGTGCGGTCCGGCTCCTGGATGCTGTCGTCGAGCTGCTCCTTGATGAGCATGAAGTATTTCGCCCCACCCATGATGCTTTGCCTGGGGTCCAGCCGGTTGGACACGCCCATGGCCTGGGCGGTGCGCTGGGTCAGCATCATCAGGCCGCGTACGCCGGTCTTCGATGTCACCTCGGGCTGCCACATCGATTCCTGGTAACCGATCGCCGCCAGCAGCCGCCAGTCGACCTGCTCGACCTTGGCGTAGCTCTTGAAGTGCTTTTCATACTTGGGCAGGCGCTGCTGCAGGTGCTGGGCGAAGGTGTAGGCACCGACGTAGCCAAGCACGTCGACATGGCCGTAATAACGGTCTTTCAGGCGCTGAAGCGTGCCGTTCTTCTGCGCCTTGTCGAGAAACTCGTTGATCTCGTTGAGCAGGCTGTTGTCTTCGCCGGCTGCCACGGCCCAGCGCTGGTCGCGGGCATCGCCCAGGTCGAAGGCCACGCGCACGTTGGAGAAGTACACCTGGTTCATCGCCAGTTCGTTGGAGTCGACCAGGGTCAGGTCGATCTGGCCTTCGTCGACCATGCGCAATAGGTCGACCACCTCAACAGCGTCGGACTCTTCGTATTCAAGCGTCGGATACTGCTTTTTCAGTTCAGCCAGCTGTTCGGCATGGCTGCTGCCCTTGAGCACCATGATCTTCTTGCCGATCAAATCCTTGGGTTCGGTGGGGCGGGAACGGCCATTGCGGTAGATGACCTGGGGGGTGACTTCGAGATACGGGTGGGAGAACTTCGCCTGGGTGGTGCGTTGCTCGCTGCTGACCAGGCCGGCGGCTGCCAGCACCGGACCGGAAGGCTTGCCCAACTGGTCGAACAGGTCGTCGAGGTTGTCGGCGGTCTCGATCTCCAGCTTGACGCCCAGATCGTCGGCGAAACGTTTGACCAGCTCGTATTCGAAGCCGGTTTCGCCGTTGCGGTCCTGGAAGTAGGTGGCCGGGCTGTTGCGGGTTATGACGCGCAGCACGCCGTCCTCCTTCACGCGCTCGAGGGTGCTGGGTTTTTCAACACAGGCACCGAGCATCAGCAAGAGTCCGGTTGCGAAGAGCCATCTGGCGCAGCGCTGGCGCAAAGCAGTGTGGGCGAACATAGGTTGCAGTATACGCAAAGGACCGCCCGCGCCATATCTCGACAACCGTTAGCTTGTCTGGTAGCGGGTCGTGTGTTTGCGGGGGCTTGCCTTCGGAGGATCGCCCAGTGAAAACCCCTCCGGCCAGCCTGCAGAATTCTGACCCCCAGGTCCGGTTCCACCGCCCGGCAGCATTGCCCTCTGGCGGGTGCCGAAAGCCGTCGAATTAGGCTAGAATGCACGGCCTCTAAGCACACCCCTTCCTGAGGCTGTCCCGACGATGTTGATCCTGCGCGGCGCTCCTGCCCTTTCTGCCTTTCGCCACGGTAAATTACTCGAGCAACTGAGCCAGAAAGTCCCCGCTGTTACTGGTTTGTATGCCGAATTCGCCCACTTCGCCGACGTCGACGGCGAGCTGACCGCCGACCAGCAGCAGGTGCTGGGCCGTCTGCTCAAGTACGGCCCGAGCGTGCCGGTACAGGAGCCGAGCGGCCGCCTGTTCCTGGTCGTGCCGCGCCTGGGCACCATTTCGCCCTGGGCCTCCAAGGCCAGCGACATCGCCCATAACTGCGGCCTGCAGTCGATCCAGCGCCTGGAGCGCGGCATCGCCTACTACGTGGCCGGCTCGCTCAGCGACGCCGACGTCGCGCAGGTGTCCGCCGAACTGCACGATCGCATGACCCAGCGCGTGCTGACTCAGCTGGAGCAGGCTGCAGACCTGTTCAGCCACGCCCAGCCCAAGCCGATGACCTCGGTCGACATTCTCGCAGGTGGCCGCGCCGCCCTGGCCCAGGCCAACGTCGACCTGGGCCTGGCCCTGGCCGAAGACGAGATCGACTACCTGGTCAACGCCTTCCAGGGGCTCAAGCGCAACCCGAACGACATCGAGCTGATGATGTTCGCCCAGGCCAACTCCGAGCACTGCCGCCACAAGATCTTCAACGCCAGTTGGGACATCGACGGCCAGGCTCAGGAAAAGAGCCTGTTCGGCATGATCAAGAACACCTACCAGATGCACAACGAAGGCGTGCTGTCGGCCTACAAGGACAACGCCTCGGTGATCGTCGGCAACGTCGCCGGCCGCTTCTTCCCGAATCCTGAAACCCGCCAGTACGGTGCGGTGCAGGAGCCGGTGCACATCCTGATGAAGGTCGAGACGCACAACCACCCGACCGCCATCGCCCCGTTCTCCGGCGCCTCCACCGGCTCCGGCGGCGAAATCCGCGACGAAGGCGCCACCGGCCGTGGCGCCAAGCCCAAGGCCGGCCTGACCGGCTTCACCGTATCCAACCTGCGCATCCCGGGCTTCGAACAGCCATGGGAGCAGGCCTACGGCAAGCCTGAGCGCATCGTCGACGCCCTCGACATCATGATCGAAGGCCCGCTGGGCGGCGCCGCGTTCAACAACGAATTCGGTCGTCCGGCCCTGACCGGCTACTTCCGTACCTTCGAGCAGAGCATCAACACCCCGCACGGTGAAGAAGTGCGCGGCTACCACAAGCCGATCATGCTCGCCGGCGGCATGGGCAACATCCGTGAAGACCACGTGCAGAAGGGCGAGATCACCGTCGGCGCCAAGCTGATCGTGCTCGGCGGCCCGGCCATGCTGATCGGCCTGGGCGGCGGCGCTGCCTCGTCGGTGGCCACCGGTGCCAGCTCGGCTGACCTGGACTTCGCCTCGGTCCAGCGCGAAAACCCGGAAATGGAGCGCCGTTGCCAGGAAGTCATCGACCGCTGCTGGCAGCTGGGCGACGACAACCCGATCGCCTTCATCCACGACGTCGGCGCCGGCGGCATCTCCAACGCCTTCCCGGAACTGGTCAACGACGGTGGCCGCGGTGGTCGCTTCGAGCTGCGCAACGTGCCCAACGACGAGCCGGGCATGGCCCCGCACGAAATCTGGAGCAACGAATCGCAGGAGCGTTACGTGCTGGCCGTCAGCGCTGTCGACTTCGAGCGCTTCAAGGCCATCTGCGAGCGTGAGCGCTGCCCGTTCGCCGTGGTCGGCGAAGCCACCGAAGAACAGCACCTGACCGTCACCGACAGCCACTTCGACAACACCCCGGTCGACATGCCGCTCGACGTGCTGCTGGGCAAACCGCCACGCATGCACCGCTCGGTCACCCGCGAAGCCGAGCTGGGCGATGATTTCGACCCGAGCGGGCTGGACCTGGACACCGCCGTGCAGCGCGTGCTGAGCCACCCGGCCGTGGCCAGCAAGAGCTTCCTGATCACCATCGGCGACCGCACCATCACCGGCTTGGTCGCCCGCGACCAGATGGTCGGCCCGTGGCAGGTACCGGTGGCCGACTGCGCCGTCACCGCCACCAGCTTCGATGTCTACACTGGCGAAGCCATGGCCATGGGCGAGCGGACTCCGCTGGCACTGCTGGATGCCCCGGCATCCGGGCGCATGGCCATCGGCGAAACCATCACCAACCTGGCCGCCTCGCGCATCGACAAGCTGTCCGACATCAAGCTGTCGGCCAACTGGATGTCCGCTGCCGGCCACCCAGGTGAAGACGCGCGCCTGTACGACACCGTGAAGGCTGTCGGCATGGAGCTGTGCCCCGAGCTGGGCATCACCATCCCGGTCGGCAAAGACTCGATGTCGATGAAGACCAAGTGGAGCGAAGAGGGCGTCGAGAAGAGCGTCACCTCGCCGATGTCGCTGATCATCACAGGCTTCGCCCCGGTCACTGACATCCGCAAGACCCTGACCCCGCAACTGCGCATGGACAAGGGTGAGACCGACCTCATCCTGATCGACCTGGGCCGCGGCAAGAACCGCATGGGCGCCTCGATCCTGGCCCAGACCTACGGCAAGATCGCAGCCCAGGCGCCGGACGTCGACGACGCCGAAGACCTCAAGGCGTTCTTCGCCGTGATCCAGGGTCTGAACGCCGACGGTCACCTGCTGGCCTACCACGACCGTTCCGACGGCGGCCTGGTCACCACCGTGCTGGAAATGGCCTTCGCCGGCCATTGCGGCCTCGACCTGCAACTCGATCCGCTGACCGACAGCAAGGGCGACGTGCCGGCCATCCTCTTCAACGAAGAGCTGGGCGCGGTCATCCAGGTTCGCCAGGACGCCACGCCGGACGTACTGGCCCAGTTCAGCGCTGCCGGCCTGGGCGAGGAGTGCGTCGCGGTGATCGGCAAGCCGGTCAACAACGGCGAGGTGTCCATCAGCCTGAACGGCGAAGTGCTGTTCGACGATGACCGTCGCATGCTGCAGCGCCAGTGGGCCGAGACCAGCTATCAGATCCAGCGCCTGCGCGACAACGCCGACTGCGCCGACCAGGAATTCGACGTCCTGCTCGAAGAGGACAATCCAGGCCTGTCGGTCAAGCTCGGCTACGACGTCAACGAAGACGTTGCCGCGCCCTACATCAAGAAGGGTGTGCGTCCGCAAGTGGCGATCCTGCGTGAGCAGGGCGTCAACGGCCAGGTCGAGATGGCTGCAGCCTTCGACCGTGCAGGCTTTGCCGCGATCGACGTGCACATGAGCGACATCCTCGCCGGTCGCGTCGACTTCGAAGCCTTCAAGGGCCTGGTCGCCTGCGGTGGCTTCTCCTACGGCGACGTACTGGGCGCCGGTGAAGGCTGGGCCAAGTCGGCGCTGTTCAACAGTCGTGCCCGCGATGCTTTCCAGGCCTTCTTCGAGCGTACCGACAGCTTCGCCCTGGGCGTGTGCAACGGTTGCCAGATGATGTCCAACCTGCACGAGCTGATCCCGGGCACCGAGTACTGGCCGCACTTCGTGCGCAACCGCTCGGAGCAGTTCGAAGCGCGTGTAGCCATGGTCGAGGTGCAGAAGTCCAACTCGATCTTCCTGCAGGGCATGGCCGGTTCGCGCATGCCGATCGCCATCGCCCACGGCGAAGGCCATGCCGAGTTCGCCAGCGAAGAGGCACTGCTGGAAGCCGACCTGTCCGGTTGCGTGGCCCTGCGTTTCGTCGACAACCACGGCAAGGTCACCGAGCAGTATCCGGCCAACCCGAACGGTTCGCCACGGGGCATCACCGGCCTCACCAGCCGCGACGGTCGCGTCACCATCATGATGCCGCACCCTGAGCGTGTGTTCCGCGCCGTGCAGAACTCCTGGCGTCCGGATGACTGGCAGGAAGACGCCGCGCTGATGCGCATGTTCCGCAACGCGCGGGTGTGGGTGAACTAAGCGGTGCACAAGCTCGCCTTCTTCGTCCCCGCCAGCCACGTCGAGGTGGTCAAGGCCGCCGTGTTCGCCGCCGGAGGCGGGCGTATCGGTGACTACGATCACTGTGCCTGGCAGACACTTGGCCAGGGTCAGTTCCGCCCGTTGGATGGCAGCCAGCCATTCCTCGGGCAGGTGGGCCAGGTCGAGGTGGTGGAGGAGTGGAAGGTGGAGTTGGTGGTGGCCGATGAGCGGGTTCGCCAGGTGGTCGCCGCATTGAAACAGAGCCACCCTTATGAAACGCCGGCGTATGAGGTCTGGCCTTTGCTGGACATCTGAGTGCGCTGAAATTTTGCTGCTGCACATCGACAAGCCCCGGCAGTCTTCTGCCGGGGCTTGTCGTTTCTACAGGTTTTAACTGAACAGCCCTTTCAGACGTTCCCAGGCGCTTTCATCCACCGCTGGCGCCTCATGATCGTGGTTGAGCGCTTCGAAGACAGCAGGGTCGCTGGATTTCTGAATTTCCTTGGGGTGCTCGCTTGCCCATTTGCTGACCAGTTCGTCCTGCCATTCGCTGTCGTTGGGGTGGGTAAAGTAGCTGCGCGCTATCTTGATCGGATCGCGCAACCGCCCCCCCTCCCAGTATTTGAACATGGCGAAACCGACTTCGCGCACTGCAACCCGGGCCATCAGGGTGGCCAGGGTATGCAGCGGATGCACGTCATGGTCCTTGGCAAGCTGGGAGTGGGTCGGATTGGTCGAGCCGGTGAGCATGGGATTGCCCATTCTGTACGTCTGGATATCGTCGACCGAGTTGCCGATCAGGTTGAGGATGGCCCGGTAGCCAACCTTGGGCAGGTCGGTTGCAAGGCGCAGCGGTGAGCCCGTGATCCAGGAAATGCGCCTCGCCATATTGAACCCTGGCAGGTCCGCCAACGTGTCGCGAACTTCGAGTGCGTTGTTCAGGTATTCCTGCCACTGCGGATCGGGGTGGTCCTGAAGCAGGATCAACAGCGCCAGTTCAGTGTCCGAGCGCTGCCCTGGCGTGATGTTCTCGAAGTCGCCGGAGGGGGCGAAGAGTGCATTGGCCATCGGCTCGGCCAGGCTGGCTATCACATCGCTGCCGGCGAACATGCCGGTGACGATGGGCCAGCCGTGCTTGCAGTCGGCTTGGGCGGTCCAGGTCAGTACCGTGTTGTGACCCTGCTTGTGCAGGCTCAATTCGGCGTAGTTGGAGTGGGCGAAGTAATCTTCCAGCACGTGCAGTGCTGCACCGAATTCGCGCAGGCCCTCAGGGGTCGGGCCCGCCGCCATTGCCTCGCGCAGTCGTTCGCACATGTAATCGACCGAACTGAAGATGTGGCGCTTCATGGACGTATCCGGATCGACCTGCAACCGCGGATCGTCCTGTGCGACAGGCGGCTCGAAGTCTGCATCGATGGTGCTTGGGTCAGTCGCTGACGGGTTGGGGTTGTAGGGATTGTCGATGTGCTCGGTAGGACGATACACCCCGAGCATCTGCGGTGTGACCATGTAGTGCGCGCGCTCTTGCGGCGTGGATTGCAGGCTGGGAAATGCCTTGAGCGCCAGCAGGTCTACGAGTTGGGTCAGGACTTTCCGGGAGAGCTTGCGCGGGAACTCTTTGGGCGCGTCTTCGGCACGGACCAGCTTGGGATCGAGCAACTGCGAGTAGTCGCGCAGCCAGTTGCCGAAATAGATCGCCTTGCGTTGTTGCTCATTGAACCCGGCGTACTTGAGGTCTTCCTCGATCGACTCATGCCCCCAGGACATTTCAGGGTTTTTCTTGTCGCCCTTGCCCGCAGAAAAGCCCTCGGTGCTGCCTTCATTGGTGTTGGCGCGTTGCGCATGTTCATCCTGGCTCTGGCGGATGAACAGACGCATGGCCTGGTCATCGGCTCGCAGGGTGATGGTTCGGCCTGCTTCGGTCAGTTGGGCGATCTGCAGCTCACCGCTTGGGCCTGACTCCATGCAGCCGATCAGGTAGGCGAAGCGCGCACCTTCCTCGAGCTCTGCATCCTCGGCGATCGAGGCAAAGCCATCGTCCAGGCCTTTCGTGAAGTCTTGGCGCAGAACGTTGTCCAGGTGATGACCGAACTCGTGCAGCAGGATGGTCGCCAGTTCACAGGCCGCCTGTGGCTGCAGCAGCGCGGTAGCGATCACCTCGGGGTGCAGGTGGATGATACGCGTGGCATTGTCGTAGCAGGCTTTGCCTGCCACCTGTGGGTTCACCTGGTGTAGAGGGTTGCTCAGCGTGCCGTCGCGTAGTGCGTCCTGCAGCTGCTGATAGCAACTGTCTGGCACGTCGTCACCGAACACAGGGATGAGCATTTCGCGGAAGGCCTGTGCTGAGAGTGGCCGGCTGATTTCGGTGAGTCGATCAAGAGCGAAGCGGGTGTGCAGGCTTAGTGGGATCATGCTGGGGACTCATCAATTGACGGAGTCCCCAGCATGTGAGCCGCGTGGTGCAAGAGGGAGCAGGCAACGCCTCCCGCTGTAGGCGCTACGACAGGCGGGTGCGGTTTTGAAGGGCCCCGCAGGCCAGCAGGCCGATCTCGAACAGCAACCACATCGGGATGGCGAGCATGGTCTGGGAGAACACGTCGGGAGGCGTGAGGATCATGCCGGCCACGAAACAGCCGACGATCACGTAGGGCCGGCTACGGCGCAAGCTGGCAACATCGGTCAGGCCTGCCCAGACCACGATGAAGGTTGCCACCGGAATTTCGAATGCCAGGCCGAACGCCAGGAACAGGGCGAGAATGAAGTCCAGGTACTGGCTGATGTCGGTCATCATTGCCACGCCTTCGGGGGTCACGCTGGCGAAGAAGCCGAACATCATCGGAAACACCAGGAAGAACGCGAACGCCATGCCGCCGTAGAACAGCAGGATGCTCGACACCAGCAGCGGCAGGGCGATGCGTTTCTCCCGCCGATAAAGCCCCGGCGCGATGAAGCCCCAAGCCTGATGCAGCAGCACTGGCATGCTGATGAACAGCGCGCACATGGCCGTCAGCTTGAAGGGCGTGAGAAACGGCGAGGTGACGCTGGTTGCGATCATGCTCGCGCCCTCGGGCAGGAAGCGGCGCAGCGGCTCGGAGACCAGGGTGTAGAGGGTCTGGGCGAAGGGGAACAACACAGCGAACGCCAGGGCGATGGCCAGCAGGCAACGCACCAGGCGCTTGCGCGCGTCACGCAGGTGTTCGGTCAGCGGCATTGCCGACCTTCCGTGGACAGCGAAGCTCATGATGTACGTTCCCTGGCGGGTGCTTCATCGAGGCTGACACCCTGGCGGATATCCTGCTCCAGTTTGCGCAGCGCCGCATCGTCCAGGGCTGGCATGTCGATTTCCCGCTCGACCTGGGCGCGCAGCATGTTCATGGCCTGCCGCGCCTGCCCAAGACCGCGCCCGACGGTGCGCATCGCCACCGGCAGGCGTTCGGGCCCCAGGACCAGCAGAGCGACGACGCCAACCAGTAGCAGTTCGCTGAAACCGATCTCGAACATCAGCCCTGGCGATCCGTTGGCTGCTGCTGTTGAACCTGTGCGTTGGGTGATGCGCTGCTGTTGTCGTCACCGCCCATCGACTTGCGAAAACCCTGGATCGCTTCGCCGACATCGCTGCCCAGGCCTTTGAGGCGCTTGGTGCCGAACAGCAGGAAAACGATCAGCAGCACGATCACCAGTTGCCAGATGCCTATACCGCCCATGTGCGAGAACTCCTGTAAGGTCATGAAAAGGAAGGCCAATCCTGCCTGCTTCAGATGACGCCAACGTGACTGTCGGGAAACGTTGCCATGTGCTTGCAACACGCACCGTGTTGACTGGCGCCTCCACGGATGACGAGGCGCGGTGCAATGGGTGGTGGGCGACAACAGGGTGCAGCGTTGCTGATGGTGATGGTGGCGCTGGCGATGCTTGCGGCGGGCCTGGCCTGGCTGGTGGAGGAGGGGCGTCGGCAGGTCGATGAGACGCGCTTGCTGCGCCAGCGCGTGCAGGTGCGGGCGATGGAGCAGGCTGGCCTTGCCTATGCCAGCCAGGCCCTGCGCGATCCGACCTGGCGCGCCAGCCCCCTGTTCTGGCAGGCCCTGCGCGGCCAGGCGCTGGAGTATGACTTTGGTGCAGGCAAGGCGCGCCTGCAGGTGCGCGACCAGCACACCTGCTTCAACGTCAATGCCTTGCTGGGGGAAGACGCCGAGCGTGCCGAGCGCCAGTTGCGTCGATTGCTCGGCGACGACATGGCTGCCGAGCGATTGGTCGACGCCCTGGCCGATTGGCTGGACGCTGACAGCGACACCCGCCTGCAAGGTGCCGAGAGCGGCCAGTACCTGCGCCAGCAGCCACCACGTCTGGCGGCCAACCAGGCGATGCTCGACCCGAGCGAGTTGAACCTGCTGCTGGAACCCGATGCCGGGCGCCAGGGGCGCTATCCGATGCTGTGCGCATTGCCGCAGACCAGCGGTTGGCGGCTCAATGCCAATGCCTTGAACCTGGAGCACCTGCCGTTGCTGGAGGCACTCTACGAGGGGCATTTTTCCCGCTCGCTGCTCAGCCGGATCATCACCAATCGGCCGGCGTCGGGTTATGTCGATGCGGGAGGGTTACGCCAGGCACTGGGCGCTTTGGATGACGAGAGCTTTGCTCGGTTGAGCGAGGGATTGTTACTCAACAGCGGGTTCTTCCTGTTGCAGCTTTCGTTCGAGGAAGACGGGCGAGTGGTGCGCAGCCAGTTTCAGGTCGAGGCGTTGGGGGTGGTGCAGTGGCATGCGCGGGTGCCGGCGCAACAGGTTCGGATTCGCGGGCGCGAGCCAGTGTTCTAGCGTTCAAGCGCCGAAGCCAGATGGGGCCGCAAGGCGGCCCCGGCGATGGTGAGCTGGGCAGGCAATCCGCGGGCTTTGAGCACCGCGGACGACAGGCTCCGGATCAGGCCGTTCCGATCTCACCGCCATCATTGCGTTGAATCACCACGGTAGACGCCCGTGGTCGCACTCGGCTCCCCGCAGGTGTCACATCCGTCGCCTTGTCGGTATAGGGCCAGTTCCCCGGGTGCTGGATGTTGATGAACAGCGTCTTGTTGTCCGGCGTGAAGCTGATCCCCGTCACCTCGCAGCCGTTAGGGCCGACGAAGAAGCGCCGCAGGTCCACCTGATTCTGCGCGTTGACCGGAATCTGCTTGCCAGTGGCATCGACCAGGTCGGTCGGGATCACTGCCAGCAACTGGTCATTGGTGTAGCTGGTCAAGGTGGTCTCACCGTTGTCGGTCTCGAACCACAACACCCCGCGGCTATCGAAGCTCATCCCGTCGGGGCTGGCGAACTGGTTCAGTTCGGTCAGGCCCGAGCGGTTGATATCCGGTGCACCGGCCGCGTTGGCGCCGAACACGAAGATATCCCAGGTGAAGCTCTTGTGATCGTCGCTGTCGTGCCAACGGATGATGTGGCCGTGACGGTTCGGGCCGCGCGGGTTGGCCGCATCCACCTTGGCGGCGGTACGCGCGCTGTTGTTGGTCAGCGTCAGGTAGACATCGCCGTTGAGCGGGTTGACGGCGGTCCACTCAGGGCGGTCCATCGGCGTGGCGCCGACCGCGTCAGCCGCACCGCGGGTGTTGAGGATGATGCCCGGCAGGTCGCCGTACAGTGCACCCAGCGTGCTGCCGGCGGTGGTGGGGGTGGCAACGTCCAGCAGCAGCCACACACCCTTGCCGTCGGCATTGAAGCGGGCCACGTAGAGCTTGCCCTTGTCCATGTATTTGGCACCGGTGGCCAGGCGGTCGGCCGGGGTGGCGTCGGCCGGATCCCAGACGGCGTCGGAGACGAACTTGTACAGGTACTCGTTGTTCGAGTCGTCGCCGGTGTACCACACCAGCGGCTTGCCAGCGACCGCCAGGCCCGGGCAGCAGCCCTCGTGGCGGAAGCGACCAAGGGCGGTGCGTTTCACCGCCAGGGTGGCGCTGTTGTACGGGTCGATCTCGACGATGTAGCCATAAGTGCTGGCTTCGTTGCGGTAGTCGTCGGTGGCGCTGGCGCCGGTCGGGGTCACGTTGAAGCGGGTGAACTCACCGTTGACCTCGCTGGCATCACCGGCAGCCGTCTCCCACTTGTACTGGCCGCTGCTGGCACTGACGCCGATGCGCACCTGGTCTGCCGGGCGCACGCCCTTGTTGACGAAGATGCCAGGCCAGTTTTCTTCGCACGTCAGGTACGTGCCCCACGGCGTATAGCCGTTACCGCAGTTGTTGTTGGTGCCGCGTGCCTGGGTGCCGGTCGGCGAGAACTTGGTCTTGACGTGATCGGTGCCGCGCAGGGGCCCGGCGATGTCCATCAGCGAAGCGGTGGTGAAGCGGCGGTTGAGCGGGTCGTTCTGCATCACCTGCCAGCGGCCGTTGACCTTGCTCAGGCGCACCACGCCGGCGCCGTGGGCGTTGATCTCCTTGCGCACTTCCTCGACCGGGCGCTTGCCAGTGCCATCGGTGGTCGGGCCGTTCGGGTGCAGCGCGTCGGCTTCGATGTATTCGAAGTTGATCGCCAGCAAACCATCGTCGGAGCTGCCGTTGATGGGGAAGAAGTGCATGCCGTCATGGTTCATGCCCATGGCGTTGGCCTGGTCGGTCGAGGTATTGCTGCCGTCGGACTTCCACGGATTGCCGTTGCTGTTCAGCGGCGTGCCCCACGGCGCGATCACGTAGGCGCTGTAACCGGCGGCAATGACGCAAGCGTCGGTGCGCGAACCGGCGATGGACTGGAAGCCCAGCTTGAGCTTGGCTGGCGGTTCGGTCACAGGCGGCTCGGTGACCGGATCATCGTGATGGGAGCTGCCGCCACCACCGTCGAAACAGGCGGTCAGGCCGGTGCCTGCGATCATCGCGATGGCCGCGCCGAGACTGCCGCGCATCACGGTACGACGGCTCAGGTAGGTGTCCATCACGCTGGCCATCGGCAGGTTGCCGCTCTGGTTCCGGTCCAGGTTATCGCCGGTTTCTCGACTCATCAGGGTGTCCTTGTAATCGCTGAGTAAGAGGAACCGCGACTGTAGGGGGCAAGTGTGATGATTGATTGGCAAAAATATTAACGGGGTTTTAAAACCTAGCGCTATTAGTAACAAGATTTGTCAGAACTTTGCCGCATCGGCTGTCGGATTTCTGCCATCAAACTGTCACGCAGCCACCCCAATATCCGGGGCCGAACGTGAACTCAGGTTAAGGATGGCAGGGTCGATGGCGAGCAGTGTGCGCAGACGCGAAGTGATTGGCTGGATGGGCGTCGGGGCCTTGGCACCTTTGTTGGGCGCCTGCTCCGCGATCCCCGGTCAGCGCGGCGGCGATGCGTCGCTCGAACTGCTCTATGTCGCCGACACCCTCGATGCCCGCGAGCCTGGCCTGCCCGTGGTGCCGGCCACGCGCCTGGGGCCGGTCAGCCATCTGGGGCGTGCTCCGTGGATGACCGGCAGCCATGCCAGTAGCGGACATGCCGAGCTCGCGCCATTGCTCGATGCCGGCCAGGCCAGCCAGGCGCGCCTCGGCGGTTATGCCGTATTGGCCGCACTGATGGAGCAGATGCGCAACGAGGCCGGCGCCGAGCGCTGCCTGACCCTGGAGAACGGCCAGAACTGGAATGGCAGTGGCCTGGCCTACCTGACCCAAGGCGATAGCGGCGTGCAAGGCAGCCGCATGCTGGCCAGCGACGTGCGCGTGAGCAGTGATGAGCGCGTGCTGTGGCCACAACGCTGCGCCGCCCTCTATCGCCAGTCCCCTGCGATCACGCTCGGCGCTGGTCTTGGCGCTGAACAGGCCAAGGGCCTGGGCGTCGAGCCCCTGCGCGTGTTCGAGCGCGGCGGCGTGCGCATTGCGGTGGTCGGTGTGACTGACCCTTACGCCCAGGATCAGAAAGCCTCGCTCAAGCAGTGGTACCAATCATTGCTGCCAAGCTTCCAACAAGCCCGGCGCGAGGCCGATCTGGTGGTCGCCCTGGCGGATGTCGGCACTGGCCCCGGCCTGTGGCTTGCCGAGCGGATCGACGAAATCGATGTGCTGCTGTGTGCCCGTGGCCAGGATCTGTGGCCGACTCCGGTACCTGTCACGCAAGCGTCGGGGCGCCAGGTGCCGGTGCTGTTCGCCGGGTGCCGCGCCAGTGGCGTCTATCGCCTGCATTGCCAGCAAACCGCCGGGCAGTGGCGATTCGAGGCGCGCTTCGTGCCCGCTTTCGACGATCAACTTTCGCCCACTGCCCAGGCGCGTGCCAGCCAGTTACGCAGCACGCTGCGCCAGCAACGCGCCGGTCATGCCGCCTGGCTCGACCAGCCGCTGGCCCGTGCACCGCAGACCCTGTGGCGCCGTGACACCCGTGGCGGCAGTTGGGACCGTCTCCTGCACCAGGCCCTGGCCGACGACTCGAGCATGCCGGTGCTATTGCCCGGCCTGCGTTACGACCATCCGCTGCCAGCAGGCCAGGCGATCACCCGCGAGCACCTGATCAGCCTCACCGGCGGCTACCCGGCGCCGGTGGTCGAAGCCCCCGCACGCCAGGTGGAGCAGGTGCTGGAGAATGCCGCCGAGCAACTGTTCGGCGACCCGCTGCTGCTCGACAACAGCCAGGACCTGCCGCGCTGGCAAGGCCATGCCTGGCAGGTCAGCTACAGCCCGATGGGCAAGCGCGTCGCCGGGTTGCCGACGGTGCAGGGCCTGTGCCGCACCTTCGGCCTGCACTTCGATGCCCAGGCCGGCGAGCCGCTGTGGCAGAAGGTCGAGGCCTGGCTGGCGCGCCAGGAGCCGAACTGGCAACTGGCGCCGCTGCAACTGCCCCAGGTGCGCTATGTGCAGGGGCATCCGGGGTGGCATCCGCGCCAGGTGGCCTCGTGACCGCGCTGTCGCGCCTGCCCAACGTGCTGCTGCTGACCTTGGCCGGCTGGCTCGCTGCCCAGTGCATCCTGCAACTGAGTCGCCAGCCGCAACCGCTCAGCGTCCCGCGCGAACAGACACCCACCTTGCCAGGCCTGATGGCCGGTCACTGGCAGGCGCCACCCGAAGAGGGCGGCATTCCCCTGACGCGCCTGCCCCTGCAATACCTCGGCGGGCTCAAGGCCGAGCCGCTGTCCGCCACCGTGGTGGTGCTGCGCTTCGGCCAGCAGGTTCGCACCCTGGGCCGCGGCCAGCGCCTGGCGCCAGGGATCGTGCTGCAGGACATCGACGCCGATGGCCTGATTTTCGACAACCAGGGGCGGCGCGAGCGCCTGCCCTGGCCGCCACGGCCCGCCGTGACCGGCTTCAAGCGGCAAGGATGAGCAATGATCGCAAGATACGCTGTGGCCTGCGTGCTGAGCCTTGGCCTGTGCTTTGCGCAGGCGTGGGCCGAAGACCCTGAAGTCGACGAAGAGGGCGTGCCCCAATACGAGGTGAACTTCGTCGACACCGACATGGGCGAGTTCATCGACAGCGTCTCGCGCATCACCGGCACCACGTTCATCGTCGATCCGCGGGTCACCGGCAAGGTCACGGTACGCACCGTCGATCGCCATGACGCCGAAGCCATCTACGACATCTTCCTCGCCCAGTTGCGTGCCCAGGGCTTTGCCGCCGTCGACCTGCCCAACGGCAGCGTGAAGATCGTCCCCGACCAGGCCGCGCGCCTGGAGCCGGTGCCGGTGGAGAACGCCGGCAAGCAGAGCAAGGGCAGCGACGGCGTGGCGACCCGGGTATTCAATGTGCGCAACGCTGCCAGCGAACAGATGCTCGGCATCCTCAAGCCGCTGATCGACCCGCGTGTCGGGGTGATCACCCCATACCCTGCCGCCAACCTGCTGGTGGTCACCGACTGGCGCAGCAACCTGGAGCGCATCGACAAGCTGCTACGCCAGCTCGACCAGGCCAGCGACGAACCCTTGCAGGTGATGCCACTCAAGCATGCCAGCGCCGCCGACACCGCGCCCCTGGTCACCCGCCTGCTGGCCCGCGAGCAGGGCGCCGACAGTGCCCAGGTGGTGGCCGACCCGCGCAGCAATGCGCTGCTGGTGCGCGGCAGCGCCGACAGCCGCGAGCGCGTGCGTGCGCTGCTTGGTCAACTCGACCGGCCCAGCGACAACCTGCACAGCAGCAACACCCAGGTGATCTACCTGCGTCACGCCAATGCTGCGGAAGTGGTCAAGGTGCTGCGTGGTCTCGGCCAGGACGGCGGGGTGCCGGATGCGCCCGCAGGCGAAGGCAAGGAGGCGCCGGTACGCACGGCCAGCGATTCGGGGGTACGCCTGGAGTATGAAGAGGGCGCCAACGCGGTGGTCATGGTCGGCCCTGACAGCGAGCTGGCGGCCTATCGCAACATCGTCGAGCAGCTCGATATCCGCCGCGCCCAGGTGGTGGTCGAAGCGATCATCGCCGAGGTGTCCGACAGCAGCGCCCAGGAGCTCGGCGTGCAATGGCTGTTCGCCGACGAGAAGTTCGGCGCCGGCATCGTCAACTTCGGCAGCAACGGGGTGAACATCGCCAACATTGCTGGCGCTGCCGCCAGCGGCGACAACAAGGAGCTGGGCAAGCTGCTCTCGGCCACCACGGGCGCCACCGCCGGCATCGGCCATTTCGGCGGCGGTTTCAACTTCGCCATGCTGATCAACGCGCTGAAGGGCAAGAGCGGTTTCAACCTGCTGTCGACCCCGACGCTGCTGACCCTGGACAACGCCGAGGCGTCGATCCTGGTCGGCCAGGAAGTGCCCTTCGTCACCGGCTCCGTGACCCAGAACAACGCCAACCCCTACCAGACCATCGAACGCAAGGAGGTGGGGGTGAAGCTGCGCATCAAGCCGCAGGTCAACAGCGACAACAGCGTGCGCCTGGACATCGTCCAGGAAGTCTCGTCGATCGCCGACTCGCGCGCCGCCAGTGATGTGATTACCAACAAGCGCGAGATCAAGACCAAGGTCATGGTCGATGACAATGGCCTGGTGATTCTCGGTGGCCTGATCAGCGACGAATCCACCACCAGCAACCAGCGCGTGCCGTTGCTCGGCGACATCCCCGTGCTGGGTCGCTTGTTCCGCTCCGACAGCAACCGCAACGTGAAGCAGAACCTGATGGTATTCATCCGCCCGCGCATCATGCGCGACGGCCCGAGCCTTGCCGGGCTGAGCCAGGAAAAGTACCGCAGCCTGCAGCAGGACACCCCCTTGCAGATGCCGGAACTCGCCGAAGGTGGCGCCTTGCTCAAGGCGTTTCCGGCCAGCCGCGCGCGCCTTGAAGGCGGTGACTGGTGATGCTCGGCTACCGCCTGGCGCGTCAGGCCGGCGTGGCCATGGCCCCGGACGAGCAGGGCTGGCAGCTATGGTTGCGCGAGGATGCCGACAGCGACCAGGTGCAGGAGCTGCTGCGCGTGCATGGCCAGCCACGGCGCCTGGAGCGCCTCGATCGCGCCGCTTTCGACGAGCGTCTTGGCCAGCTCTACCAGGCCGCCGACTCGGCCACCGCCGCGCTGATCGAAGGCATCGGCGAGCAGGTTGACCTCGACAGCCTGATGAGCGAAATGCCGCGCATCGAAGACCTGCTCGAAAGCGACGACGAAGCCCCGGTGATCCGCCTGATCAACGGCCTGTTTGGCCAGGCCCTGCGCCTGCGTGCCTCGGACATCCACATCGAAACCTTCGAGCAGAGCCTGGTGGTGCGCCTGCGCGTCGACGGGCATCTGCGCGAAGTGCTGCGCCCGCCGCGTGCGCTGTCGGCCATGCTGGTGTCGCGAATCAAAGTCATGGCGCGCCTGGACATCGCCGAGAAACGCCAGCCCCAGGACGGGCGCATCACCCTGCGCGCCGCCGGGCGTGAGGTGGACGTGCGGGTCTCGACGCTGCCCGGCATCCACGGCGAGCGCGTGGTGATGCGCGTGCTCGACAAGCAGGCCAGCCTGCTGGCGCTGGACAACCTCGGCATGCCGGCAGCGGCGCTGCAGGGCCTGCGCGCGTGCCTGGCGCGGCCCAACGGCATCGTGCTGTCCACCGGCCCCACCGGCTCCGGCAAGACCACCACGCTGTACGCCAGCCTCAACAGCCTCAACGACGGCAGCCGCAATATCCTCACCGTCGAAGACCCGGTGGAATACGCCATCGCCGGTATCGGCCAGACCGCGATCAACCCGCGGGCCGGGCTGACCTTCGCCACCGGCCTGCGCGCGATCCTGCGCCAGGATCCGGACGTGATCATGCTCGGTGAGATCCGCGACCAGGAGACTGCGCAGATCGCCGTGCAGGCCAGCTTGACCGGTCACCTGGTGCTCTCGACCCTGCACACCAACAGCGCTGTCGGCGCAGTGACGCGCCTGCGTGACATGGGCATCGAGCCCTTCCTGATCGCTTCCAGCCTGCGCGGGGTGCTGGCCCAGCGCCTGGTCCGGCGCCTGTGCAGTTGTGCCGAGCCGCGCCCGTTGCTCGCCGCCGAGCGGCGCCTGTGGCCGGAGCTGGCAGCGTTGCACGCCACCCACCACCCGGTGGGCTGCGACAGTTGCCAGGGCAGCGGTTATGTCGGGCGCCTGGGGTTGTATGAATTCATCGAGCTGGATACAGGATTGGTCGCCCTGCTTTACGAGGGCGCCAGCGAAGTGACGATGCAGGCGCACCTGGCCACGCGTCGGCAGAGCCTGGTGGCCATGGCCAGCGATTGCCTGGCCCGTGGCGAGACCAGCCTGGCCGAGGTGTTGCGCGTGGTGCAGGGCTGAATATGCCGACCTATCGCTACCAGGCCCTGGACCTGGCAGGTAAACCGCACAAGGCCAGCGTGCAGGCCGACAGCGAGCGCCATGCCCGCCAGTTGCTGCGTGAGCAGGGGCTGTTCGCGCGCAAGCTGCAACGCCACGAAGGCAGCCTGCGGCAACCGCGCCGTCAGCGCCTGAGCCGTGCCCAGCTGTGCGAGCTGACCCGCCAATTGGCCACGCTGACCGCGGCTGGCATCCCCTTGGTCGATGCCCTGGCCACGCTCGAACGGCAACTGCGCGCGCCTGCCTTGCAGGCCGTGCTGGTGTCGGTGCGCGGCGCGCTTGCCGAAGGCCTGGGGCTGGCCCGCAGCCTTGCCCGGCAAGGCGCGCCGTTCACCGGGCTGTACTGCGCACTGGTCGAAGCGGGCGAGCGCTCCGGGCGCCTGGCGCAGGTGTTGACGCGCCTGGCGGATCACCTGGAGCAGGTCCAGCGCCAACAGCACAAGGCGCGCACTGCGCTGATCTATCCCTGCGTGCTGATGGGTGTGTCGCTGGCGGTGGTGGTGGGGCTGATGACCTTCGTGGTGCCCAAGCTGACCGAGCAGTTCGCCCATTCCGGGCAGGCGCTGCCGCTGATCACCTCGCTGCTGATCGCCATCAGCCAGGGCCTGGCCAGTGCCGGCCCCTGGCTGTTGGGTGCAGCGATCCCGCTGACGCTGTTGAGCGGTTGGCTGTTGCGCAAGCCGCACTGGCGCCTGCGCCGCGACGACCTGCTGCTGCGCCTGCCGCGTATCGGCAGCCTGCTGCAAGTGCTGGAGAGCGCACGTCTGGCGCGCAGCCTGGCGATTCTCTGCGGCAGTGGCGTGGCCCTGCTCGAAGCCCTGCAGGTGGCCAGCGAAACGGTTGCCAACCAGCGTATCCGCCTGGCCCTGGAGCAGGTCCGCCTGCAGGTCCAGGGCGGCACCAGCCTGCATCGGGCGCTGGATGCCAGCGGCCAGTTTCCACCGCTGCTGGTGAACATGGTCGGCAGTGGCGAGGCCAGCGGCACCCTGGCCGACATGCTCGAGCGCGTGGCCGACGACCAGGAGCGCGGCTTCGCCCGCCAGGTCGACACCGCCATGGCGCTCTTCGAACCTCTGATGATCCTGGTGATGGGCGGCGTGGTGCTGTTCATCGTGCTGGCGGTGCTGTTGCCGATCATGCAGCTCAACCAGGGTCTGCAACTGTGAAAAGGAGTCTTTGCATGCAGTATCGCGCCAAGCGTCAGCGCGGCTTCACCCTCATGGAGATCATGGTGGTGATCTTCATCATCGGCCTGCTCATCGCGGTGGTCGCGCCCAGCGTGCTGGGCAACCAGGACAAGGCCATGCGCCAGAAAGTGATGGCTGACCTGGCCACCCTCGAGCAGGCACTGGATATGTACCGGCTCGACAACCTGCGCTTTCCCAGCAGCGAGCAAGGCCTCGCTGCATTGGTGAAGAAACCGGCCCAGGAGCCGGTGCCGCGTGCCTGGCGCAGCGATGGCTACATCCGTCGCCTGCCGGAAGACCCGTGGGGCACGCCGTACCAGTACCGCATGCCGGGCGAGCATGGTCGTGTCGATGTCTATTCGCTCGGCGCCGATGGCGTGGCCGGTGGCGAAGGGCTGGATGCCGACCTGGGCAACTGGGAGCTCTGACTTGCCCTCCCAGCGCGGCTTCAGCCTGCTCGAACTGCTGGTGGTGCTGGCCATCGCCGGGCTGATGACCGGCTTGAGCGTGGCCTGGCTCGACAACGGACGTACGCGGGTGGACCAGGCCATGCAGCGGCTGCTTGCCGCGACCCGCGAGCAGTCTGCCGTGGCGCGCCACACCGGCCAGTTGCGTGGCCTGCGCTGGAACGGCAAGCGTCCTGAGTTCGTTCGCCATGACGGCACCGGCTGGGTGGTGGAACCGGTCACGCTGGGTGACTGGCCGCAGGACCTGCGCCCAGACTGGCAAGGCGCAGCAGCGCCGCAACTGGTGTTCACCCCCGAAGGCTGGGCAAGGCCCGGCAAGGTGAACTGGCGCAGTGCCGACGGTGGCCAGCGCTGGAGCTGGGGCCGCGAAGGGCGGCTGCAAGTCGCGGTGCTGCCATGAAGCGTCGTCAGCGTGGTTTCACCTTGCTCGAAGTCAGTGTGGCGCTCGGTATCGCCGCGGTGCTGGCGGTGATCACCAGCCAGGTACTGCGCCAGCGCCTGGCGGTGCAGGACGGCGTACAACAGCACCGCCTTGGCGCCCTGTGCGCACGCGAGCTGCAGGCACGATTTGCCGTCGAGCAGTATTGGCCGGGCAGCAATCGCACTGCCGGGGAGCTGCAGCAGGGTGGGCAGGTGTGCCATTGGGACCTGCAACTGCGCAACACCGGCGTGCGCGATCTGCGCCGTGGCGAGCTGCGCCTGTTCGCCGACCGCGATCAGCGCGTGCCGCTGGGCTTGTACACCCTGTTTCTGGAGCGCCCATGAAGCGTCGCCAGGCGGGGCTGACCCTGATCGAGTTGATGGTCGCGCTGGCGCTCACCGCCGTGCTGGGCATCCTGCTGGCGGCCTTGGTGCATGGCTGGCTCACGGTGCGCGAGCGTCTCGCCGACCAGCAGAACGAGCCCGGCGTGTTGGAGTTCTGCCTGGCGCTGGAGCGCCGGTTCGACAGCCCGGTACTGCGCCAGGTGTACGAGCAGCGCCTGCCGCTGGCCACGCGCTGGCTCGATTGGCAGGCGCAAAACCAGCAGTTGCTGTGGGTCGCTGCTGCGGCCTGGCCCCAGGCCGAAGGGGGGTCGCGCTTGCAGCGTCAGCGCCTGCGTTTCGAGCCCAGGGAGCAGCGCGTGCTGCTGGAAACCTCCGCCGATCTCTACGCCGCCGACAAGCCGCGCTGGGTGGTCCGCGAGCGCCTGGAGCGGGTCAGCGAGATGAGCATCCTGTATTTCCAGGGCGGCAGTTGGCTGGCCTGGCCTTCCGATCAACCGGCGCACCCTGGTCGTGGCGTGCGCCTGCATCTGCAGCGTGACGGAGCACCTTATGTCTGCACATTCGTCCTGCCCTGGGGGCGCTCATGAAGTTTGAATGGCGACGGCGCTCGCCAGCGCGGCCCTGGTTGCTGTTGCGTCCGCTGGCTGACGGCGGTTGGCACTGGTGCCTGCTGGACAGCGGCGTGCTGCGTGACGAAGGGCAGGGCCGCCCGCCGCAGAACCTGAGCGCCAGGGTTGCCGTGGTGATGCCGGGCGAGGCGTGCAGCCTTTTCCAGTTGCCTGCCCCGCCCGGGCTCAAGCGGGAGGAATGGCCGCTGCTACTGGAAGATCGTCTGCTGCAAGGCAGCGATGAAGTTCACTGCGCATGCATCGGCCGTGCGGCAGGGCAACTGCGGTTGGTGGTGGTGGCGCGTGAGCGGCTCGACGGCTGGTTGGCCCAGTGCGTGGAATGGGGCCTGGAGGTGGAGCGTTGCTGGGCGCAGTTCCAGCTCTTGCCGGTGCTCGACCGCGGTTGTGGATGGCAATGGCGGCAGGAGCAATCGAGCCTGTATGCGCGGATCGACGAGGATGGCGCAGAGCACTGGCTGGCCTGGCCAGAGGTGTTGGGCCCTGCACCTGCGCCGTGGGATAACCAGGTGCTTGAGCAGGTCGATGGACGCTGGCCTCAGCGAATTGCCGATCTCGATACCTTGCCGACGCTACGGGAAACGCGTCGCCCGCGCCGATCATTGAAGGTCACGGGCCGGCAAAAGCGCTTGATCGCCGCTTGCCTGGTACTCGCTGCTGTCTGGGGCGGTCTGTGGAGCAGCCAGCAATGGCGTCAGGCCCAGCTGTATCGCGAGCAGGTGATGGCGGTCACCGGCCCGCAGGCTACGCCGCGCCAGGCCGCGCAGGCGCTCAAACGGCTGCGTGACACCGACGGCGAGCGGGCTTTGCGTCTGCGTCGGCTCGACGGCTTGCAGGAGCAGTTGCAGGCCTGGTTGCGCGCGCATCCGCAGTGGCGCTTGCGCGCTGTGCGCTTCGATGGGCAGCGCTGGCATCTGCAACTGGATGGCGAAGGCACGTTGGCGCCGTGGCATGAAATGGCCGCTGCAGTCGGCGCTGCGGTGCAGGTGCAGGCTCAGGGCGCGGTGTTCGATCTGGGGAGCAGTTCATGATCCGCGCATTTTCGCAGCGCCAGCGCATGCGCGTGGCCTGGGGGCTGATCGCGCTGTTGCTGATCGTCATCCTGGTGCGTGAGGTGGGTGCACGCTGGGCCGAGATGAGCCAGTGGCGCGAGCTGGCCGAAGTGGCGGCCGGCCTTGAGGGCGGGCCTGCGTTGAGCCTGGAGCACCTGCGCCAGTCCGCCCAGGCCCGGCATATCGAGCTGACGGAGATCGAGCCGCAGGATGAGGGCTGGCAGGTGCGCGGCTCGGTCGCGGACGAGCATGTGCTGCTGGCGTGGTTGCAGGCTTTGCAGAGCGAGGGCGCGCAGCCGCTGCAGTGGGGCATGGAGCAGCAGGGCAAGCGCCTGCGCTTCGACCTGCAGGTTCGGCCATGAGTGTGCGCGTGCTGTTGTGGCCGGTGCTGGTGTGCGTGGTCACGCTGCTGGTCGAGTTGCCGGCGAGCTGGCTGGTGCCAGGCCGGGCGGTCAGCGGCAGCCTCTGGCAAGGGCAGGCTGAACAGGTGGGGGATGTCGGGCCGCTGAGTTGGCAGTGGCAACCCTGGCAGCAGCAGGCGCAAATCCGCTTGGGTTATCAGGGGCAGGATTGGTTGGCGCGGCTGAGTGGTTGGCCCTGGCGCTGGCGCGCGGATGTCGAGGCGCTCGAAGCCGCGCCGAGTGTACCGCTGGCTTATCGTCTGGCGGGGCACTGGCAGGGGCGTGTTGCGGTGAAGGGTGTGTGGCAGCGGTGCGCCGGTGCCGAGGGGCGTTTGCAGGTGAACGACCTGGCGCTGGTCTCGCCGTGGTCGTTGGATCTGGGACAGGGCTGGCTCGAAATGCGTTGTCCCAGTGACTGGCGTTTGCAGGGCACGTTGCGCCTGCAAGGCCAACACCAACTCGACCTTGACGCCGACCTGGTGGCCCGACGTGCTCGGGTCGGATTCGAGGTCCAGCCTGATGCTGCGCTGACGCCCTTGCTGCGCGGCGCGCAGTGGCTGGGGCTGGAAGCGGCCAAGGGCGCGCGGCAGCTCAGGTGGTAGTTGCAGAGCTTGAGATCCCAGCTTGCCTGTTGCTTGCCGGAGCAACGGCCTTATCCAAAAATCTGAAAGCCAGCCCAGTCCCTGTGGAGTAACTGTCTTGATCAAAATCTAAAGACCAGCTCAATCCCTGTGAGGGCAACTGTCTTGATCAAAATCTAAAGACCAGCTCAATCCCTGTGGGAGTAACTGTCTTGATCAAAATCTAAAGGCCTGCCCAATCCTTGTGGGAGCGGGCTTGTCCCGCGATCACCGGCATAGCCGGTGCCATGCACCGCGGTGCTGCCATCGCGGGACCAGTCGCAGCGGCGAACCGCCGCTCCCACAACCCACTCAACTCCAGGTCCGATAAACCCGCCTTTACCGGCGCATCCCCAGCTCCGCATCGTCCATCAATGCTTTGGCCAATGCGCTCAGGTAATACGAAGCCCAGACCAGTTGCGGGTTCTCCTCCATCACCCCGCTCAAGGTCATGTCGCGCACATACCCCATCAACTCCGAAGCCTGCTCACGTGCCCGCTCGCACGGGATGCCCGGCTCGATACAGAACAGCGGCTGGGTCAGCCCCTTGCCTTGGTAGAACCGTGTTTTGCCGACGGTGGTGTTCGGTGTGGTGTCGCTTGTATCCATCCTTTCATCTCCCTGAAAACCGCTTAGTGAGCCGTCTGCGGCTCTGCCGGCATCTGAACCTGTATCAACGCCGACTCCAGCAAAATCCTCAGCGCTTCCATTTCATGGATGGCAGCCATTATCAGGAGCGAGACGGGAGACTTGGGTTGGAGGAGGACCGCTTGATGGGCCACGGTTTGTGCGCAGAGTGCGTACTCGGTGGCTTGGATGATGGTGTCTTCGAGGGAGTGGTTGTTGTGGGGTGGGTCGGGAACGATCTTTAACATCGCGTTATTCCTTGCGGGGCTACCTCCCAACTGCTGTCAAACAGAGGGTGGCAGCTGTACGTGGGTTGACAGACCGGCGGAATAAGCAAAGTTCCGGCGCACGCAAGCGTGCCCGCACGTACAGCTGCCATGGAAAGCAGCCATATGCTTAATACCGTCACAGCCTGTCAAAGCTGTGTCGTTGATGTGCAACGACGCGCCGAGACTAGAGCGCTGCCCCAGGGGCCGCAACGGAAAAAAGGCGGTAGGAGTATCTTTGGGAAATGGACTACAGGAAAGGCATCTTTTCTGATTTTTCGACCAATGCGGCGCGCATAGGACACGCCAGAGATACCCGGCATTGTCACGCTTAGAGACCAACCTCGCGGCCCCTATCATTTTTGTCAGTTTCGCCAGCGTATCCGTGGGTTCACACTCCAGGCATCCCCTTGGCATGCCCCAGGAGCCAACGATGTCTACCCCTCTTGATGTGCCCACTCTGTTGTCCACCTCTGCGCCCCTCACTTTCAAGGTAGTGCGATCTGCACAAACCGAGTACCCCGCGCCCTCGGTACTCGAGGCTGTGAACAACACCCTCGAACCCATCAATGCCCGCAACGGCGCTACGGTGCGGGTTGCATACTCAGGAATGGCTGCCAGCGATACCCTGGCGGTGGCTTGGATTGGGAGCAATCAAGCAGGACGTTGGGAGAGCGCGCAGAAGCCTGGCAGCGTCTTTGGTAGTGTCGACTTCAGCGTACCTGCGAGCGTAGTCGCCGCGAGCCAAGGCACGGTCGTCGAGGTGCTCTATGCCGTATTACAGGCCGGCAAGGCGGCTGTGCCGTCGTTACCTCTTGCTCTGACCGTGGGTGAATTGGCGCAGGCAGATCTGCCCACGCCGGCCATTACCCAGGCCAACCCGAGCACCCGCAGGCTGGACCTGAACAGCTTCGTCGGCAACGCCTCGGCCACAGTTGCGGCATGGCCGTTGATTGCGACGGGGCAGCGGTTCTGGGTTCGGATCGACGGTACGTTGGAGAATGGTTCGACGCATCGGTTCTATGCGGCCTCGGCTCAGGCGGTAACCGAGGCCCAGGCGGGGCAAGGGCTGGATGTTGCGTTGCTGCGTACGGAGCTGGAGAAGCTCAAGCACGAGTCGGAGGTTTCAGTCACGGTATCGGTGGCGTTCGACGGGGCGAGTAACGAGGCCTCGGCAAAGGCGTTCCCGGTTGCGGCTTACACGCTCGAGAAGCTGATTGCGGTGACACCGACCATTGATTCGGTGATGGACGATAAAGGAAAAGCTGTGCCGCGAGGCGGCTCGACTGTATCGACGACGCTGACGTTGCGCGGGCAGGCGTCAGCGGGGCAGAGGGTGGAGATTCTTGATGGCGATACAGTATTGAAAACTGAAACTGTAGGGGCCACTGGGGAATGGACGAGTACGCTCACTGGGCTGGCTGTGAAGGCTTATGCCCTCAAGGCCAGAGGGCTGTATGGCGCTAATCCGGAATCTGAGGTTTGGGGGCTGACGGTACAGAATGGTGTCTGTGACGATTTCTCCCAGGCACAACTGGGGGTGTACCCTGTAACTCGGCAGAGCCGCATGACTTCTATGTTGGACTGTTATCCTCGGATGGGCAGAGGAGGAAGTAATCCCCAGGCTCAAATTGTCCAAGTGGGCAATAATCGTGAACTTCAGTGGAAATATCAATATATTAGTAACTATACCGAGTCTGATTTATCCCTAGGTCTCAACAGTTTGAACTATCCACTTGAACGCCCACTGACAATAACGCTTGAGTTTTACCTCACTCAGACGAATGCTACCCGTGTATATTTGGTCGCTGGCTATGCAATTGGAGGGGTGGGGCAATATCCGAAGGTCGAGGCATCATCGGAGGCTGGGACAATTGCAATTACTATTCCCGCGGGTGCAATGCATGTCTCATTTCAGGGACTGGCTGGTTGCATAGGTTTCTACCTGGGGGTGAATTATCTAGTGAGTAGCTCTGCGATCATTCACGTCAAGTCAGTGTGTATTTCGCAATAGCTTTTTTGAATTTTACAGAACGCTCTGTGGGGCGCCCGACTATGCACCTGTACGGTTGGGTCCGCTCCCACAGAGCATTGTTCCGCGTTTTTATCAGCGGTCAACGCGGGCTGGTCCAGCGCTTATCTTCCAGGTATCAGCGCCCGCCCTTGCTCCCGACACTCGATACCCACTCTTCACTGCGGCTATGCCCACTGGTGCGCAGCAGCCCCAGGTCCAGCGCATTTTCGCCGTCCGCCGCGCCTTTGCTCTTGGACAGTTCGGCAATGGCCGTCCCTATGTCGACCGGTGAGTTGGAAAAGTCCACCGACACATTGCGTTGATAGTCGCGGCCCGTGAGGGTTTCGCGGCTGACCGATTGGGCTTGCAGATCGACATCTCCAGCGCCGGACTGTATCCGTGCCCCGACCAGGCGTGCCTGGCCGCCAACGTTCAACTCGACGCCTTCACTGCCCTTGATCCTGGCCTGGTGGGCGACGGTGTCGCGCTGGGTGTGGGACACCTCCACTTTTACGGTCGGCGACAGCTTAGGGTCCACCTTGCTCAGCGTTGGGCCAACCTTCTCGGTGACCTTGCCCGCCGCAGGGCCGGAGAGGGCGCCGGCAGCATCGAGATAACCCTGGGGATTCTTCTCGTGGCTCAGGCGGCCATCGGCCTTGACGGTGAGGGTGTCGACGCTGTCCTTGCGGCTGGCCAGCAACAGGTCGCCACCGATGTCGCCGCGAACCTTCTGTGCATCCAGGCTTGCACCCTCGATCCGGGTGTCGCCCTGGCTCGCCAGCTCGATGCGCTCGGCGCGCAGGGTGCTGGCATTCCAGGTCTGGTTGTCGCGCTTGTCGAGGTTGACCTGCACCCGGCCGTGCAGACCACGGATATCCTTGTCCGGCGTCTCGCCGCCATTGAGCCTGAAGCCGGCACCGGCGGTGATGTCGAGATTGTCGCGTTTTTCAGTGTTGCCAGAAGCTTCGACCAGCATGCCGCCGTTGCCGGCGTGCAGCTTGATTTCGCTGGCCGAGGCGTGCAGACCCTGCACGTGCAGGGCGATATCTTCACGGGCGCGGCTGCTGATCAGCAGTTTGCCTTGAGTGTTGAAGTGGGCATCGACGGCCTGGCTTGCCTGCTCGTCGAGCTTGCCGTTGGCGAAGTGGCCGCCGAGAGCGCCGCCTTTGCCGGTCCCGAGCTTGGCAGCGATTTCCAGACCGCCACCCAGGTTGCGCCCCGTGGCCTGTTGGCTGTCGTGGCCCGCCTTGACCTGCAGCAGGCCGGCGCTGTCCAGTTCGATACTGGCTACAGGCGCTTCACGGCTGCCGATGCGGGTGCCTTCGAGGATGAGGTCGCCGCCGCTGGCGAGCACGACCTTGCCCTTGGCGTCGATCTGCGCCACTTGAGCCTTGCTTTGCTGTTTCTGGCGCTCGGCTTGGTCGAGATAGCCGCGGGTTTCGATGCCGGTGCTGCCGGGGCGGTTGCCGACCCTGGCCCAGGCGTTGCCGTCGGTCTGGCGTGTGTGCTCGTTGTGTTGGTCGTTGGCCTGAGTCATCAGCAGCTTGCCGTTGCTGGTGATGCTGAGGTCGCCGTTGCCGACGTTGAAGTGGCTGCCTTGGTACAGGCCGTCGGCGCCCAACTGGACCTGGATGCCCGTTTGCCCATAAAGGCTGCCGACGCGCGCAGTGCGTACGTCTTGCACGCTGCTCGACGAGCCGCCCTTGCCGCTGGCCCGTACATTGAGGTCCTGGCCGGTACTGGTGTCGACCCTGGCATCGCCACCAAAGGCCAGTTGCTCGACGCCATGGGATTGCTCGTCGACTGCCGCGCGCTGGTGATGCTGGTTAGCGCTGATCGCCAGCAGCCCTTGATTGGCACGCCAGGCGGTGCCCTGATCTTCGATACGCTCGGCCTGGACCTTGACACTGGCACCCGACAACTCGCTGACCTGGGCGATTCCGCGGCGCTGGTTCTCCAGGCGTTTGAGATGCTCCACGGTCATGTCACCGCCGACGCTGGGCGCGACCATCGCGTCCTCGGGCGATGCCTGCTGGAAGCGCGCAGCTTCCTCGCCAAGTACCAGGCGCTCGATCGGTCGGGTCAGGTCGCGGTACTCGAGGCTGGCACCGAGGGTGCCGCGCCAGTTGTCGTTGCGCTGAGTGCGTTCGTGCACATCCTGTACGGCACGATTTTCGATCTCGTTGGCCTCGACCACCAGGGCCTTGCCGGCTTCGACGCGGGCGGCCTCGGTAACCAGCTTTGCTGTGCCGATCTTCACATCGCCTCCTGCCTGCAATTCGCTGCGTTGTATCTTGCTGTCGCGCTCACGCACGTTCTCCTTCCGATGATGCCCTTCGAAGTGGCTGCCGATCCGGTCGATGCCGCCGGTCACGGCCAGGCTGCCGCCGCTGTGGGTGGTCTGGGTGTCTGTCTGCTGGTCGTTGCGGGTGGCGCCAAGCGTTATCTGTTGCCCTTGCAGGTTGAGGTCGCCGGTATCGGCCTTGACCTTCGAGCCGTTGACCTGCAAGTGCGCGTCACTGTGCAGCTCGACCGTCGCGCCCTTGAGTTCGCTGGCGACCTGCTCGGTGGCGCGTTGCTCGCTGTGCCGGTTGACCACTGCGTAGCCGACCCCGGCTTCATACTGGCGTGAACCGGGCTTGTCGCCGTTGGCCTCGGTGGTCTGGCGGGCGTGGGCGGTGAGGGTGCGCTGCTGTTCGTCGGTCTTGCTGTCGCTGCGCGCTTGAGCGCTTTCGACGATCAGATCGCCCTTGGCCTCGATCTTGAGCTGCTTGCCAGCCTCGACTTTGGCACCTTCAATGCGCAGTTCCTCGGCACTGGCCAGGCGCAGGTCGCTTTTCGAGCTGACGTCGCTTGCCAGCACTTTTTCCTGCTGGCTGCTGTGGCTGCGGTCGTGGCCGATCAGGCCGAACAGCTTGCTGTCGCTCTGTTTTTCGGTGGTGCTGGAGCGGTTGTGGTCGGCTTCGATCGCCAGGTTGCCGTTGTTGCTGTAGAGCACCGATTCACCTTCGCTGGCGATGGTGCTGCCCTTGACCCTGACCTGCCCGGCGGTGACGTTCAGGTTGGCGCCCGAGGTGATGGTGCTGCCGGCGACCTGCCGCGCGGTGTCGTCCTTGCCCTGGCGGTCGCCGAAGAAGCTGCCGGACACCAGGTCGCCGCGGTAGTCGCGTTGCGTGCCGCGCTTGTCCAGGGCCGTGGTGGTGATCTCGACCTGCTGAGCGGCCAGGGTCATATCGCCCTCGCTGTGCAGGTGGCTGCCTTGCACCTTGAGCGTGCCACCGGCCTTGGCGGTCAGCTCGGCGCCTCGCAGATCGCTGGCTTTGGCGGTTTCCTGATAGTGGTCACTGTCGCTGTCACCCCGCCACAGATGCTTGCGATGGCGAACCTGCTCCTCGACACGCCCGCTCTCCTTGCCTGCTTCGATGTTCAGGTTGGCCGCGCTGTCGAGGGCGAGTGCGCCACCGGCTTGCAGGCTGGCCGCTTGCAGTTGCATGTCGCCGCCGGACTTGAGCGCCAGGCGGTCATCGGCTTTCAGTTGCGTGCCCTGCAGTGCGTGCTGGGTTGTGGTGGTGTTGCTTTCATAGGTTTCGGTGGTGACGAACAACCATTTTTTGTCCCAGGCCTTGCGCTCACGCTCGATGTTCTCCTGGGCTGCGGTGTCCAGCGTGAGTTTCTGCCCTGCATTGACGTCGATCGATTTGCCCTGGCCCGTGACGCCCTGCAGCCTCAGGTCGCCGCTGGCATTGAGGTTGAGGTCACTTTGGCTGCTGCGCAGTACGGCGCCATGCGGGCCGTTGTCACCGATATGCAGGCTGCCGGCGGACTGGATGTCGATGCCGTCGCGACCGTGCATGGCAATCGCCCCGACCCGCACGCCAGCGCCCTCGGCAGTGCTGACCACGCGGATGCGGCCGGCGTGCATGGCGCCGAACAGGCTGGCGTCGATGCTTGCCGGGGTGCCTGGCAGGTGCTCGACGACCTGGCCATTGGTGGCGTCGATGCGGTTGCGCCCGGCAGTCAATTGCAGGTCGTCGCGGGCGTTGAGCGTACCTTTGCTGTCGATGCGCGGGGCAATCAGTTCGAGTGCGCCGCCGTCGTTGCTCTGGCCTCCGCCGAGCACAGTCAGCGCGGCGCTGGCGCTCATCGAGTCAAGCAGGCGCACGCGACCGTCCTCGAGCTGGACATCACCGACCAGAAAACCTGCGCGGGTGGTGTTGATGAAGCTGCCGCCATTGAGGGTGATGCCGTTGCTGTTGGCGAGGATGTAGTCGGCGGGGCGGCCGAAGATTTCCTGGGGGCCTTCGATCAGCGAGGCGTTGCGGCTGACCACTTCGTTGAGGATGGTCGAGGCGGCCTGGCCCTGGAACTGGGGGTTGGCGGCCAGGGCGCCAGCCAGTTGCGACTGGCCCGATTGCAGGGCGTTGTTGAGCACCGCACCCGCCTGGCCGACGTTGTAGTCGAGAAACTGGTTGTGCGACAGGCCGCTGGCGTTGGGGGCGACGATGTCGATTACCGGTACGCCATGGGCGTTGTTGATCAGTGGTGTTCCCGCCGGGCCGGGAGTCGGTTGCAGCCCGCCTTGGGCGAGCAGGGTCGGGGAGGTGGCCATCAGCGTCAGGAAGATGCTCCAGCGCAAGGCATTGGGCGACGTCGGGACATGCAGTTTTTTGGTGTCGTTCACGGGCTTGTCTCTCTTGTTGTGGGTGAATCAGATACTCAGGTTCCATTCGAGCACCCAGACACCGGGCTCCAGGCTGCCGCGCGGCAGGTCGCTGGAGCTCAGCGCGCGCTGGTAGTCCAGGCGCAGGCGCTGGCTCGGGGTGCTCAGCATCACGCCCAGGGTGGCGCCTACCATCCGCTGCGGGCTGCTGCCGTGGTCGAAACGGGTCCAGCCCAGGTCCAGGCCGAGGTGCGGGCGGATTTCCAGGGGCAGGGCGACGGACAGGGGGCGGCTCAGCGTGTTGCGCCACACGGCGCCGCTCGCGCCGGAGACGCTGTGCTGGCGAAAACCGCGCACGGCCAGGTCGTCGGAGAGGGCAAGCTGTTCGATGGCGGGCAGGCGGTCGGGGCTGTACTGCAAGTTCAGCTCGCTCTGCCAGCGCCACTTGCCCTGGTTCAGGTACAGAAGCGTGGCGCGGTACTTGCGAAACCCGGGCTCGGCGCTCTTGCGTCCAAGCGGCTCGCGGTCGGCACCCAACCAGTCGACGCCCTGGGCGATGCCGATATACGCGTTCCACAGGCCGGCTTCGAGCCAGAACAGGTTGATGCCGGCTTCCAGGGTGGTCAGCACCGGGCTTTGCTGGGCGACCTTGAGCGGGCCGAACCAGGTGGCCACGCGCTTGTGATCCAGACGCAGGCTGGCGTTGAGCATGCCTTGTTGATTGCGCCAGAGCATGCGCTCGACGCTCAGGCCTTGCAGGCTGCTGTTGCCGTGGCTGCCGATCTGGCTGCCGGGCAGCGGCGCGCGGTATTGCAGTTGGCTGGCGTTGAGGGCGAAGGTCCAGGGACCATAGGGGAGGCTGTAGTAGAGGCTGGCGCCCTGGCTGCGACCTGGCGCGTCGAATACCGTCGACAGCAGCGAAATGCGCAGGTCGTCGTTCAGGCTCAAGGGGCTGTCCAGGCCCAGCGTGAGGCTCAGCCGGTGGCGGCCGGTGAGTGCACTGCCGCGATTGTCCAGACGGCTGTCCAGGTGCCAGCGCGAGCTGACGTGGCGTGGTTCGATCTGGATGTGGGTGCCGCCAGGCAGGTCGCCGGGTCGCACGTTGGCGCCAAGATCATAGGCTCTGAGGCGATTCAACTGGTCCAGCCCTTGTTCCAGGTCAGGCAGGTGCAAGGGCTGGCCGAGCATGCCGGGGAAGGCGCTGGCCAGTGACAGCGGCAGCGCGTTGTCGAGTGCGATGCTTTCGACGAATCCTTCGATAATCACGATATCGAGGGGCATGCCAGCACCTGGTTGGCGCGCCAGGTAAGGGCGGCTTGCGGGATATCCGGCTTGGACGTAGCGTTCAGTGATGGCCAGCAGCAGGCGGTTGATGTCCGCCGGCCCCATGCAACCGTGCAGCAGGGGCCGCAGGCTCTGTTCGAGGGCGGTGTTGGTGACGCGCCTGTTACCGCTCAGGCGCAGGCCGCTGACCGGCCAACATTGCTCTGCAGGCGCTGCCGATGGCGCCTGGCGCTCCAGTGTTTGCGGGGCAGAGCGGCGCTGCCATTGCTCCAGTCGCTGCTGTTGCTGCAGGTGCTGAAGCTCGCGTTGCTGGTCGCGCAGTTGCTCGCTGGCGGGATCGGCTGCAAGGGCAACCGAGCTGGTCAGCAGCGCGAGCAATGCATGGGTGATAGAGCGACAAATAGCCGGAAACGGGGTGTTCGCCATGGAAGAATTCCGCAGAGGTCGTACGGTTCGCGTACTCGTTTGCGTGGATTCTAAAAATTCGAACAGTCGTTTGGATGCGGTACGTTGCCTGCTTGGGTATCAGGCAAATAACGTTTTTGAGTCGGGATATTCTGAGGATTTGCTGTAGATGTAGGACGCCGCCCCGTCAGGCTACGCCGCCTTCCTCAGGTGGGCGCCCTGCAGCGCAGCAGTGGAAGGTGCAGGGAGCCCGCAGGCTCAGGGGCGAATCTCGATCATGGTGCCGTCCTTGACCATGCTCCACACTTCACGCATGTCGTCGTTGCGCATGGCGATGCAGCCTTCGGTCCAGTCGAGGGTGTGGAAATACCACTCCGGGTATTCTTCGTTGATCGGTGTGCCGTGGATCATGATCATGCTGCCGGCATTGACCCCTTCGCGGCGCGCCTTGGCGGCGTCGCTGATGTTCGGGTAGGAGATGTGCATGGCCAGGTTGTAGCGGTCGCTGACCTTGCGCCAGTCGAGCCAGTAAAAGCCTTCAGGGGTGCGCTTGTCGCCTTCGCGCTCCTTGGCGCCCTTGGGTTGCTTGCCCAGGGAGATGCGGTAGGTCTTGAATGGCTCGCCGCGGCTGATCAGTTGCAGGCGCCGCTCTGACTTGAGCACCAGCACCTTGTCGATCTGCGGCTGGCTGCTGCTTTGCGCAGGCCTGGCCTGGGGCTGCGTGCCCTGCGACGTGGTCGCGGGCAGGGGCTTGCGAATGATGGTCTCGGTGAACGCCGCCTGGGACACCGATGCAACGCACAAGCAGAAGAGGGCAAGCAACCAGCGCATGAAACGTATCCTGAAGTAGCTAGGTGGACGATGAAACGTTCATCGGCGGCAGGTATTCATGGCCTATGGGGTACTGCTGCCCGATGCGGTCGCGATAATAGCATTCTAGTGTCCGCGTGACGGTGCGGAAAGCCAGTTCGTTCCAGGGTATTTCATGCTCCTCGAACAAGCGCACCTCCAGGCTCTCGACGCCCACGTCGAAGTCCAGGTCAGCCAGTTCTGCGCGGAAGAACACATGCACCTGGTTGATGTGCGGCAGGTCGAACAACTGGTAGAGGGTGGTCGGGCCGACGCGTGCGCAGGCTTCCTCGACGGTCTCGCGGCGCGCGGCCTGGTCGAGGGTTTCGCCGTTCTCCATGAAACCAGCCGGCAGCGTCCAGAAGCCGCGGCGCGGCTCGATGGCGCGGCGGCACAGCAACACCTGGCTGCCCCAGACGGGCAAGACGCCTGCGACGATGTTGGGGTTCTGGTAGTGGATGGTCTGGCAGGAGGGGCAGACGTACCGCAGGCGGCTGTCGCCCTCGGGAATCTGCTGAATGACCGGTTGGCCGCACGCGCTGCAGAATTTCATGCTTTTATTCCTGTGTGAGCCGCTATCTTGGCGCGGCCGGCGGGGTTGCCGCAAGCCGTCGGGGCTTGGGTGCCTCGCGGCTTTGGTGCATCATGCAAGGCAGGCCTTGGAATCGAGAGTGCGTAATGCTGGACGAGCTTCTTCGCCGAATGAGCAACCATACCCCCGCGTCACTGGAGGCGGATCGCCGTTTTCCCGAGGCGGCGGTGCTGCTGCCCATTACCCGTAGCGAAGAGCCCGAGCTGGTGCTCACCTTGCGTGCCAAGGGGCTTTCCACCCATGGTGGCGAGGTGGCCTTTCCGGGAGGGCGCCGCGATCCGGAAGACCCGGACCTGGTGTTCACCGCCCTGCGCGAAGCCGAGGAGGAAATCGGCCTGCCGCCGGGGTTGGTCGAGGTGATCGGCCCGCTGAGCCCGCTGATTTCGTTGCACGGACTGAAGGTTACGCCGTTCGTCGGGTTGATTCCGGATTACGTCGAGTACCAGCCCAACGATGCCGAAATCGCAGCGGTGTTCAACGTCCCGCTGTCGTTCTTTCGCCAGGACCCACGCGACCACACCCATCGCATCGACTACCAGGGGCGCAGCTGGTACGTGCCCAGCTACCGTTATGGCGACTACAAGATCTGGGGGCTGTCGGCGATCATGATCGTCGAGTTGGTCAACGTGCTGTTCGATGCCGGTATCAGCCTGCACCAGCCGCCAGAGCGCTTTATCCAGAACTGAGCGGGGCTCACCCGCCGACCGCGTCCAACCGTGAGGAACATGACATGAAATACCGCCTGGGCGACCTGCGGGTCGAAGCCCATCCCAGCAGTTGGGCCGCGCCCACTGCCACCTTGATCGGCAAGGTGCGCCTGCAGGCCCGGGCCAGTGTGTGGTTCGGCGCCGTGCTGCGCGGCGACAACGAGCTGATCGACATCGGCGAGGACAGCAATGTCCAGGACGGTACGGTGATGCACACCGACATGGGTTCGCCGCTGACCTTGGGCAAGGGCGTGACCATCGGTCACAATGCCATGCTGCATGGCTGCAGCGTCGGCGACTACAGCCTGGTCGGCATCAATGCGGTCATCCTCAACGGCGCGCGGATCGGCAAGCACTGCATCATCGGCGCCAATGCGCTGATCCCCGAGGGCAAGGAGATTCCCGACGGTTCGCTGGTGATGGGCTCGCCAGGCAAGGTGGTGCGCGAGCTGACCGAGCAGCAGATGCGCATGCTCGAAGCCAGCGCCGCGCACTATGTGCACAACGCCGAGCGCTATGCGCGGGAGCTGGTGGTCGATGAAGACTGACGAGCGGCCGGTCGCTTCGCCGTGCGTTAACGTCTGTGCGCTGGATGAGCAGGACATCTGCATCGGTTGCCAGCGTACGGTGCAGGAGATCACCCGATGGGCGCGGATGGACAATGACGAGCGCCGGGCGGTGATCAAGCTTTGCCACGAAAGGGCACTAGAGGCTGGCCTCATCCTCTAGTCTGATGCAGAACCCTGTGGTAGCGGGCATGCCCGCGAACACCGGCACAGCCGGTGCCATCCACCGCGTTGGATTCTTCGCGGGTGAACCCGCTCCCACAGGGATCACGCCGCCCTTGAAGCTGATGTTGTACCTGTGGGAGCGGGTTTACCCGCGAACTGCCCAAAGGTAATCTGTGCGGCTTGCCCACAGACTACCCGCCATGTTCTATCTCATTGCCTACATAAGCAGCGTAGTGCTGATCAACTACGCCTTCTCCAGTGCCCCGCACCTGGACGTGATCTGGTCCGCCTGGGGCGGTCTGGTGTTCATCCTGCGCGACATGGTGCAGACCCGTTACGGGCATGGCGCGCTGATTGCGATGCTGGCGGCGCTGGTGCTGTCCTACGCGACTTCGGAGCCGGCCATCGCCCTGGCCAGTGCTACGGCCTTCTTCGTGTCCGAACTGATCGACTGGCTGGTGTTCAGCGTCACCCGCAGGCCCCTGCGTGACCGTTTGTGGCTGAGCTCGGCGCTGAGTATTCCGGTGGACACCTTCATCTTCTTCGGCATGATCGGTGCGCTGACGCCTGCCGTGATCGGCACGGCGATGGCCTCGAAGTTCGCCGGTGTAACGGCGGTCTGGCTGATCATGGCATGGCGGGCGCGACGCGCGCTGGCGGTGGGTTGATCCGCGCCCGATTGATGTAGAATACCGGTCCTTTTTCAGCGGGCAGCACCAGCCGGCGCGCCCCGGACGCCTTCGAGGACCTGAAATGACCCGTATCGGAACCCCATTGTCGCCGACTGCGACCCGCGTACTGCTGTGTGGCTGCGGCGAACTGGGCAAGGAAGTGGTGATCGAGCTGCAGCGCCTGGGTGTCGAGGTGATCGCCGTTGACCGTTACGCCAACGCGCCTGCCATGCAGGTCGCGCACCGCAGCCATGTGATCAACATGCTCGACGGCGTCGCCCTGCGTGCGGTGATCGAAGCCGAAAAACCGCACTACATCGTGCCGGAAATCGAGGCCATCGCCACCGCTACGCTGGTCGAGCTGGAAAACGAAGGTTTCAACGTGGTGCCGACCGCCCGCGCCACCCAGCTGACCATGAACCGTGAAGGCATCCGTCGCCTGGCGGCTGAAGAGCTGCAGCTGCCGACCTCGCCCTATCACTTCGCCGACACCTATGAAGACTTTGCCAAGGGCGTGGCCGATGTTGGCTACCCGTGCGTGGTCAAGCCGGTAATGAGCTCGTCGGGCAAGGGCCAGAGCCTGCTGCGCAGCGATGCCGACCTGCAGAAAGCCTGGGACTACGCCCAGGAAGGCGGGCGTGCCGGCAAGGGCCGGGTGATCGTCGAGGGTTTCATCGATTTCGAGTACGAAATCACCCTGCTGACCGTGCGTCATGTGGGCGGCACCACCTTCCTCGCGCCGGTCGGCCACCGTCAGGAGAAGGGCGACTATCAGGAGTCCTGGCAGCCTCAGGCGATGAGTCCGAAGGCGCTGGCCGAGTCGCAGCGTGTGGCCCAGGCCGTCACCGATGCGCTGGGCGGCCGTGGCCTGTTCGGCGTCGAGCTGTTCGTCAAGGGCGACCAGGTGTGGTTCAGCGAAGTGTCGCCACGTCCACATGACACTGGTCTGGTCACCTTGATTTCCCAGGACCTGTCGCAGTTCGCCCTGCATGCCCGTGCGATTCTCGGCCTGCCGATCCCGGTGGTGCGTCAGTTCGGCCCGTCGGCCTCGGCGGTGATCCTGCCCGAGGGTCAGTCGCAGCAGACCAGTTTCGCCAACCTGGGCGCAGCGCTGAGCGAGCCAGACACCGCCATTCGCCTGTTCGGCAAGCCGGAAATCAATGGCACCCGCCGCATGGGCGTGTGCCTGGCCCGCGACGAGTCGGTCGAAGCGGCACGGGCCAAGGCGACCCGTGCTTCGCAGGCGGTCAAGGTCGAGTTCTGATCTGAGATCGCACGGGGCTGCCGAGCAGCCCATTCGCGGGCAAGCCCGCTCCTGCAGACTCCTGCAGGAGCGGGCTTGCTTCAACTGCTCAAAGCTCGGTATGGCGGGTTTCCTTCAGGCACAGCACGGCAATCAGGCTGATCACCGCCGCCACCGACACATATCCCCCCACCCAGCTCAAACCGCCCATGTTCACCAGTTGCTGGGCGAAGAACGGTGCCGCCGAGGCGCCGACGATGCCGCCCAGGTTGTAGGCCGCCGAGGCCCCGGTGTAACGCACGTGGGTCGGAAACAGCTCAGGCAGCAGCGCGCCCATCGGTGCGAAGGTCACGCCCATCAGGAACAGTTCGATCGCCAGGAACAGCGCCACGCCGGCAGTGGAGCCCGAGGTCAGCAGGGGTTCCATGGTGAAGCCTGAGGCAATGGCCAGCAGGCCGCCGACGATCAGCACCGGCTTGCGCCCATAGCGGTCGCTCAGCCAGGCCGACAGCGGCGTAGCCAGGGCCATGAACACCACGGCGAAGCACAGCAGGCCGAGGAAGGTTTCGCGGCTGTAGCCCAGCGTCGACACGCCGTAGCTCAGCGAGAATACCGTGGAGATGTAGAACAGTGCGTAGCACACCACCATCGCCGCAGCGCCCAGCAAGGTGGGCATCCAGTATTTGGCGAACAGGTCGACAACCGGCATTTTCACCCGCTCTTGACGGGCTACGGCCTTGGCGAACACCGGGCTTTCCTCGAGCTTCAGGCGTACGTACAGCCCCACCAGCACCAGGGCAGCGCTGAGCAGGAACGGAATGCGCCAGCCCCACTCACGGAACTGCTCGTCGCTGAGCACCAGTGCCAGGGTCAGGAAAAGACCGTTGGCGGCGAGAAAACCAATCGATGGGCCCAACTGCGGGAACATGCCGAACCAGGCGCGCTTGCCGGGTGGTGCGTTCTCGGTGGCGAGCAGGGCCGCGCCGCCCCATTCGCCGCCCAACCCCAGCCCCTGGCCGAAGCGCAGCACGCAAAGGATGATTGGTGCCCACACGCCGATGCTGTCATAGCCTGGCAGTACACCGATCAGCGTGGTGGATACGCCCATCAGCAGCAATGAAGCGACCAGGGTCGACTTGCGCCCGATGCGATCACCGAAGTGGCCGAACAAGGCCGAGCCCAGCGGTCGGGCAAGGAAGGCGATACCGAAGGTGAGAAAGGCTGCCAGCATCTGCGCGGTGCCTGAGCCGGACGGGAAGAATACCGGCCCGATCACCAGCGCAGCGGCCGTGGCGTACACGTAGAAATCGTAGAACTCGATGGCGGTGCCGATGAAGCTGGCGGTGGCGACCCGGGCGGGCGAATTGACCGGGGTCGCCGAGTCAGGCTCGGCGTAGGTGCTGCTGGTTGTCATGCGTAGGTCCCTGAACAGTCGTTCGCGCGGCCGAGCAGGCGGGCCGCAGCGTATTGTTGTGGTTCGCCAGGCTGACGAGGGCCCAAGGGGTGGCAGGGAGCGGGCGCTGCTCGGGGTAGGACGCAGGGCTGCTGGCACGTCAGTGAGGCGGACTGGCCGTGGGGCGCCGGGTGCGGGTAGCAGGCGGGACGGCAGGGCTGGGTAAGCGTGGCCCGAGTATAGCTATCGGGTTACGGTCCAGACCAGTACCTTACTGGCGCAATTGTCCTCGGTTTCGAGGATTTCCAGGCGGTAGCGTCCGACTTTCAGGCATACCGCGCTTGCCGGGATGCTTTCCAGTGCTTCGGTGACCAGGCCATTGAGGGTTTTCGGGCCGCCGTCGCAGGGCAGGTGCCATCCCAGGCTGCGGTTGAGCTCGCGCAGCGAGGCGGTGCCTTCGATGATGAAGCGGCCATCGGGCTGGGGATGGATATGGGGGTTGTCCAGGCTCTGTTCGTCCTCGAACTCGCCGACGATCTCTTCAAGGATGTCTTCGAGCGTCACGATCCCCAGCACTTCGCCGTACTCGTCCACGACCACGCCCATTCGCCGCTGCTGCTTGTGGAAGTTCAGCAGTTGCATTTGCAGTGGGGTGCTTTCCGGGACGAAGTAGGGCTCGTAGCAGGCGGCCTGCAGCTTCTCCAGGGTCAGTTCGGCGCGTGGCAGCAGGTGGCTGATGAGCTTGGTGTTAAGGATCGCTTCGACCTGGTTGATGTCGTTGTGATAGACGGGCAGGCGGGTGTGGCGGCTGAGGATCAACTGTTCGATGACTTGTTCGATCGGGTCGTCGAGGTTGATGCCGTCGACTTCGTTGCGCGGGACCAGAATGTCGTTGACGGTAATCTTGTCCAGCGCTTGCAGGCCCTCGAGCAGGCCCTGGCGTGGTGGTTCATGGGGCTCGTCGTCATCCTGGGCGTCTTCATCCTGTGGGTGCAGGGCGACGGCGTTGGGTTGTACGCGCAATGGGCGCAGGATCAGCTTGGCCGTGCCGTCGAGCAGGCAGGCCACAGGCTGCAGCGCCGCCAGTGGCAGCTTGAGCAGGCTGGCGCCAAGGCTGACATAGGCCTGTGGGTTGCGCCGGGCCAGGCGCCTTGGCAGGTATTCGGTCAGCACCAGCAGTGCCAGCGTGGCGCACAGCCCGGCCAGCCAGAAACCATGCTCGCCGCTGTAGCGCTGGCCGATCAGGCAGGCCAGGCCCAGCACCAGCAATCTGCCCAGGCTGGCACAGAGCACCAAGGCCTGGGCGGGCAGGGTGGGCTGTTCGGCTTCACCGGCGCGGGCGTGGCCGTTGAGCTGCTGGCGGGCGGCCTCGACCGCGCTGAACAGCGCCGACCACAGCAGCGCCAGTATCAGGGTGCCGAGCAGCGGGGCGTACGGCAAAGTGTCCATGATTGCCCGTCAGATGTGCAGGATGAATTCGCGAACCAGCTTGCTGCCAAAATAGGCCAGCATCAGCAGGCAGAAGCCCGCCAGGGTCCAGCGGATCGCCTTGTGCCCGCGCCATCCGAGGCGATTGCGCCCCCACAACAGGACGCTGAACACGATCCAGGCCAGGCACGACAGCGAGGTCTTGTGTACCAGGTGCTGGGCGAACAGGTTCTCGAAGAACAGCCAGCCGGAGATCAGCGAAAGCGACAGGAAGATCCAGCCCGCCCAGAGAAAGCCGAACAGCAGGCTTTCCATTGTTTGCAGTGGAGGGAAGTTGCGGATCAGCCCCGAGGGGTGCTTGTGCTTGAGCTGGTGGTCCTGGAGCAACAGGAGCAAGGCCTGGACCACGGCGATGGTGAACAGGCCATAGGCGAGGATCGACAGCAGGATGTGCGCCAGGATGCCGGGTTCTTCATTGACCAGCGGCACGGTGCCCGCCGGTGCGAACTGTGCCAGCAGCGCCGTCACTGCACCCAGCGGGAACAGCAGCACCAGCAGGTTCTCCACCGGAATGCTCAGGCAGGCGAGCAACGTCAGGGCGATCACCGCGGTGGCGATCAGGCTGGCGGCGCTGAAGAAGTCGAGGCTCAGGCCCAGCGGGGTGAGCAACTGGAAGAACAGGGCGCAGGTCTGTGCGACAACGGCAATCACGCCCAGCAGGCCGAGCAGGCGTTTGTCGACCTTGGCACCCTGTGCCAGGCGCGAACCTTGATAGGCCGTCGCGGCAATATAAAGGATGGCTGCGATCAGGTTGGGGATGAGGCTGGGTGAGGAGAGCATAGGTCCTGGTAGGCGAGCCCTTAAAGGAGGGGAGTTTGGCATAGAACGCGGTTGCCTAGGAAGACTGCAGACCGCGTCGTCCTTTTCGCGGCCAAGCCTGCTCCTGCAGCCCCTGAGTTTCTTGGGCGCGGGCTGCCCGCGAGCGGCCCCCCGATCACCGCTCGGCACCAAGGTGTGCGCCACCGCCGCTCTCCGTTATAATGCGCGGCTTGCTGTGCCCTTCGCGTGTGGATATCCGCCAGGGCACCTGAACAACCTCGGCTTTATTGGGCCTGAAAGGATCACCATGTTCGAAAACCTGACCGACCGCCTGTCACAGACGCTGCGCCATGTCACCGGCAAGGCCAAGCTGACCGAAGAGAACATCAAGGACACGTTGCGTGAAGTGCGCATGGCCCTGCTCGAGGCCGACGTCGCCCTGCCGGTGGTCAAGGACTTCGTCAACAGCATCAAGGAGCGTGCGGTCGGCACCGAGGTGTCGCGCAGCCTGACGCCGGGCCAGGCGTTCGTGAAGATCGTCCAGGCCGAGCTGGAAAGCCTGATGGGCGCGGCCAACGAAGACCTCGCACTCAATGCCGCTCCGCCAGCCGTGGTACTGATGGCAGGCCTGCAGGGCGCGGGCAAGACCACCACTGCCGGCAAGCTGGCGCGCTTCCTGAAGGAGCGCAAGAAAAAGACCGTCATGGTGGTGTCCGCCGACGTCTACCGCCCGGCGGCGATCAAGCAGCTCGAAACCCTGGCCAACGACATCGGCGTGACCTTCTTCCCGTCCGACATCAGCCAGAAGCCGGTCGATATCGCCGAGGCGGCGATTCGCGAAGCCAAGATCAAGTTCATCGACGTGGTCATCCTCGATACCGCCGGCCGTCTGCACATCGACGCCGACATGATGGACGAGATCAAGGCCCTGCACGCAGCGGTCAAGCCGGTCGAGACGCTGTTCGTGGTCGATGCCATGACCGGCCAGGACGCCGCCAACACCGCCAAGGCCTTCGGTGAGGCGCTGCCGCTGACCGGCGTGGTGCTGACCAAGGTCGATGGCGATGCCCGTGGCGGTGCCGCGCTGTCGGTGCGCGCCATTACTGGCAAGCCGATCAAGTTCATCGGTATGGGCGAGAAGACCGAAGCCCTCGAGCCTTTCCACCCCGACCGCATCGCCTCGCGCATCCTCGGCATGGGCGACGTGCTCAGCCTGATCGAGCAGGCCGAGCAGAACATCGACAAGGCCAAGGCCGACAAGCTGGCCAAGAAGCTGAAGAAGGGCAAGGGCTTCGACCTCGAAGACTTCCGCGACCAACTGCAGCAGATGAAGAACATGGGCGGCCTGGGTGGCCTGATGGACAAGCTGCCCAGCATCGGTGGCGTCAACCTGTCGCAGATGGGCAACGCGCAGGGTGCGGCCGAGAAGCAATTCAAGCAGATGGAAGCGATCATCAACTCCATGACCCCTGCCGAGCGCCGTGACCCCGACCTGATCAGCGGTTCGCGCAAGCGCCGTATCGCCCTGGGTTCCGGCACGCAGGTGCAGGATATCGGCCGGCTGATCAAGCAGCACAAGCAGATGCAGAAGATGATGAAGAAATTCTCCGCCAAGGGCGGCATGGCCAAGATGATGCGTGGCCTGGGCGGGATGCTGCCGGGCGGCGGCATGCCGAAGCTGTAACCGAATCCGCTTGGTCGCCTTGATAGGCGGCCAGGCAGACCCCGCCTTGGCGGGAAAGCGCCGCAAAACAGCGGCTTAAGCGGCAGGTCTGGATTGCTTTGCATGGCTCTTGCGAAAAAGCCATTTGCAAATGTCCGTGTATTCCCTGAGAATATGCGGCCTTTTGGGCACCCGTGTGCCTATTTGGCATTCAGATTTGCAGCACTGACTGCAGTACCGACTATAGGAACGATGTTCACATGGTAACCATTCGTCTGGCCCGTGGCGGCTCGAAAAAGCGCCCTTTCTACCACCTGACCGTGACCAACTCGCGTAACGCCCGTGACGGCCGTTTCGTTGAGCGCGTTGGCTTCTTCAACCCGATCGCCTCGGGCGCCGAAGTCAAGCTGTCGGTCAACCAGGAACGCGTCACCTACTGGCTGAGCCAGGGCGCGCAGCCGTCTGAGCGTGTTGCTCAGCTGCTGAAGGACGCTGCCAAGGCTGCTGCCTGAGCAGTATGAACGCGACGCCAGAAAAGGCTGACGACCTCATCGTCGTTGGCAAGATTTTTTCGGTTCACGGCGTTCGCGGCGAGGTGAAGGTGTATTCCTTTACCGATCCGATTGAAAACCTGTTGGATTATCCGCGCTGGACGCTTCGGCACGAAGGCAAGGTAAAGCAGGTCGAGCTGGTCAACGGTCGTGGCTCCCAGAAGGGCCTGGTCGTGAAACTGAAAGGCCTCGACGATCGCGATGAAGCCCGTCTTCTGAGCGGTTACGAAATCTGCATTGCGCGGAGCCTTTTGCCCAACCTGGCCGCCGACGAGTACTACTGGTACCAGTTGCAGGGCCTGAAGGTCATCAACCAGGACGAACAACTGTTCGGCAAGGTCGATCACCTGTTGGAGACCGGTGCGAACGATGTAATGGTGGTCAAGCCTTGCGCAGGCAGCCTGGATGATCGCGAGCGTCTATTGCCCTATACGGAGCAATGCGTGCTGGCAATCGACCTGGAAGCAGGTGTGATGCGAGTCGAATGGGACGCGGATTTCTAGACGATGGGTAACCTTCGAGTAGAAGTCGTCACGTTGTTCCCCGAGATGTTTTCGGCCATCACGGAGTACGGCATTACCAGTCGTGCGGTGAAACAGGGGTTGCTGCAAGTGACCTGCTGGAACCCACGGGACTACACCACTGATCGCCACCACACGGTGGATGATCGGCCGTTTGGCGGTGGTCCGGGCATGGTGATGAAGATCAAGCCTCTGGAAGACGCCCTGGCCAGTGCCAGGCAGGCAACCGGAGCATCGGCGAAGGTGATCTACCTCTCGCCACAAGGCTGCAAGCTGACTCAGCAGGCGGTCAAAGGCCTGGCCGAACAGGAATCGTTGATCCTGATCGCCGGTCGTTATGAAGGCATCGACGAGCGTTTTATCGAAGCTCATGTCGATGAGGAGTGGTCGATTGGTGACTATGTACTTTCCGGTGGCGAGCTGCCGGCCATGGTACTGATCGATGCGGTTACGCGGCTGCTGCCCGGAGCTTTAGGGCATGTGGACTCGGCGGAGGAAGACTCCTTCACCGATGGTCTGCTGGATTGCCCGCACTACACCCGACCTGAGGTGTATGCGGATCAGCGTGTACCCGACGTGTTGCTAAGTGGCAACCATGCACACATCCGGCGTTGGAGAATGAAGCAGTCCCTTGGTAGGACCTTCGAACGACGCGCCGATCTTCTGGAAAGTCGCTCGCTTTCTGGAGAAGAGAAGAAGCTGCTCGAGGAATACCTCCGCGAGCGGGACGATAGTTAACGTATCGATGGTGGATCGAGTTATCCATCTTAGGAGCACAGCATGACCAACAAGATCATCCAGCAGCTCGAAGCCGAGCAGATGAGCAAGGAAATCCCGACCTTCGCACCAGGCGACACCATTGTCGTTCAGGTTAAAGTGAAGGAAGGCGATCGCTCGCGTCTGCAGGCGTTCGAAGGCGTTGTTATCGCCAAGCGTAACCGCGGTCTGAACAGCGCTTTCACCGTGCGCAAGATCTCCAGCGGCGTTGGCGTAGAGCGTACCTTCCAGACCTACAGCCCACAGATCGACAGCCTGGCCGTGAAACGTCGTGGTGACGTGCGTAAAGCCAAGCTGTACTACCTGCGCGACCTGTCCGGCAAAGCCGCTCGCATCAAGGAAAAACTGTCCTGAGTGCAGTTTGACCGGTGGCTTCGGCCACCTTGCGAGAGAAAAAGCAGCCTTCGGGCTGCTTTTTTGCATTCTGTGGTATTGGTGTTGCCTGCTTCGCAGGTCGCTCCGCTGCCATTCCCTTGCAATGTGAGTACCCCATGACCACCACCCCAAGAGATCAGGAAATCCAGCGCCGTACCGAGCTGTCGATCACTCGCGTGACCAAGGCCGTTTTTCCCAACACCACCAACCACCACAACACCTTGTTCGGCGGCACCGCGCTGGCCTGGATGGACGAGGTGTCGTTCATCGCCGCTACGCGTTTCTGCCGCCTGCCGCTGGTGACCGTGTCCACCGACCGCATCGACTTCAAGCACCCGATCCCGGCGGGCTCGATCGTCGAGCTGGTTGGCAGCGTGATCAAGGTGGGCAATACCAGCTTGCAGGTACAGGTCGATGTGTTCGTCGAGAACATGTATCTCGACGGCCGCGAGCGCGCGATTCATGGGGTCTTCAGCTTCGTCGCCATCGACGAGGACAAGCGGCCGGTGCCAGTACTGGCTCAGGCCTGAGTTCTCCAGTGCGGGCCCTTTCGCGGGTAAACCCACAGGTGCTACGCGATCCCTGTAGGAGCGGGTTTACCCGCGAAGACGCCGATACAGACAACAATTATGCGTCTGTGAAACACTAGCCCACTTTCAACACCCAGCAGCCCTCCGAATGCCCGCCCTGGACCACCCCCTGATCGATCAGTTTCTCGATGCCCTCTGGCTGGAAAAAGGCCTGTCCGACAACACCCGCGTTTCCTACCGCAGCGACCTGGCCCTGTTCAATGGCTGGTTGCAGGAGCGTGGCGTGACGTTGCCCGATGCAGGTCGCGATTCGATCCTCGACCACCTTGCCTGGCGCTTCGATCAGGGTTACAAGCCGCGTTCCACTGCACGTTTTCTCTCTGGAGTGCGTGGTTTTTATCGTTATCTGCTGCGGGAGAAGCTCATAGGTGTCGACCCGACCTTGCAGGTCGATATGCCGCAACTGGGTAGGCCTTTGCCCAAGTCCCTGTCTGAAGCAGATGTCGAAGCGTTGCTCAAGGCGCCGGACCTGGCCGAAGCCATCGGCCAGCGCGACCGCGCCATGCTCGAGGTGCTCTACGCCTGCGGCCTGCGGGTCACCGAGCTGGTGAGCCTGACCCTCGATCAGGTCAACCTGCGCCAGGGCGTGCTGCGGGTGATGGGCAAAGGCAGCAAGGAGCGCCTGGTGCCGATGGGCGAGGAGGCGGTGCTGTGGATCGAGCGCTACCTGCGTGACGGCCGGGCCGAGCTGCTCAACGGGCGCCCCAGCGATGTGCTGTTCCCCAGCCTGCGGGGCGAGGAAATGACCCGCCAGACCTTCTGGCACCGCATCAAGCATCACGCCCGCGTGGCCGGGATCGACAAGCCGCTGTCACCGCACACCCTGCGCCATGCTTTCGCTACGCATCTGCTCAATCACGGGGCCGACCTGAGGGTGGTGCAGATGCTGTTGGGGCACAGCGACCTTTCCACCACGCAGATCTACACCCACGTCGCCAAGGCACGTTTGCAGCAGTTGCACGCCCAGCACCATCCGCGTGGATGAATGATTTTCATGTTCCGCCCGGCGGCCATCAGACAGTGATTTCGCTGCGGCCTGATGTGGTAGGCTTGAGCGGTTTGCACCAGGGACCGCCCGGTCGCCGCGATTTTTCCGCAGGCGACGTCCTCCGGTCCCCGTCCGCCTTCAGGAGTACCCCATGCGCGTGACCCAGATTTTTGCCGCCGCCGCCCTGGCGCTGGCCAGTACCTTTGCCGTTGCTGCGGCCACCGACGTCACTGCCGGTGCCGAGCAGGCCATTCGCAACACACTCAAGACCCTGGAATTGGAAGTACCGATCGAAAGCGTCGCCAGCAGCCCGGTCGGCGGCTTGTACGAAGTCAAGCTGCAGGGCGGTCGCGTGCTCTATGCCAGCGCAGACGGCCAGTTCGTCATGCAGGGCTACCTGTACCAGATCCAGGATGGCAAGCCGGTCAACCTGACCGAGAAAACCGAACGCCAGGGTATCGCCAAGCTGATCAACGGCATTCCTGCGGCTGAGATGGTGGTTTACCCGGCCAAGGGCGAAACCAAATCGCACATCACCGTGTTCACCGACACGACCTGCCCGTACTGCCACAAGCTGCACGCTGAAGTGCCAGAGCTGAACAAGCGCGGTATCGAAGTGCGCTATGTCGCCTTCCCGCGCCAGGGCCTGGGCTCGCCGGGTGACGAGCAACTGCAGGCCGTCTGGTGCTCCAGCGATCGCCGTGCGGCGATGGACAAGATGGTCGACGGCAAGGAAATCAAGGCGGCCAAGTGCGCCAACCCGGTCAGCAAGCAGTTCCAGCTCGGCCAGTCGATCGGTGTCAACGGCACGCCAGCGATCGTGCTCGAAAGCGGCCAGGTGATCCCGGGCTACCAGCCGGCACCGCAGGTGGCCAAGCTGGCCCTGGCCGGCCAGGCGCAAGCCGCCAAGTAATTCATTCAATACGCCGTCGTCATGGGGTGACGGCATGTTTCACGGTCGGCGCAGGTGCCGGCCGTTCAATGGGGAGTTCACAGTGAAACCGGTCAAAGTAGGCATCTGTGGGTTGGGGACCGTCGGTGGCGGTACCTTCAATGTACTTCAGCGCAACGCCGAGGAGATTGCCCGCCGTGCCGGGCGCGGTATTGAAGTGGCTCAGATTGCCATGCGCTCGCAGAACCCGAACTGCCAGATTACCGGTACCCCCATTACCGCTGATGTGTTCGAAGTCGCGACCAACCCCGAAATCGACATCGTCATCGAGCTGATCGGTGGCTACACCATTGCCCGCGATCTGGTGCTCAAGGCCATCGAGAACGGCAAGCACGTGGTCACCGCCAACAAGGCGCTGATTGCCGTGCACGGCAACGAAATTTTTGCCAAGGCCCGTGAAAAGGGCGTGATCGTGGCCTTCGAGGCGGCAGTTGCCGGCGGTATCCCGGTGATCAAGGCGATCCGCGAAGGCCTCTCGGCCAACCGCATCAACTGGTTGGCCGGGATCATCAACGGCACCGGCAACTTCATCCTCACCGAAATGCGTGAAAAGGGCCGTGCCTTCCCTGACGTGCTGGCCGAAGCCCAGGCGCTGGGTTACGCCGAAGCCGATCCGACCTTCGACGTCGAGGGCATCGATGCTGCGCACAAGCTGACCATCCTGGCCTCCATCGCCTTTGGTATTCCGCTGCAGTTCGACAAGGCCTACACCGAGGGCATCACCCGCCTGACCACTGCCGATGTCAACTACGCCGAAGCCCTGGGCTATCGCATCAAGCACCTGGGCGTGGCCCGCCGTACCGCCGACGGCATCGAGCTGCGCGTGCACCCGACGCTGATCCCGAGCGACCGCCTGATCGCCAACGTCAACGGCGTGATGAACGCGGTGATGGTCAACGGTGATGCTGCAGGGTCTACGCTTTATTACGGTGCCGGTGCCGGCATGGAGCCGACCGCTTCGTCGGTGGTCGCCGACCTGGTCGACGTGGTGCGTGCCATGACCTCCGACCCGGAAAACCGCGTTCCGCACCTGGCCTTCCAGCCGGATTCGCTGTCGGCGCACCCGATCCTGCCGATCGAGGCTTGCGAAAGTGCCTACTACCTGCGTATCCAGGCCAAGGATCACCCAGGCGTGCTGGCCCAGGTCGCCAGCATCCTGTCCGAGCGTGGCATCAACATAGAGTCGATCATGCAGAAGGAAGCCGAGGAGCAGGACGGCCTGGTGCCGATGATCCTGCTGACGCACGGCGTGGTCGAGCAGCGTATCAACGATGCTATCGTCGCCCTTGAAGCCCTGCAGGATGTGGTCGGCAACGTCGTGCGCATCCGCGTCGAACAGCTCAATTAATTCAGCGGCGGGGCCCCCCCGCCGCCCCCCCCCCCCCCCCCCGCCCCCGCCCCCCCCGCCCCCCCCCCCCCCCCCCCCCCGCCGGCCCCGCCCCCCCCCCCCCCCCCGCGCCCAGAACCGAAGGTTTGCACAATGCGCTATATCAGTACTCGCGGCCAGGCGCCGGCCCTGAATTTCGAAGACGTCCTGCTGGCTGGCCTTGCCAGTGATGGCGGCCTGTACGTGCCGGAGAACCTGCCACGCTTCACCCAGGAAGAGATCGCGTCCTGGGCCGGCCTGCCGTACCACGAACTGGCCTTCCGGGTGATGCGCCCGTTCGTCACCGGCAGCATCGCCGACGCCGACTTCAAGAAGATCCTGGAGGAAACCTACGGTGCCTTCGCCCATGCCGCGGTGGCGCCGCTGCGCCAGTTGAATGGCAACGAGTGGGTGATGGAACTGTTCCACGGCCCAACGCTGGCGTTCAAGGACTTCGCCCTGCAACTGCTCGGCCGTCTGCTCGACCACGTGCTGGTCAAGCGTGGCGAGCGCGTGGTGATTGTCGGCGCCACCAGCGGCGATACCGGTTCTGCCGCCATCGAAGGCTGCCGCCGTTGCGACAACGTCGACATCTTCATCCTGCACCCGCACCAGCGTGTGTCGGAAGTTCAGCGTCGGCAGATGACCACCATCCTCGGTGACAACATCCACAACATCGCCATCGAAGGCAACTTCGACGACTGCCAGGAAATGGTCAAGGCCAGCTTCGCCGATCAGTCCTTCCTCAAGGGCACTCGCCTGGTGGCGGTCAACTCGATCAACTGGGCGCGGATCATGGCCCAGATCGTCTACTACTTCCATGCAGCACTGCAGTTGGGCGGCCCGGCGCGCTCGATCGCGTTCTCGGTCCCGACCGGCAACTTTGGCGACATCTTTGCCGGTTACCTGGCACGCAACATGGGCCTGCCGATCAGCCAACTGGTGGTGGCCACCAACCGCAACGACATCCTGCACCGCTTCATGAGCGGCAACCAGTACGTCAAGGATGCCCTGCACCCAACGTTGTCGCCGTCGATGGACATCATGGTCTCGTCCAACTTCGAGCGCCTGCTGTTCGACCTGCACGGTCGCAACGGCGCAGCGATCGCCGAGTTGATGGCCAACTTCAAGCAAGGTGGCGGTTTCAGCGTGGAGCAGGATCGCTGGACCGAGGCGCGCAAGCTGTTCGACTCCCTGGCGGTGAGCGACGAGCAGACCTGCGAGACCATCGCCGAGGTGTTCAAGGCCACCGGCGAAGTGCTTGATCCGCACACCGCAATCGGCGTCAAGGCCGCTCGCGAGTGCCGTCGCAGCCTGGACACGCCGATGGTGGTGCTGGGCACCGCGCATCCGGTCAAATTCCCCGAAGCGGTGGAGAAGGCCGGTGTCGGCAAGGCCCTCGAGTTGCCGGCGCACTTGAGCGACCTGTTCAGCCGCGAGGAGCGTTGCACGGTCCTGGCCAATGACCTGAAGGTGGTCCAGGCCTTCGTCAGCCAGCACGGCAACCGCGGCAAGCCGCTGTAAATCGCAGTACTGGGCGGCACCGGGCGGGGCAAGTCGGAACATCGGCTTGCCCCGTTTGCGTTTGGGCGGCTCTCGCAATACCAGAATCTTCCTTGGTGCTTTCAGATTTTTCTTATTTGAGTCTCTCTGCTGCGTTTCTAGAGTGTGTGCCCTGTCCATCAGGGCTCGCAGCCCTCAGGAGCGGCTCATGCACCGGCTCAACATCCTTATCGTCCAGTCTCGTCCCGCCCAGCAGATCGCCCTGCACCAGGCCTGCAATGCCCTGGGGGTTTTCAACGTGCGCATTGCCTGCGATCTGGCCAGCGCCAAGGCAAGCATGGCGCAGATGCAAGCCTTGGACATGCTCATCATCGACCATGGCATGCCGGCGCTGAGCGCCCAGGCACTGTTGAAGCACGTGACCCGGCAAGGCCATGCGCGTGCGCTGCTGTTCGTCGGACATCCCCCTGTGCGCGGCCCTGATCTCGCTGTCGAGGCCCAGCGTCAGGGGCAGTGGGTGGTTGCCCAATTGCCCTGGCCGTTGTCGGTGAGGGGGTTGCAGGCGGCATTGCAGCGGCTGCGTCGGCCGCCGCGCAGGAACTCCGGGCGGGATATCGAAACGGTCATGTTGCCCACGCATGCTCGCTGATACAGGCGCGTGCGGGCGAACTTTCCGAAGTGCCTGGCGGTCAGTTCCGATAGGTCCCCGACAAAGCGAGTACGCCGGATGGAAAGAATCTGCTCCCTGCTCAACGATGCCCTGTCCCCTTATCACACCCGCCTCGACGAAGTAGATGCGCGCGGCAATCGCCAACTCACCTTGCTCGATGCGCAGGGCAACGAGGTGTTGCGCCGCGCCGTGAGTGTGCGCCAGCTACAGGAGCAACGCTTGCTGGTCGATCTGGTCGACGGTCTGCACCGCGACCTGCAGATCGTCGAGGGGCGTCTGCAGCCTTGTGTGATCGCGGCCTTGCAACACCGACATCAACCTCAGGGAACCTTTGCCTGAGTGTCTCGTCAGACTTTATAGGGTGTTCGAACGCTGCTTTGCTCCGGTAGCGTTGGATCGCCGTACAGAGTCCGCTAAAGGGCTTTGAGTTGACCCCGGATGTCTTCCCCAGCATCCGGGGTTTCTTTTGTCTGCGTCATGGCTGGACGTTGGCTGCAGAGGGAAGCTCCTCGACCAGGTGCCGTGTCTGCTCCAGGTACTCTGTGCGCAGTTCGGGGTCGAGCCAGCTGGCGTAGAACTCGGGGAGTACTTCCTGGCGCAGGTGCGGCAACAGCTTGTCGATATGGGCGATGGCTTCGCGTCCCAGTGGCGTGTCGGAGCAGCCCACATGCAGAAACTGGTAGCGATTCGCCCCCTTGATCGGGTGGAACTGGTAGCTGTCCAGCGAGCCGCCCTGCTGCTGGATCAGGTAGCGCACCTCCGGCCAGTAGCCCAGGACCAGTTGCAGGCGCCCCAGTTGCTGCATCTGCAGGAGGTTGGCGGTGGCATCGTTGCCGTAGTGGCGGCTCAGGGTGGTTTCTGGCAACTGGCTCAGGATCTCGTCGACCACGACCCCGTAGCTGCGCTGGGCCACTATTCCCAGCTTCAGGCCTGGTCGTACCAGCATCTGCTTCAGGTCCACAGGCGTGCCTTCCTCGGACTCTTCCAGTAGTCCCAGGTCTGCCTTGCGGATGATCAGCCCGCCACTGAGGATGGGCAGGGAGGGTTGGGAGAAATGCACGAAATGGGCGCGTTCCGGTGTCCATAGCAGGGTCGGGTCGCAGGTGAAGTTGCGTTCCTGGAGCATCTGGATGCCGCGCGCGCGATTTACCCGAAGGATTGTGTGATCGTACTCGGGCATCTGCTCGATGAGCAGAGGCAGCATGCGATCGACCACGCCCTGGCCCTTTTCCTGGCCTTCGAAAATGGTGAACGGTGGCAGGTCGCGTACCAGCCAGGTCAGGCGCTCGCGGGCCTGGCCCTGCTGCCAGGGCAGCAGCAGGACGCAGAGCAGCACAAACATGCGCATCATGCTTGCTCGACGCCCGATCAGACCGCCCCCTGCTCGCGCAGGCGTGCCACCTCGGCAGTGCTATAGCCCAGCCCGGCGAGCAGTGTCGCCGTGTGCTCTCCCAGCGCAGGCCCGACCCACTCCGTGGAGCCGGGTGTCTGCGACAGCTTGGGCACGATACCCGGCATCTTGAAGGGCTTGCCGTCTGGGAGCTTCGCCTGAAGGAACATTTCCCGGGCGAGGAATTGCGGGTCGCTGAACATGTCCTCGGCCGAATAGATGCGGCTGGCAGGCACGCCTGCGTCGTTCAGCGCCTGCATCACCTGTTCCAGCGGCAGGCTGTTGACCCAGCGGTCGATCACCCCGTACAGCTCGTCGCGACGCAGGTCACGGCCATCGTTGCTGGCCAGGGTTGCATCCTCGGCGAGGTCGTCGCGGCCGATGGCCTGCATGAAGCGTTTGAAGATCGCATCGCCGTTGGCGCCGATCTGCACGTGCCGGCCGTCGGCGCTGGTGTGGATGGAGGAGGGGGTGATGCCCGGCATGATGTTGCCGGTGCGCTCGCGAATGAAACCGAACACATCGAACTCCGGCACCATGCTTTCCATCATCGCGAAGATTGCCTCGTACAGCGCCACATCCACCACCTGTCCTTCACCGCCATTGACTTCGCGGTGGCGCAGGGCCATCAGCGCACCAATCACGCCCCAGAGGGCGGCGATCGAGTCGCCGATGGAAATGCCCGTGCGCACGGGCGGACGATCCTCGAAACCGGTGATGTAACGCAGGCCCCCCATGGACTCGCCGACGGCACCGAAGCCTGGCTGGTCCTTCATCGGCCCGGTCTGGCCGAAGCCTGACAGGCGTACCATTACCAGGCGTGGGTTGAGGGCATGCAGTACCTCCCAGCCAAGGCCGAGTTTCTCCAGCACGCCAGGGCGGAAGTTCTCGATCAGGATGTCAGCATCGGCCAGCAATTGCTTGAGGATCTCGCGTCCTTCGGGGTGCTTGAGGTTGAGCGTGAGCGATTGCTTGTTGCGTGCCTGGACGAACCACCACAGCGAAGTCCCTTCATACAGTTTGCGCCACTTGCGCAGCGGATCGCCGCCATCAGGTGATTCGACCTTGATCACCTCGGCGCCGAATTCGGCGCAGATACGCGAAGCGAAGGGGCCGGCGATCAAGGTGCCGAGCTCGATGACCTTCAGACCGGCGAGGGGTTTGGCGGGGGTGGGCATGGTGCGTCCGTGGCGACAGAAAAGAGGCTTGGTTTTATCACAGCTGGTCAATGGCAGATACTGTTGCAAGGCAGAGTCCAGTGCACGCAGATGCGCAACCACCCACCCCAACAAACTCGGATCGGTTAAACTCTGCGACTTTCTCCAAAGAAGCCCCTTTCCCATGGCCCAGCCTTCCACCACCTACAAGTTCGAACTGAATCTGACCGACCTCGACCGCGGCGTGTACGAAAACGTGCGTCAGACGATCGCTCGTCACCCGTCGGAGACCGAGGAACGCATGGCCGTCCGTCTGCTGGCTTACGCCCTTTGGTACAACGAGAACCTGTCGTTCGGCCGCGGTCTGTCGGATGTCGATGAGGCCGCCCTGTGGGGAAAAAGCCTGGATGATCGCATCCTGCACTGGATCGAAGTCGGCCAGCCCGACGCCGACCGTCTCACCTGGTGCTCGCGCCGTACCGAGCGCACCAGCCTGCTGGCCTATGGCAGCTTGCGGGTGTGGGAGAACAAGGTGGTCGGCGCGGTCAAGGGCCTGAAAAACCTGAGCATCGCTGCTGTCCCGCAGGAAGTCCTGGAGGTTCTGGCCACCGACATGCCGCGTACCATCAAATGGGATGTGATGATCAGTGAAGGCACGGTATTCGTCACCGACGACCGTGGCCAGCACGAAGTCCAATTGCAGTGGCTGCTCGGTGAGCGCGGCTGACCTGATCCGATCTGACAGCCGAAGACCCCATGCGTATCGAACCCCGCCCCCTGCCATCGGCACTGCCCTTCCTTGGCAACCTGCCGCCCCTGTTGACCCGGCTGTATGCCGCCCGCGGCGTGCAGAGCGAGTCCGAACTGGACAAGAGCCTGGCGCGCCTGTTGCCGTACCAGCAACTTAAAGGAATCGAGGCGGCCGTCGACCTGTTGGTCGAGGCCCTGGACCTGCGTCAGCGCATCCTGATCGTTGGCGACTTCGACGCCGATGGCGCCACCGCCAGCACCGTAGGTGTGCTGGGGCTGCGACTGCTGGGTGCGGCCCATGTGGATTACCTGGTGCCCAATCGCTTCGAGTACGGCTATGGCCTGACCCCGGAGATCGTGCAGGTGGCGTTGCAGCGTCAGCCGCAACTGCTGATCACTGTCGATAACGGTATCTCCAGTGTCGATGGCGTGGCGGCGGCCAAGGCTGCCGGGCTCAAGGTCCTGGTCACCGACCACCACCTGCCTGGCGAGCAGTTGCCCGACGCCGATGCGATCGTCAACCCGAACCAGCCAGGCTGCATCTTCCCCAGCAAGTCGCTGGCCGGGGTAGGGGTGATCTTCTACGTGCTGATGGCCCTGCGTGCCCGTCTGCGCAGCCTTGGACGCTATGAGACGCAGGCCCAACCGAACATTGGCGAACTGCTCGACCTGGTGGCGTTGGGCAGTGTCGCCGACGTGGTGCCGCTGGACGCCAACAACCGTATCCTCGTGCACCAGGGGCTCGAGCGCATCCGTGCCGGGCGTGCTCGTCCTGGGTTGAAGGCAATTCTCGAAGTGGCGCGGCGCGATCATCGGCGCATCACCTCGACCGACCTGGGTTTCATCCTCGGGCCACGGCTCAACGCCGCCGGTCGGCTGGACGACATGAGCCTGGGCATCGAATGCCTGCTGTGCGAAGACGCCGCCGTTGCGCTGGACATGGCCGGGCAACTGGACGGGCTCAACCAGGATCGCAAGTCCATCGAGCAGGGCATGCAGCGCGAAGCCCTGGCCCAGCTCAAGGACCTGCCGATCGAGTCCATGCCCTATGGCCTGTGCCTGTTCGACCCCGACTGGCACCAAGGTGTGATCGGCATCCTCGCCTCGCGCCTGAAGGAGCGCTACCACCGACCGACCATCGCCTTTGCCGATGCGGGCGAGGGCATGCTCAAGGGCTCTGCCCGTTCGGTGCCGGGCTTCCATATCCGCGATGCGCTGGATGCCGTGGCCGCACGCCAGCCGCACCTGATCAGCAAGTTCGGCGGCCACGCCATGGCCGCAGGCTTGTCGCTGCCTGAGGCCAATTTCCAGGCCTTTGCCGATGCGTTCGACGAAGAGGTGCGGCGCCAGTTGTGCGAGGACGACCTGACCGGGCGCCTGCTGTCCGACGGCACCCTGGCGGTCGAGGAGTTTCATCTGGACCTGGCCCGCGCCCTGCGCAATGCCGGCCCTTGGGGGCAGCATTTTCCCGAGCCGCTGTTCCATGGCGTGTTCCAGATGGTCGAACAGCGCGTGGTGGGGGAGCGGCATCTGAAAGTGGTGCTCAAGAGCGAGTGCGGCTCGGTGAAACTCGATGGGATCGCCTTCGGTATCGACCGCGACGTGTGGCCCAACCCGACGGTGCGTTGGGTGGAGGTGGCCTACAAGCTCGATGTGAACGAGTTTCGCGGCAATGAAAGCGTGCAACTGATGATTGCGCACATGGAGCCGCGCTGACAGAGGGCAGCCCTCAGCGCGGGGCGTCCATCCGGCGGAACCTCCCCCCAGGGTAATCTGGTCTAGTCTCAGAGAAGACCGGTACCGGGCCACGGCCGCACACGAGTGTCCGGGCCGGATCACCATTGGAGTCCTTGGGAGGTCCCCTCATGAGCCTGCTGCTTGAGCCGTATACCCTGCGTCAGCTGACCCTGCCCAATCGCATTGCGGTTTCGCCAATGTGCCAGTACTCGAGCGTCGATGGCCTGGCCAACGACTGGCACCTTGTCCACCTGGGCAGTCGCGCCGTCGGTGGCGCCGGGCTGGTGATCACCGAGGCGGTGGCTGTCACTGCCGACGGAAGAATCACCGCCGAAGACCTCGGGTTGTGGAACGACGACCAGATCGTCCCACTGCAACGTATCACCCGCTTCATCACTTCCCAGGGCGCCATTCCGGGCATTCAGCTGGCGCATGCCGGGCGCAAGGCGAGCACCCATCGTCCCTGGCTCGGCAAGCACGGCAGCGTCAAGGTCGAGGACGGCGGCTGGCAGCCGGTCGGGCCTTCGAAGATCGCCTTCGATCCGGAGCATACGCCGCCGCGCGAGCTGAGCCACGATGAGATCCAGGGTGTTGTCCAGGCCTTCGTCCAGGCCGCCGAGCGTGCCAAGGCAGCCGGGTTCAAGGTCGTCGAAATCCATGCGGCGCACGGCTACCTGCTGCATCAGTTTCTTTCGCCGCTGAGCAACCAGCGGCGTGACGAGTACGGCAGCTGCTTCGAGAACCGTATTCGTCTGACGCTTCAGGTGACCGAGGCCGTGCGTGAGGTATGGCCGCAGGAGCTGCCGCTGTTCGTGCGGGTATCGGCCACCGATTGGGTCGAGGATGGCTGGAACCCAGACGAGACGGTCGAGCTGGCGCGTCGTCTGAGGGCGCTGGGGGTCGACCTGATCGACGTGTCCTCGGGCGGCACCTCGGTCAATGCCGAGATCCCCACCGGCCCGGGTTACCAGACCCGCTTCGCCGAGCGGGTGCGCAAGGAGTCGGAAGTCGCCACCGGCACCGTGGGCATGATCACCGAACCCGCCCAGGCCGAACACATCCTGCGTACCGGTCAGGCCGACCTGATCTTCCTCGCCCGCGAACTGCTGCGCGATCCTTACTGGCCGCTGCATGCCGACGATGACCTGGGTGGCAACAAGGCAACCTGGCCTGCGCAGTACCAACGTGCGACCAGCCGGGCCAATCCGATTCATGAGTCGGATCTGCGGGAGTGATGGATCCGCGTCCCGTTCGACTGGCCGGATGCAACATCCCGAAGCAAATGCGTTAAGGGAGAATTCAGGCTGCGGGCCTACTCTGGAGCTTTCCTATCCGTCCAGGAGTCATCCAGATGAACACCCGTGGTCTGCTCGATCAACTGCTCAAGTCCGGCCAGTCACTGCTGCAGAACCAGCAGGGCAAGGGCGGGGCGGGCAAGGTGCCCGGTCTTGGTGATCTGCTCGGGGGTGGCCAAGGCAAGGGCTCTGGCCTTGGCGGCCTGCTTTCCGGTGCCGGAGGCGGGGCGCTGGCGGCCGGGGCCATGGGCCTGCTGCTGGGCAGCAAGAAGGCGCGCAAGTACGGTGGCAAGGCACTCACCTACGGTGGCCTCGCCGCCCTTGGCGTGCTGGCCTACAAAGCCTATGGCAACTGGCAGGCGCGCCAGGGCCAGGCCCCTGCGCAGGAGCCACAGACCCTCGATCGCCTGCCGCCGGCCCAAGCCGAGCAACACAGCCAGGCGGTGCTCAAGGCGCTGGTGGCGGCGGCCAAGTCCGACGGTCATATCGATGAGCGCGAGCGTGAACTGATCGAGGGCGAGTTCGTGCGCCTGGACAGCGATCGCGAGCTGCAGGCCTGGCTGCATGCCGAGCTGAACAAGCCGCTCGATCCTGCCGAAGTGGCCCGTGCCGCACAGACCCCTGAAATGGCCGCAGAGATGTACCTGGCCAGTGTGATGATGGTCGATCAGGAACACTTCATGGAGCGCGCCTACCTTGACGAACTGGCCCGCCAATTGCGCCTGGACCCGAACTTGCGTGAGGAACTGGAACGCCAGGTACGGGACGCTGCAGCGCAGTGATGTGGCGATTGGCTATTTAATCGGCAGGGATGCCGGAATACTCCGCAATTCAACCGATAACGCGCCTGGCGCCTAGGCTATACTTCGACGATTTTCCCGCTCGTGAAGAATTCCTGAGGGCTGATTGTGAAGAACTGGACCTTGCGCCAACGGATCCTGGCAAGTTTCGCCGTGATCATCGCCATCATGCTGTTGATGATCGTAGCGGCGTATTCACGCCTGGTGACCATCGAAGCCAGCGAGCAGGCAGTGGGCACGGACAGCATTCCGGGGATCTACTACAGCTCGATGATCCGCAGCGCCTGGGTCGACAGTTACGTCGCCAGCCAGCAGTTGGTCGGCTTGTCCAACCATCGCGAGCTGACCTCGGCCGACCTCGAGCTGTTCAAGGGGTTCCACGACCGCCTCAGGGCGCAGATGGCCAACTACCAGGGCACGATCCAGGATGCGGAGGACCAGGCATCCTTCGACACCTTCGTGCGTCTCGAGGAGGCCTACGTCAAGGTGGTCGACCAGGTCCTGGCAGCCTACCGCGAGAAGAACTACCCCGAAGCCGAGCGCCTGATCGCCGAAGTACTGACACCGGCCTGGACCGACGGGCGCAAGCACCTGAACTCGGTGATCGACCGCAATACCGAATCCGCCAATGCCGCCACCCGCGAGATCGTCAGCGCCGTGGCCACCGCCAAGGGCAGCATGATCGTTTCGCTGATCCTGGCGATTGTCGCTGCTGGTATCTGCGGCCTGCTGCTGATGCGCGCCATCAGTGCTCCCATGCAGCGCATCGTGCATGCCCTCGACAAGCTGCGCTCGGGTGACCTCAGCGCGCGCCTGAACCTGGACCGCAAGGATGAGTTCGGCGCCATCGAGAATGGTTTCAATGAAATGGGCGAGGCGCTTGCCAACCTGGTGGCCCAGGCCCAGCGTTCATCGGTGCAGGTGACCACCTCCGTCACCGAGATCGCCGCCACCTCCAAGCAGCAGCAGGCCACGGCCACCGAAACCGCTGCAACCACCACGGAAATTGGCGCCACCTCGCGCGAGATCGCCGCGACCTCGCGTGACCTGGTGCGTACCATGACCGAGGTGACCAGTGCCGCCGACCAGGCTTCGAGCCTTGCCGGGTCCGGCCAGCAAGGCCTGGCGCGCATGGAGGAAACCATGCATCAGGTGATGGGCGCCGCCGACCTGGTCAACGCCAAGCTGGGCATCCTCAACGAGAAGGCCAGCAACATCAACCAGGTGGTGGTGACCATCGTCAAGGTCGCCGACCAGACCAACCTGCTGTCGCTCAACGCGGCCATCGAGGCGGAAAAAGCCGGTGAGTACGGCCGCGGTTTTGCCGTGGTGGCCACCGAAGTGCGCCGCCTGGCCGACCAGACCGCAGTGGCCACCTACGACATCGAGCAGATGGTGCGCGAGATCCAGTCCGCGGTGTCGGCTGGGGTCATGGGCATGGACAAGTTCTCCGAGGAAGTGCGCCGCGGCATGTTCGAGGTGCAGCAGGTAGGCGAGCAGCTCAGTCAGATCATTCATCAGGTGCAGGCGCTGGCGCCACGGGTCCTGATGGTCAACGAGGGCATGCAGGCCCAGGCCACCGGCGCCGAGCAGATCAACCAGGCGCTGGCCCAGCTCAGTGATGCCAGCACGCAGACGGTCGAGTCGTTGCGCCAGGCCAGTTTCGCCATCGACGAACTGAGCCAGGTGGCTGCCGGGCTGCGTGGCGGTGTCTCGCGCTTCAAAGTCTGACGGCGATGAACGATCTGCAACCGCATGATCAGCGGCCGGCCGAAGCCAAGGGCGTGTTGTACCTGCTGTTCCATATTGGCGAACAGCGCTTTGCCCTGGATGTGCGCGAAGTGATAGAGGTGCTGCCGCTGCGCCCGCTCAAACCCATCGCCCAGGCGCCCGTCTGGGTCGCCGGGATCCTCGGGCATCGCGGCGCGCTGGTACCGGTCATCGACCTGTCGTCCCTTACCTTCGGCGCGCCTGCACCGCAGCGCACCAGCACGCGCCTGGTACTGGTGCGTTATGGCAATGGCCTGCAACTGGGGCTGGTGCTCGAACAGGCGACCAACACCGTGCGTTGCCAACCCGACGAGTTCCAGCCCTATGGGCTGGACAACAGCGAGGCGCGTTACCTGGGCCCTGTGCGACAGGATGCACAGGGGCTGTTGCAGCGCATCCAGGTTGACGACCTGTTGAGCGATGCCGTACGCCTGCTGTTGTTCCCGGATCAATCCGCGCAGGTGGCAGGATGATCGAACAACGCTTCTTCCGCTTCCTGCAGGAGCGCATCGGCCTGGATGTGGACTCGGTGGGCGCGCCGATGGTCGAGCGGGCCCTGCGCCAGCGGTGCGTGGTACTTGCCGCGCGTGACCTCGACGACTACTGGCTGCGCCTGCAGCAATCGCCCGGCGAGCAGCAGGCGTTGATCGAGGCAGTGATCGTCCCCGAGACCTGGTTCTTCCGTTATCCCGAATCGTTCACGGCATTGGCCGGGCTGGCGCAAAAACGCCTGGTCGAGCTGGCCGGATCACGACCGCTGCGTATCCTCAGCCTGCCGTGCTCGACCGGCGAGGAGCCCTATTCGATTTCCATGGCGCTGCTCGATGCGGGTCTGTCTCCATCGGCCGTGCGCATCGATGCCATGGACATCAGCCCCAGCTCCCTCGCCCGTGCCGAGCAGGCCGTGTATGGCCGCAACTCGTTCCGGGGCAGTGAACTGGCATTCCGTGAGCGGCACTTCGACTGCACCGATGACAGTTACCGGTTGCATGAGCGCGTGCGCCAGCAGGTCAGCCTGGAGCCTGGCAATGTGCTCGATCCCGCCTTGCGCAGCCGCAAGGGAGTCTATGACTTTGTCTTTTGCCGCAACCTGCTGATCTATTTCGACGTACCTACCCAGCAGCGGGTTTTCGAGGTGCTGAAACAGCTGCTCCACGACGATGGCGTGCTGTTCATCGGCCCGGCCGAGGGCAGTTTGCTGGCGCGCCTGGGCATGCGGCCGATCGGCATCGCGCAGTCGTTCGCCTACGTGCGTCAGGATCAGCTTGGCGTACAGCCGCCGGTCAACCCGGTGCCGTCGGCACGGCCCGCCATCGCGCCGGTGGCTTCGCCGCGTCCAGTCGCCATGCCCGTGGCGGCACCACCCTTTGCCCGTGCTCCCCGCCCGCCCGCCAGGCCGGTTGCGTTGGCGACCATGAACGAGAACGAAAGCGAGTTGCTGGCAGCCATCGCCCGCCAGGCCAATGCCGGTGCCAGCGAGCAGGCCCGCGCCAGTTGCGAGCGCTACTTGCGTCTGTTCGAACCCGCGGCGCAGGTCTACTACTGGCTGGGGCTGCTCAGCGATACCCAGGGCGATGCCGGCGAAGCACTCAAGCATTACCGCAAGGCCCTGTACCTCGAGCCCCAGCACACCGAGGCGCTGCTGCACCTGGCCACGCTGTTGGCATCCCAGGGGGATGTCACAGGGGCTCGGCGCCTGCAGGAGCGGGCGGCGCGGGCGGGCAGGGAGTCTGAACGATGAGCGGTGCCTACTCGATGGACCTGATCGCCCGGGACCATGAAGATATCGACGACTGCTGGAATCGCATCGGTGTCCATGGCGACAAGCAATGTCCCCTGCTGGACCGGCACATCCACTGCCGCAATTGCGAAGTGTATGCCGCGGCGGCTACCCGCCTGCTCGACCGCTACACCTTGTTGCAGGACGAGCATGTCGAGACCGTGCAGGTGGAACAGGGCACTGTCGGCCGTTCCATGCTGCTGTTCAGGCTGGGGGAGGAATGGCTGGCGCTGGCCACGGCCTGCCTGGCGGAGATCGCGCCGCTGCAGGCCGTTCACTCGCTGCCGCACCAGCGTTCGCGGATGTTGCAGGGGGTCGCCAACGTGCGAGGTGCGCTGGTGCCGTGCCTGTCCTTCGCCGACCTGTTGGGCATGGAGCTGGCGCCGACACAGGAGCGTAGCGGCCGGGTGATGCCACGGATGTTGATCCTGGCTGCCGAAGGTGGCCCGGTGGTATTGCCGGTCGACGAGATCGACGGCATCCATCGGCTGGACACTTCGCGCCTGCACGAGGAGCACGACGCGGCCCACTTCACGCTGGCGGTATTGCAATGGCGTGGCCGCAGTGTGCGCGTACTCGATGACCAACACCTCCTGTCTGCCGTGAAGCGGAGCCTGTCATGACCCCGGAGCAAATGCGCGACGCATCGTTGCTCGAACTGTTCAGCCTTGAGGCCGAGGCCCAGACCCAAGTGCTCAGTGCCGGGCTGTTGGCCCTCGAGCGCAATCCGGCCCAGGTCGACCAGCTGGAAGCCTGCATGCGCGCAGCGCACTCCCTCAAGGGCGCCGCGCGTATCGTCGGCATCGATGCCGGCGTCAGCGTCGCTCATGTCATGGAGGATTGCCTGGTCGCGGCCCAGGAGCGCCGCCTGTTGCTGCGCCCTGAGCACATCGATGCCTTGTTGCAGGGCACTGACCTGCTGATGCGCATTGCAACACCCGGGGATACCCAGGCCGAAACGGCGGTGCCGGCGTTCCTGGTGCAGATGGCCATGTTGCTCGACCCTTCTTCGGCACCCGCGCCGGATGCTGCCGGCGGTGCGGCCACGCCTTCGCCGCTGGCGATGCCGCCCGAGGTGCCGACGACGCCTGTCGAGCCCGAGGCGGAAGTGGAGCCTGCGCCCGCAGCCAGGGGCGGCAAGCGCGCAGGCGAGGGCGCGGAGCGCGTGCTGCGGGTCACCGCCGACCGCCTGAACAGCCTGCTCGACCTGTCGAGCAAGTCGCTGGTGGAAACCCAGCGGCTCAAGCCCTATCTCGCCAGCCTGCAGCGCCTCAAGCGCATGCATGGCCAAGGCATGCGCGCCCTCGACGGGCTCAAGAGCCAGCTCGAGGGCAGCGGGCAGAGCGCCGAGGTGCTCGACGCCCTGGCCCAGACCCAGCGCTTGCTCGCCGAAACCCAACAGATCCTCCAGCAGCAGGCTGCCGACCTCGACGAGTTCGGCTGGCAGGCGAGCCAGCGCGCGCAGTTGCTGTACGACACTGCGCTGGCCTGCCGGATGCGTCCCTTCGCCGATGTGCTGACCGGGCAGAGCCGCATGGTGCGCGACCTTGGGCGCTCCCTGGGCAAGCAGGTGCGGCTGCTGATCGAGGGCGAGAAGACCCAGGTCGACCGTGATGTGCTGGAAAAACTCGAGGCGCCGCTCACGCACTTGCTGCGCAATGCTGTCGACCATGGCATCGAGCAGCCCGAGCGACGCCTGTTGGCGGGCAAGCCCAGTGACGGCACGCTGCGCCTGCGCGCATCGCACCAGGCCGGGTTGCTGATTCTCGAACTGAGCGACGACGGTGCGGGCATCGACCTTGAGCGCCTGCGCCGCAGCATCGTCGATCGGGCACTGTCGCCCGCCGAGACCGTGGCGCAGATGAGCGAGGCCGAGCTGCTGACCTTCCTGTTCCTGCCCGGTTTCAGCCTGCGTGACCAGGTCACCGAGGTGTCTGGACGAGGCGTCGGCCTGGACGCGGTGCAGCACATGGTGCGCGAACTGCGCGGGTCCATCGAGCTCACTCAGGTGGCGGGGCAGGGCTGCTGCTTCCACCTGGAGGTACCGCTGACCCTGTCGGTGGTGCGCAGCCTGGTGGTCGAGGTCGGTGGCGAAGCCTACGCCTTCCCGTTGGCGCACATCGAACGCACTCTCGATGTACCGGCCGAGGCCATCGTCCAGATCGAAGGTCGCCAGCACTTCTGGCACGAAGACCGCCATATCGGCCTGGTCGCCGCAAGCCAGTTGCTCAACCGTCCGGCGGCGCAGGAGGAGGCGGACAACCTGCGCGTGGTGGTCATTCGCGAGCGCGAGCAACTGTACGGTGTGGCCGTGGAGCGCCTGATCGGCGAGCGAGTGCTGGTGGTGATGCCGCTCGACCCGCGTCTGGGCAAGGTCCAGGACATTTCCTCCGGCGCCTTGCTCGACGATGGCTCGGTGGTGCTGATCATCGATGTCGAAGACCTCTTGCGCTCGGTGGACAAGCTGCTGAGCACCGGGCGCCTGGAGCGTATCGATCGCGGGGCACGGGCGGGCCGGGGAGTGGCGCGCAAGCGCATCCTTGTGGTCGACGACTCGCTGACGGTACGCGAGCTCCAGCGCAAGCTGCTGGGTACGCGGGGCTACGACGTAGCGGTGGCGGTCGATGGCATGGATGGCTGGAACGCCCTGCGCAGCGAAGACTTCGACCTGCTGATCACCGACATCGACATGCCGCGCATGGACGGTATCGAGCTGGTCACCCTGGTGCGTCGCGACAATCGCCTGCAGTCGTTGCCGGTGATGGTGGTGTCTTACAAGGACCGGGAAGAGGACCGCCGACGTGGACTGGATGCAGGCGCCGACTATTATTTGGCCAAGGCCAGCTTCCATGACGATGCGTTGCTGGATGCGGTGGAGGAGTTGATTGGAGGAGCCCAGGGATGAGGATCGCCATCGTCAATGATATGCCCATGGCTGTCGAAGCCTTGCGCCGTGCGCTGGCCTTCGAGCCTGCGCACGAAGTGATCTGGGTGGCCGGCAATGGTGCCGAGGCCGTGCACAAGTGTGCCGAGCAGACGCCGGACCTGATCCTCATGGACCTGATCATGCCGGTGATGGATGGCGTGGAGGCGACTCGCCGGATCATGGCCGAAACCCCTTGCGCCATCGTCATCGTCACCGTGGATCGCAAGCAGAATGTGCACCGGGTGTTCGAGGCCATGGGCCACGGCGCCCTCGATGTGGTCGACACGCCGGCACTGGGCGCGGGCGATGCCCGGGAGGCGGCGGCACCGTTGCTGCGCAAGATTCTCAACATCAGCTGGCTGATCGGCCAGCAGCGCTCCAGCGCGGCGCGCACCGAGGCGGTGCCGGTGCGCAACCCAGTGCTTCGCTGCGGCCTGGTGGCCATTGGTTCGTCGGCGGGCGGCCCGGCTGCGCTGGAAGTGTTGCTCAAGGGACTGCCACGGGATTTTCCGGCGGCCATCGTGCTGGTCCAGCATGTCGATCAGGTGTTCGCCGCCGGTATGGCCGAATGGCTGAGCGGTGTGTCCGGGCTACCGGTACGCCTGGCCCGCGAGGGTGAACCACCGCAGCCGGGGCAGGTGTTGCTGGCAGGTACCAACCACCACATCCGGCTGTTGCAGAATGGCCAGCTGGCGTATACCGCCGAGCCGGTCAACGAAATCTACCGCCCCTCGATCGACGTGTTCTTCGAGAGCGTGGCGCGCTTCTGGCGCAGCGATGCGGTGGGCGTGCTGCTCACCGGCATGGGCCGCGATGGCGCGCAGGGCCTGAAGTGGATGCGCGAGCAGGGCTTCCTGACCATCGCCCAGGACCAGCAAAGCAGTGCGGTGTATGGCATGCCCAAGGCCGCCGCAGCGATCCAGGCGGCGGTCGAGATACGGCCGCTGGAGCGAATTGCCGGGCGACTTGTGGAAATCTTTCCGAAATGACGATATGTATTGAGTCACGCCGCCTGGCCGGTAGTGACCTGGTGAATAGGGATGAATGACCTACCGATCGATGGTTTCACGACGATCAACGAAAGCGCCGCGATGGTCCTGCTGGTCGACGACCAGGCGATGATCGGCGAGGCGGTGCGTCGTGGGCTGTCCCACGAGGAAAACATCGACTTCCACTTCTGTGCCGATCCACACCAGGCGGTAGCCCAGGCCATGCGCATCAAGCCGACGGTGATCCTCCAGGATCTGATCATGCCGGGCCTGGATGGTCTGACGCTGGTGCGCGAGTACCGCAACAACCCGGCGACCCAGGATATCCCGATCATCGTCCTGTCGACCAAGGAGGACCCGCTGGTCAAGAGTGCGGCCTTCGCCGCCGGGGCCAACGACTATCTGGTCAAGCTGCCGGACACCATCGAGCTGGTGGCGCGTATCCGCTATCACTCGCGCTCCTACCTCACCCTGCTGCAGCGTGACGAGGCTTATCGCGCCTTGCGTGTCAGCCAGCAGCAGCTGCTCGACACCAACCTGATGCTGCAGCGGTTGATGAACTCCGATGGCCTGACCGGGCTGTCCAACCGCCGCCACTTCGACGAGTACCTGGAACTGGAGTGGCGCCGCGCCATGCGCGAGCAGCAGCAACTGTCGCTGTTGATGATCGATGTCGACTACTTCAAGGCCTACAACGACAGCTTCGGCCATCTGGCCGGTGACGAAGCGTTGCGCCAGGTGGCCGAAGCGATCCGCGGCTCCTGCTCGCGCCCAAGCGACCTGCCGGCGCGCTATGGCGGCGAGGAGTTCGCCCTGGTGCTGCCCAACACCTCGCCAGGTGGTGCACGGCTGATTGCGGAAAAGCTGCGCCAGACCGTGCTGGGTCTGAATATTCCGCACAGTGCCCCGCAACCGGAATCGCGCCTGACCGTGAGCATTGGCCTGGCGACGCAGACGCCGAGTGTCGGCAGTCATTGCCGGCAGTTGATTTCGGCGGCGGACAAGGGGCTGTACCTGGCCAAGAACAGCGGGCGTAACCAGGTCGGGGTTGCCTGAAACCAGCGCGCATTGCGCGAAACCCTGGGAGCTGTGCAGCCGGGTCGCCCCTGCAATGGGCAAGTGCAGTGGCTGCCCGGCGGGGCTGCCGCCCTGGCATGAATGGCGTTATACTCGCAGGCTTTTCACCGAATTCGTGCGAGTAGCCAGAGCCATGGAAATCCAACCGATCCTGAACACCATCAAGGACCTCACCGAACGCTCCCAGTCCATTCGGGGGTATCTTTGACTACGATCACAAAGCTGATCGTCTGATCGAAGTCAACCGCGAGCTGGAAGACCCCAACGTCTGGAACAAGCCCGAGTACGCTCAGGCCCTGGGCCGCGAACGTGCCATGCTGGCGCAGGTGGTCGAGACCCTCGACAAGCTGTCCAACGGCCTGGCTGACTGCCAGGACCTGCTCGACATGGCGGTCGAGGAGGGTGACGAAGGTGCCGTCGGCGATGTCGTGACCGAACTGGAAGGCCTGGAAGAAAACCTTGCCCAGCTCGAGTTCCGTCGCATGTTCAGCGGCGAGATGGACATGAACAACGCCTACCTGGACATCCAGGCCGGCTCCGGTGGCACTGAAGCGCAGGACTGGGCCAACATCCTGCTGCGCATGTACCTGCGCTGGGCCGACAAGCGCGGCTTCGACGCCACCATCATCGAGCTGTCCGAAGGTGAAGTCGCCGGTATCAAGGGCGCCACCGTGCACATCAAGGGCGAGTACGCCTTCGGCTGGCTGCGTACCGAAATCGGCGTGCACCGCCTGGTGCGCAAGAGCCCGTTCGACTCCGGTGCCCGTCGCCATACCTCGTTCTCGGCGGTGTTCGTCTCGCCCGAGATCGATGACAAGGTCGAGATCGAGATCAACCCGTCCGACCTGCGCATCGACACCTACCGCTCCTCCGGCGCCGGCGGCCAGCACGTCAACACCACCGACTCGGCGGTGCGTATCACCCACGTGCCGACCAACACCGTGGTGGCGTGCCAGAACGAACGCTCCCAGCACGCCAACAAGGATACCGCCATGAAAATGCTGCGGGCCAAGTTGTACGAGCTGGAGATGCAGAAGCGCAACGCCGCCTCGCAGGCGCTGGAAGACAGCAAGTCGGATATCGGCTGGGGTCACCAGATCCGCTCCTACGTGCTCGATGACTCGCGCATCAAGGACCTGCGTACCGGTGTCGAGCGCAGCGACTGCCAGAAGGTCCTTGACGGCGACCTCGACCAGTACCTGGAAGCCAGCCTCAAGCAGGGGCTGTAAACCGCACACCACTGCCGCGATACGAGGCCATGGGCCCGTATCGCGTGCCCTGCCCGACAGGGGCACCGAATACCTGATGGAAACAATGACGACATGAGCGACCTCAAGACCGAATCGCAAGACCTGCAACAGGAAGAAAACACCCTGATCGCCCTGCGCAAGGAAAAACTTGCCGCCGAGCGTGCCAAGGGCAACGCCTTCCCCAACGACTTCCGTCGCGACAGCTACTGCAACGACCTGCAGAAGCAATACGCGGACAAGACCAAGGAAGAGCTGGAAGCAGCCGCGATCCCGGTCAAGGTTGCCGGTCGCATCATGCTCAACCGTGGCTCGTTCATGGTGATCCAGGACATGACCGGGCGCATCCAGGTCTACGTCAACCGCAAGACCCTGCCTGAAGAAACCCTCGCCGCGGTCAAGACCTGGGACCTGGGCGACATCATCAGCGCCGAAGGTACCCTGGCTCGCTCGGGCAAGGGCGACCTGTACGTCGAGATGACCGACGTGCGCCTGCTGACCAAGTCGCTGCGTCCGCTGCCGGACAAGCACCATGGCCTGACCGACACCGAGCAGCGCTACCGCCAGCGCTACGTCGACCTGATGGTCAACGAGGAAACCCGCCACACCTTCCGTGTGCGTTCGCAGGTGATCTCGCACATTCGCAAGTTCCTCATCGAACGCGACTTCCTCGAAGTCGAGACGCCAATGCTGCAGACCATCCCGGGTGGCGCTGCGGCCAAGCCGTTCGAAACCCACCACAACGCCCTGGACATGGCCATGTTCCTGCGTATCGCGCCGGAGCTGTACCTCAAGCGCCTGGTGGTCGGCGGGTTCGAGAAAGTGTTCGAGATCAACCGCAACTTCCGTAACGAAGGCGTTTCGACCCGGCACAACCCCGAGTTCACCATGCTCGAGTTCTACCAGGCCTACGCCGACTACCGTGACAACATGGACCTCACCGAAGAGCTGTTCCGCGAGCTGGCGCAGCTGGTACTGGGTACTACCGACGTGCCGTACGGCGACAAGGTATTCCACTTCGGCGAGCCGTTCGCGCGCCTGTCGGTGTTCGACTCGATCCTCAAGTACAACCCGGAGCTGACCGCCGCCGACCTGCAGGACGTCGACAAGGCCCGCGCCATCGCCAAGAAGGCTGGCGCCAAGGTGCTGGGCCACGAAGGTCTGGGCAAGCTGCAGGTGATGATTTTCGAAGAGCTGGTCGAGCACAAGCTGGAGCAGCCGCACTTCATTACCGAGTATCCGTTCGAAGTGTCGCCGCTGGCCCGTCGCAACGATGACAATCCGGCCGTGACCGACCGCTTCGAGCTGTTCATCGGTGGCCGCGAAATCGCCAACGCTTACTCCGAGCTCAACGATGCCGAAGACCAGGCCGAGCGCTTCCTGGCACAGGTCGCCGAGAAGGACGCCGGTGACGACGAAGCCATGCACTACGATGCCGACTTCGTTCGGGCCCTGGAATACGGCATGCCGCCGACCGCCGGTGAAGGCATCGGTATCGACCGCCTGGTGATGCTGCTGACCAACTCGCCGTCGATTCGCGACGTGATCCTGTTCCCGCACATGCGTCCGCAGGCTTGAGTGATTTGAAAAAGCCGCCTCTCGGGGCGGCTTTTTCTTGCCTGGCTGTGTAGTCTCTGTACCGGCCCTATCGCGGGGCAAGTCGGATCGCCGCACCGCCGCTCCTGCAGGCGCGGCGCTGTACCTGTAGGAGCGGCGGTGCGGCGATCCGACTTGCCCCGCGATAGGGCCGGTACAGACAATGAACATCCCCCAGACAGACACCGAGGTCCCTACCGTGCCCCCCGCAAACGCCCAGCAAGGCGCCGCCGGCGTAGCCAACGCCGTCGCCGAGAGCGTGCAGTACCAGGGTCGCAAGACCAGCCGCCAGGGCAGCGAGCAACGCCGCCAGCAGATCCTCGACGCGGCCATGCGCATCGTCGTGCGCGACGGTGTGCGCGGTGTGCGCCACCGCGCAGTGGCGGCCGAGGCCGAGGTGCCGCTGTCGGCCACCACCTATTACTTCAAGGATATCGAAGACCTGCTCACCGATACCTTCGCCCAGTACGTCGAACGCAGCGCCGCCTACATGGCCAAGCTGTGGGCCAACACCGAAGTGGTGCTGCGCCAGTTGCTGGCCCAGGGCGACTGCAGCCCGCAGTCCCGTGCACGCCTTGCCGACGAAGTGGCGCGCATGACCGCCGACTATGTGACCCGCCAGCTGTACAACCGCCGCGACTTCCTGATGGCCGAGCAGGCCTTCCGCCAGGAGGCGCTGCTGTGCCCCCGTCTGGCCGAACTGGTGCGGGCCCACGAGCAGATCCTGCTGCATGGCGCGCGGCAGATGCTTCAGGTGGTGGGCTCGCGCCAGCCCGAGCAGGACGCCCTGGTGTTGACGGCCATCATCGAGCAGATGGAATATCAAGGGCTGCTCAAAGAAGCGAACGCCCAGGCCGATGGGCAGATGCTCGCTATCCTTACCCGTTACCTGCACTTGGTGCTGGCCGCGGTTTGAGGCGCAGCCGATCTTTTCAAGGAGAACCTGATGAAAGCCTGGCGTGTGCTGTTGTTGACCTTGTCGTTCCTGCTGCTGGGCGGGTGTCTGGTGACCTTCGACGAACCGCTGGCCAGTAATGAGCCGGCCCCCAAGGCCTTGCTGGGCCAATGGAGCAGCAAGGATGCCTGGGGCCAGCCACTGAAGCTGACCATCAGCCGCGTTGGCGGTAACACCTACAAGGCCGTGGCCCGTACGCAGGGCAAGGCCGCCGAGGAATACACTTTCAGTGTGTCGCGCCATGGCAACCGCTGGTACCTGTCTGCCGGCGTGCCCAAGCGGCTGGGGGGCAAGTTCCTGATTGGCGGTTTCGAGGTCGTCGACGGCAAGCAACTGGTGGTCTACAACCTTGACGTCGAGCAGGTCCAGCAGGCTGTAAACAACAAGGAGTTGAGCGGACGCAGCACCGAGGTGCCCGAGGATAATGGCCCGGGTGTGCTGATCGACAGCCCCCCCGAGCGGGTGCTGGCCTACCTCGACGATCCGGCCAACTCCGACCTGTTCGTCGAGGTGGCGCGGTTCCAGCGGGCCGGCAAATAGCGGATACCGCGTACCTGTGGGAGCGGGCTTGCCCGCGAATAGGGCCTTACAAGGAGTCCCCGGTGGACGAATACCAGCAAACCATACGCGCATTGTCCGACCGTATCGTCGCGGCCCAGACCCCGATCCGGGTCCTGGACGCGGTGAAATGGGACGACGGCATTCGCCAGGGCTTTTTCAAGGCCAAGGGCAAGGAGCCGCCAGCGGTGGACCGTGCCTACTACCAGAACCGTCCGCTGTCGTTCGACTCGAGCGCGGTGAAGGCCGAGTTCCAGGCCATCGAGCGCGACATCATCCGCCAGCTCGGCCAGTTCAACCCGGTCGGGCAGATCATGAAGCGCATGTGCCGCGAATACCGCATGGTGGTGCGCATGCTCGAAGCGCGCGGCACCGAGGACTTCGGCCTGATTTCCCAGGAGCTCTACGGCGCCGCCTCCGACGCGTTCCACGCGGGTGACCCGACCCTGGCCGACCTGGGGCTGATGCTCTCGGACTACCTGAACAACATCGATGGCCGTGGTGACCTGAAGGACGAGCCGAAAAACCTCACGGCCAAGGAGGCGGTGGAAATCCTCCAGCGCCGCCTGAACAAGGTCTTCGGCGAGGCAGAAGAAACCATCCGCGTGTTCGAGTCCGATGGCATCGTCGCCGATGCGGCGGCCGGTGCCGACTACATCAAGGTGCGCGCCGATGCCATGTTCAACAGCCGCGACGTACGCGCGCTGGAAGTCCACGAAGGGCTGGTGCACGTGGGCACCACGCTCAACGGCCTGAACCAGCCGATCTGCACCTTCCTGGCCAAGGGGCCGCCCTCGTCGACCGTGACCCAGGAGGGCCTGGCCATCCTCATGGAGGTGATCGCCTTCGCCTCCTATCCCAGCCGCTTGCGCAAGCTGACCAACCGCACCCGCGCCATCCACATGGTGGAGCAGGGCGCCGATTTTTTGCAGGTATACGAGTTCTTCCGTGGCCAGGGCTTCGAGATGGCCGAAAGCTATGGCAATGCCAGCCGGGTATTCCGCGGTTCGGTACCCAATGGCCTGCCGTTTACCAAGGACTTGTCCTATCTCAAGGGCTTCATCATGGTTTACAACTACATTCAGTTGGCCGTGAGAAAGGGCAAGCTGGAGCAGATTCCACTGCTGTTCTGCGGCAAGACCACGCTGGAAGACATGCGCACCTTGCGCCAACTGGTCGAGGAGGGCCTGGTGGAACCGCCGAAGTACCTGCCCGAACAGTTCCGCGACCTCAACGCGCTGTCGGCCTGGATGTGTTTCTCCAACTTCCTCAATCACCTGAGCCTGGATCGCATTGAAGCCGACTACGCGAACATTCTCTAAGCGTTGCCGCACCCTGTTGTTAGGGCTCGGGCTGACGTGCCTGGCCGGTTGCAGCAGCCTGCTGTTCTATCCAGAGCCGGGCCAGCCGTTCACCCCCGAGCGAGCGCACCTGCAATACCGCGACGTCACGCTGACCACCGAGGATGGCACTCGCCTGCATGGCTGGTGGCTGCCGGTCAAGACGGGCGTCGAGGTCAAGGGCACGGTGCTGCATCTGCACGGTAATGGTGGCAACCTGGCCTGGCACCTGGGTGGCAGTTACTGGCTGCCCGAGCAGGGTTATCAGGTACTGATGATCGATTACCGCGGCTATGGCCTGTCCCAGGGCACGCCGACACTGCCAGCGGTCTACGAGGATATCGACGCTGCGCTGGACTGGCTGGGCAAGGCGCCCGAGGTGCAGGGCAAGCCGCTGGTGCTGCTCGGCCAGAGCCTGGGTGGTGCGATGGCCATCCATTACCTGGCCGGCCATCCCGAGCAGCGCCAGCGTTTCAGTGCGCTGGTCTTCGATGGCGTACCGGCGAGTTACCGCGACGTCGGGCGTTTCGCCCTGAGCACGTCGTGGATGACCTGGCCGCTTCAGGTGCCGCTGTCGTGGCTGGTGCCGGACGCTGACAGCGCGATCCACTCCATCGAACGCCTGGACAGCCCACCCAAGCTGTTCTTCCACAGCATCGATGACAAATTGGTGCCCATGGCCAACGGTATCCGCCTGTACCAGCATGCCCCGCCGCCCCGCGTGTTGCAGTTGACCCGCGGCGACCATGTGCAGACCTTCGCCGACCCGACCTGGCGTCAGGTGATGCTGCGCTTCCTCGACGACCCCAGCCACTTCAACGGCCTGCGCCGACTGGCGGAAGTCCCGAATTACCCTGACGAGAAGAATGAGCAATGAGTGAAGAACGCAACGCCATCCCGCTGATCCTGACCGGTGTCGGCAGCATCATCGTGACGGTGGGTGCCTTGTGGTACTACGGCTACCTGCATTTCGCCAAGCCCGAGGACGCCCTGCTGCTGCAGGACTACACCATGCTCAAGACGATCCCGGGCGAAGACTATCGGGTTTCTCTCGATCCATCGCCGCAGGTGGCGCAGTGTGTCGAGGGTGTCCTGGTGCTGTTCGATACCCAGCAGAAGGGCCTGACGGGCGTGCTGGTCGACAACCGCAAGCGGGCGATCCGCTGCATGGGCCAGGACACGCCGCAGCAGGTGCAGTGACCCATCGCTGTTCCCCAGACATGAAAAACCCGCCATCAAGGCGGGTTTTTCATGTCACTCACGCAACCTGTATCAGCGCATGGTGGAACGCGGCTGAACTGGCTGGTTGTCGTTGGAGATGGTCACCTCCACGCGACGGTTCTGCGCACGGCCCGAGTTGCTGGAGTTGTCCGCGACCGGATACTCCTTGCCATAGCCCTGGGCGACCACGCGGGACGGGTCGATGCCGGCACGGAGCAGCGCACGGCGCACGCTTTCGGCGCGACGCTCCGACAGGCCCTGGTTGTAGCTGGCCGAACCGACGCTGTCGGTATAGCCCTCGACGATCACCTTGCGCTCCGGGTTTTCCTGGAGGAAGTTGGCCAGGGTGGTGATGTTGGGCAGGGCGCTGCTCTTCAGGTCAGCCTTGTTGAAGTCGAACAGCACGTCGCCGAAGGTCACTAGCGTACCGCGGTCGGTCTGCTTGGCGTTGAGGCTGTCCTGCAGCTTCTTGATCTGCGCGTCGCGGGCGTCCAGCTTGGCCTGGGCGCGTTGCGCCGCAGCATTTTTGATATCGGCTTCTGCGGTACGCAGGGCGATGGTCTGCTTGGCGACTTCGACACGCTGGTTGGTGAGGTAGGCCAGTTGATCGACCTTCTTCTCGTCTTCGCGGTCCATGTAGGCCTTGTCAGCCTTGTTCAGCCAGTCCTGGGCGTCCTTGGTCTCGAGGGCTGCCAGCTTGCTCGACTGCGGATCGCTCTGCAGCGCCGAGAAGTTGGTGCGGGCCGATTCGAGGTTGGCGTTCGGGTCGTGCGAGCACGCAGCCAGACCGACGCTCAGAGCCAACAGGGCAGGGATCATTACGTAATTGCGCATTGTGTTCATCCTTTGATCGATAACGAAGGCAGGGGAATACCGGGCAGGCCTCACTGGGCGCTGCGCAGGCCTTCCTCACGTACGTCCTGAACGCCCTGGCGGGCATCCTGCACGGCTTTCTGGGCCTTGGCTGCCTGTGCCTTGCGCTCGGCAACGCGGGCGTCCCATTCGGCCTGTTCTGCCAGTCGCTTGGCTTCGTCGTACTTCTTGTCATGCATGGCGATTTCCGCCTGCTTGAACTTGTCCTGCGCCGCTTTCATCTCCACGGCGGCAAACTCGGTGCCGCCTGCGCTGACGGCAGAGTTCACGGCAGACTGGGTCACCGCATACTGCTCGGTCGGCGGGTTGCCAGCACAGCCAGCCAGTACCAGGCTGCTGCCAAGCGCCAGCGCGGCCAGCTTGAGCCCGCGCAGAGAGTTGGACGGGAATTTTTCGGTGCGGGTCTTCATGGTGGTCAACTCCATTGGATCACTCCTGATAACGATGTCCGTGGCAGTCCATCGCTCCCTGACATACGCATGTGCTCGAGTCCAAAGCCAAACACCATGCGTGCAGGGTTTTTGCGTGATGGCTATTGGCTCCGACTTGAGCATTTTCAGAATAGTTCAGAAAAAGTTGCGTAGGCTTCGTAATTATTTCTGACTGGTCAGTCAGTGCTTTTCCTACGGAACTATTGCCGTGCGCGGCAGTATTCCCGGGCCTTCCAGCTCAAGCGTCGCGCTTGGGAAGCGTGTGGCTGAGGTCATGCAGATGCCGCCGCGACAGGCTGAGGAAGCGTGGCGTGGGGCCGATATCTTCGTACAGCGGATCACCCTCTTCATCGGTGGCGATCACCTGCTGGCCCTTCACGTAGGGGAAGCTGGCTTCGAGTTCTTCGAGCGCGGCGGCAACCAGTTCGCCGAGCAATTCTTCGGTGGTGCGCTTGGGGTACATCTCGACCAAGGCTGCCAGGCGCGCTTCGGACTCCAGGTCCAGGTGCAGGTGGTGCCCGGTGGGGCTGAGGGTGCCGGCGGCGTTCTGTTCCCAATGTTGTGCGAGCTCGCGGATTTTCATGATGACCTCTGTAAAACCATGGCATGAGCTGTGAGGGCCGTCTCTTCACTTTAGTTGCATTGGCCGATCCCGGCTTGCCTTGCGGGGGCGCCTGTGGGCACTCTTGGGGCAATGACCTGGGCGGCGGCGCGGGTGGACCGCGCGATGAGGAGAGCCAATGACCGATATCGATGTGCGCTTGCGTGAAGATGTCCATCTGTTGGGTGAACTGCTGGGCGAGACCATCCGCCAGCAGCATGGCGAGGCATTCCTGCAGAAGATCGAGGATATCCGTCACAGCGCCAAGGCCGATCGCCGTGGCGCGGCCGAGCAGTTGAGCTCCACCCTCGGCGATCTTGCAGACGATGACCTGTTGCCGGTTGCCCGGGCCTTCAATCAGTTCCTCAACCTGGCCAACATTGCCGAGCAGTACCAGTTGATCCATCGCCGTGGCGCCGACCAACCGGCGCCGTTCGAGGACCGTGCTCTGCCCGAGTTGCTGGCGCGGCTCAAGCAGGCAGGGCATGGCAACGATGCCTTGGCCCGGCAACTGGCCAAGCTGGACATCCAGCTGGTACTCACTGCCCACCCCACCGAAGTGGCGCGGCGTACGCTGATCCAGAAATACGATGCCATCGCCGCGCAGCTTGCCGCGCAGGACCATCGCGACCTCACGCCGGCCGAGCGCCAGCAGGTGCGTGAGCGCCTGCGCCGGTTGATCGCCGAGGCCTGGCACACCGAGGAGATTCGACGCACCCGGCCAACGCCGGTCGATGAGGCCAAATGGGGCTTTGCGGTGATCGAGCATTCCCTGTGGCAGGCGATTCCCAGCCACCTGCGCAAGGTCGACAAGGCGCTGTTCGAGGCCACGGGCCTGCACCTGCCGCTGGAAGCGGCGCCGGTGCGTTTCGCCTCGTGGATGGGCGGCGACCGCGATGGCAACCCCAACGTCACTGCCCCGGTCACCCGCGAGGTGCTGTTGTTGGCACGCTGGATGGCCGCCGACCTGTTCCTGCGCGATATCGACTACCTCGCCGCCGAACTGTCCATGCAACAGGCCAGTGACGCCCTGCGCGCCAAGGTGGGTGACAGCGCCGAGCCCTACCGCGCCTTCCTCAAGCAACTGCGTGATCGCCTGCGTGCCACCCGGGCCTGGGCCCATGCCTCGCTGGCCGGTCCGCAGCCTGCCGGTGCGGACGTGCTCGCCGACAACCGTGAACTGATCGAACCACTGCAACTGTGCTATCAGTCGCTGCACGACTGCGGCATGGGTGTGATCGCCGACGGCCCGTTGCTCGACTGCCTGCGCCGGGCGGTGACCTTCGGCCTGTTCCTGGTGCGCCTGGACGTGCGTCAGGATGCGGCCCGGCACCGCGACGCGCTGTCGGAGATCACCGAGTACCTGGGGCTCGGGCGTTATGCCGAGTGGGACGAAGAACAGCGCATGAGCTTCCTCCAGGCCGAGCTGAAGAATCGTCGGCCGCTGTTGCCCGCGCATTTCCAGCCCGAGGCCGAGACTGCCGAGGTGCTTGCCACCTGCCGCGAGATTGCTGCAGCACCAGCGGCATCGCTTGGCTCCTATGTCATCTCCATGGCTGGCGCAGCATCGGATGTGCTGGCCGTGCAACTGCTGCTCAAGGAGGCCGGCCTGACCCGGCCGATGCGCGTGGTGCCGCTGTTCGAAACGCTCGCCGACCTGGACAACGCAGGCCCGGTGATGGAACGACTGCTCGGCCTGCCGGGCTACCGTGCCGGCCTGCACGGGCCGCAGGAGGTGATGATCGGTTACTCGGACTCGGCCAAGGATGCCGGTACCACTGCAGCCGCCTGGGCGCAGTACCGGGCGCAGGAAAACCTGGTGCGCATCTGCCGCGAACACCAAGTCGAACTGCTGTTGTTCCACGGCCGCGGCGGCACCGTCGGCCGTGGCGGTGGCCCGGCCCATGCGGCGATCCTTTCCCAACCGCCAGGTTCGGTGGCGGGGCGTTTCCGCACGACCGAACAGGGCGAGATGATCCGTTTCAAGTTCGGCCTGCCGGGGATCGCCGAGCAGAACCTCAATCTCTACCTGGCGGCGGTGCTCGAAGCGACCTTGCTGCCGCCGCCACCGCCCGAGCCTGCCTGGCGCGAACTCATGGACCAGCTCGCCGCCGATGGGGTGAAGGCTTATCGCGCGGTGGTTCGCGAGAACCCCGATTTCGTCGAGTACTTCCGTCAATCCACCCCGGAGCAGGAACTTGGGCGCCTGCCGTTAGGCAGTCGGCCGGCCAAGCGCCGGGCGGGCGGCATCGAAAGCCTGCGGGCCATCCCGTGGATCTTCGGCTGGACCCAGACACGCCTGATGCTGCCGGCCTGGCTTGGGTGGGAAACGGCGCTGAGCAATGCCCTGGCGCGCGGCCAGGGTGAGCTGCTGGGGCAGATGCGTGAGCAGTGGCCGTTCTTCCGCACCCGCATCGACATGCTGGAGATGGTGCTGGCCAAGGCCGATGCGGAAATCGCCAGGGCCTACGACGAACGTCTAGTGCAACCGGCGCTGCTGCCATTGGGTGCGCATCTGCGCGACCTATTGTCGCAGTCGTGCCAGGTGGTGTTGGGCCTGACCGGCCAGCCGGTGCTACTGGCACACAGCCCGGAGACCCTGGAATTCATCAGCCTGCGCAACACCTACCTGGACCCGCTGCACCGCCTGCAGGCCGAGCTGCTGGCCCGGTCGCGGGTGCGCGAAGCCGCTCTGGACAGCCCGCTGGAGCAGGCCCTGCTGGTGACCGTGGCCGGTATTGCCGCCGGTTTGCGCAACACCGGCTGAGGCCGTCGGACAGCGCCGCACCGGGCTGCACGGTGATGCAGCCGGGGTATGCATCGGGGTAGGTTGCGATGGGTGCAACCTGCTCGGCAAAAGGGCGCCAGATGGGCGTTCGTGCAATTTTGGAACGCTTGTCTGCCTGCCGGGCGCTGTGTATCTTGAGCAGCCTTTTGACCGATTTTCCGGTCTGATCCGATTTTCCGGACTTGGCCCTGAACGCCGAATCCATTGATTTGCAATAAAAAAATATGAGGAGCACAAGATGCGCGTAATTCTGCTGGGAGCTCCCGGGGCCGGTAAAGGTACTCAGGCAAAGTTCATCACCGAGAAGTTCGGTATTCCACAGATCTCCACCGGCGACATGCTGCGTGCCGCTGTCAAGGCCGGCACCCCGCTGGGTCTGGAACTGAAGAAAGTCATGGACGCCGGCCAGCTGGTTTCCGACGATCTGATCATCAGCCTGGTGAAGGAGCGCATCGCTCAGCCAGACTGCGCCAAGGGCTGCCTGTTCGACGGTTTCCCACGCACCATCCCGCAGGCCGAAGCCATGGTCGCTGCCGGTGTCGACATTGATGCCGTAGTCGAAATCGCCGTGGACGACGAAGAGATCGTCGGTCGCATGGCCGGTCGCCGCGTGCACCTGGCCTCGGGCCGCACCTACCACATCCAGTACAACCCGCCGAAAGTGGCAGGCAAGGACGATGTCACCGGCGAAGACCTGATCCAGCGCGACGACGACAAGGAAGAAACCGTGCGTCACCGCCTGTCGGTCTACCACAGCCAGACCAAGCCGCTGGTGGACTTCTACCAGAAGCTGTCCGCCGCTAACGCCGGCAAGCCCAAGTACGCCCACATCGAAGGCGTCGGCTCGGTCGAGTCGATCACCGCCAAGGTGCTGGCAGCCCTGAGCTGATCGCCCTCTGCGTTTTACAACGGCCCGCTTGCGGGCCGTTGTCGTTTATACTGCCGCTCTTTTCCCTTTCGCCTGGATACACGTTCGATGACCACCCTGCTGGCCCTGGATACCGCCACCGAAGCCTGTTCCGTCGCCCTGCTGCATGACGGCAAGGTGACCAGCCATTACGAGGTGATCCCGCGCCAGCATGCGCAGAAGCTGCTGCCGATGATCAAGCAGTTGCTCGCCGACTCCGGTATCGCCCTGAGTGCAGTGGATGCCATCGCCTTTGGCCGTGGGCCTGGGGCCTTCACGGGTGTGCGCATCGCCATCGGTGTGGTCCAGGGGCTGGCGTTCGCCCTCGAACGGCCGGTGCTGCCGGTGTCGAACCTCGCCGCCCTGGCCCAGGGGGCCTTGCGCCAACAGGGTGTGCAGCAGGTGGCCGCGGCCATCGATGCACGCATGGACGAAGTGTATTGGGGCTGCTACCAGGCGCACGATGGCGAAATGCGCCTGCTCGATCAGGAGCGGGTGATCGCCCCTGAGCGGGTGGCACTGCCCCAGGCCGGCCAGTGGTTCGGTGCCGGCACTGGCTGGGGTTATGGCGAGCGTCTGGCGGTGCAGGTCGAGCGTTGCGATGCCCAGGCCCTGCCGCATGCCCTGGATATCCTCAGCCTGGCCGGTCATGCCTGGGCGCGTGGCGAGGCGGTTGCAGCCGAACAGGCTCAACCGGTCTATCTGCGCGATAACGTCGCTACGCCCAAGGCGCGCTGAGTGCAGTTCGTCGGCTATTGCCGTTCGAGATAAAACCTTTTGCGCGAACTGTGGTCCAGTTATCACACGCGCATTGGTGATGGAAGCCTGATGCTGCTAGATTGCCATCATTGCTCCCGAGTGCACCCATCATGCGCATCGACGGTTTCTCCTCACAGTCCTACCCGGTCAAGCGTGCCCCGCGCAAGGCGTTGGTGCGCGACGAGAGCATCGACGATGCGCAGGTAATCGAGGACGTCGAAGACGACGAAGCCGAGCAGATTGCCCGCGCCAACCGCCGCAGCGCCGGCCTGCCTGCGCGTCAGCAGGACATGGTATTCCCCCGCGCCCGTGACCGACGCACCGCCACTGCGCTGGCCAGTTACCTCAGCACCGCCGGTTTCACCGATTGGGAGATGGAAGTGCTGGGGTTGGACCTGTACATTTGATGGATGAATCCATCGCCTCTGCCTTATCACCTCGGTTGTCCGTCCTGGAGCGAGAACGCCTGGCGCGACTACCTGTATCCCGCCGACGCCCGCCCTGCTCAATACCTTGGCCTGTACAGCCAGGTGTTCAATGCGGTCGAGGGCAACACCACCTTCTACGCCCGTCCTGCGCCCGCCACGGTGGAGCGCTGGGCCCAGGTCATGCCCCAGCGGTTTCGCTTCACTGCGAAGTTTCCCGGTGACGTCAGCCATGCGGGCGATCTGCGTGATCAGCTTGAATCCGCGCTGGACTTCACCCGCCTGTTGGCGCCGCTGGGCGAGCGAGTAACCCCCTACTGGCTGCAACTGCCAGCGCTGTTCGGCCCGGCCCGATTGGCAGAACTGAGTCACTTTCTCGACGAGATCGGTGTGCCAGTGGCTGTCGAGGTGCGCAACGATGCCTTCTTCGCCCGTGGCGATGAAGAGCGCCTGCTCAACCGACTGTTGCATGAGCGCGGTGCGGAGCGGATCTGCCTGGATCCGCGGGCACTATTCAGTTGCACGTCGCGCGACCCGGCGGTGCTGCACGCGCAGGCCAAGAAGCCCAAGGTGCCGCCGCGTCCGGCCGCCTTCAGCCAGCACCCGCAGGTGCGCTTCATCGGTCATCCGGAGTTGGCTGCCAACGACTGCTTTCTCACACCCTGGGTAGACAAGGTCGCCGGCTGGATCGAGGAGGGGCGTTGCCCGTACATTTTCCTGCACACCTCCGACAACCGCCTGGCCGCAGCCTTGGCCCAGCACTTTCACCAGCGCCTCATGGTGCGGTTGCCGGGCCTGGCGGCCTTGCCGGAATTGCCGCGCGCACCTGAGGTCGAACAACTGGGATTACTCTGACCCCCAGACCTTGCCGGAGACCTGATCATGGATGTGCAAACCCTGCGAGCCGAAGCCTTCAAGATGTTGCATGAGCGTGATGGCGCCTTCGTCATCGCCAATCCTTGGGACGCCGGGTCCGCCAAGCTGCTGGCTGCGCTGGGCTTCGAGGCACTGGCCACGACCAGCGCAGGATTGGCCTTCAGTCTGGGCCGTCCTGATGCTGAGGGCGCTCTGAGCCTCGATGAAACCCTGGCCAACGCCCAGGCCATCGTCGATGCCACACCTCTGCCGGTGGCCGCAGATCTGGAGAACGGTTTCGGCGACCGGCCCGAAGACTGCGCGCAGACCATCCTGCGTGCCGCCGAGGCCGGGTTGGTGGGCGGCTCGATCGAGGACGCCAGCGGTCGCCGCGATTCCCCCATCCATGACTTCGACCTGGCCGTCGAGCGCGTACGCGCGGCAGTGCAGGCGGCCCGCAGCCTGCCTTTCCCGTTCACTCTCTGTGCCCGTGCAGAAAACCTGCTGCACGGGCGCTTGGACCTGGATGACACCATCAAGCGGCTGCAGGCGTTCGCCGAGGCCGGTGCCGATGTGCTCTATGCCCCAGGCCTGCGCAGCGTCGATGAGATACGAGCAGTGGTGCAGGCAGTTGCGCCCAGGCCGGTCAATGTGCTGATGGGCATGGCAGGCGTGCCGCTGGGGGTGAACCAGTTGCAGGACCTGGGTGTGCGGCGCATCAGTGTGGGTTCATCAATGGCCAGGGCGGCGCTGGGGGCTTTGCAGCGTGCGGCGCTGGAGATCCGCGACCAGGGCACTTTCGCTTACGGCGAGCAGGCGGTGCCGTTCGCCCAGCTCAACGATCTGTTCCGACGCTGATCGGCCATGCGCTTGCTGGCGACGCTGTTGGGCGGGCTGATGGTCGCAGGCGCTGTTGCCTGGTATCTCGGATGGCGCCCCCCGGCGGCGTGGAACCCCTGGGCGGCGCTCGATGTGCGTCAGCCGCCGAACCTGCTGACGGCCTACAAGCTGTCACGCCTGCGTGACGACCCGGATCTGTGTCGACAGGCACTGCAAACCTCCGCGCTGCGTTATCGGGAACAGGCCGACAGCCCGGAAACGGCGCGTTGTCCGTTACGCAACGTATGGCGTATCGAAGCTGGCGAGGCGCGGTTGAGCAGCAGCTTTCTCGCCAGTTGTCCGCTGGCGGTGGCCTATGCGCTGTTCGAGACTCACGGCCTGCAGCCTGCGGCGCAGCGTGTGTTCGGCCAGTCGGTGGCACAGGTGGATCACCTGGGCAGCTTTGCCTGTCGCAATGTCTATCATCGCGAGCAGGGGCGGCTTAGCCAGCACGCGACGGCCAATGCCCTGGACATCAGCGGTTTTCGTCTGAAGGATGGCCAGCGCATCGTGCTGGCGCGAGACTGGCAGGCGGGCGGGGCGAAGGGGCAATTCCTGCGCGAAGTGCGCGACGCGGCCTGCGAGAGCTTCAGTACGGTGCTTGGGCCTGACTACAACGCCGCCCACGCCAATCACTTTCATCTGGATGCGGGGCGGTGGCAGGTCTGTCGCTGATTCAGGCGTGTACGCGCACGTTGTTCAGCACCACCGGGCGCGCCCAGTGGGTGTCGAACTCCAGGTCGGTCTGCTGCTTGGCGAGAGTCGCGTCGTCGAAGGGTTCCGGGGCGGGCTCTAGCAGGTACTTTTCCAGTTCGGCGATTGGCAGGTGCAGCGGACGCGGCGAAGGCGCCGGGCCCGGCTCGGGCGAAGGATGGCCCTGGTTCATCACCAGCGGACGTAGCCAACTGCCGTTGAGGTCGAGCTGGCGCTGCTGCTCGATCAGTTCGCTGGCGCTGAAGGGTTCGGGGGCCGGCTCCAGCAGGTTGGCTTCCAGTTCCGCCTTGGGCAGGAACAGCGGCTCTGGCGGACGCACCTCGGTATCCTGAACCGGCAGCGCGCGCTGAATTTCGATCAATGCCAGCGCCTTGGCGCCACCCAGTGGCTCGCCGCTGTCCTTGTCGTACTGGCGAGTCAATGCCTGGCTGAAGCTGTCCTGCTCTTCTGCGGACTGCTCGGCCATCGCGCGGGCGAAGAAGTCCTGCCACAGGTGGCTGACGCCGCCCAGTGCCTGGGTATTCTGGCGACCGTAGTTGCCGACTGGCGACAGGTAGGTCAAACCGATGGGAAGAGTATCTGACATGGCAGTCGCGCGCGTTGTGCTCTGGCAGAATAGCGGATAGAGCTTTTATCGGCCGTGGCCGGGGTTTCATTAATTTTTTCGAGTGCGGGATCGGATGGCAGAGCAAGAGCAGGGCACAGGTATCAGGGTCGAGGCGCTGTCGGCGTCGTTCCAGGCGCAGGCACAGGAATGGTCGCAGCGTCTGGGCCTGCCGCAGGTGGATGACGCGGCGGAGTTCGCTGTGCAAATCGGTGCTGATGGTCTGCAGATCCAGCAATTGGGACCGCAGGCTCCCGGCCCGGTCCGGGTGGATTTCGTCGAAGGGCAGGCGGCGCATCGGCGCCTGTTCGGTGGTGGTAGCGGGCAGATGATCGCCAAGGCGGTCGGTATCGCCCAGGGCGTTCGCCCGCAGGTGCTGGATGCCACTGCCGGGCTGGGCAAGGATGCCTTTGTGCTGGCGAGTCTGGGCTGCCAGATGACCCTGATCGAACGCCAGCCGCTGATTGCTGCGTTGCTCGAGGATGGCCTGGCGCGTGGGCGCCTGGATGCCGAAGTGGCGCCGATTGTCGAGCGTATGCGCCTGCTGACCGGCAACGCCATCGAGCGCATGCGCGATTGGCAGGGCGAGGCGCCGCAGGTGATCTACCTTGACCCGATGTTCCCGCATCGTGACAAGAGCGCGCTGGTGAAGAAGGAAATGCGCGTGTTCCGCCCGCTGGTGGGCGACGACCTGGATGCTCCTGCACTGCTGGAGGCGGCGCTGGCGCTGGCCAGCCACCGGGTGGTGGTCAAGCGCCCGCGCAAGGCGCCGATCATCGACGGGCCGAAGCCGAGTCACAGCCTGGAAGGTAAGTCCAGCCGCTACGATATCTATCCGAAGAAGGCGTTGAAGGCTTAGGGGAAGCCAGCTCGAGGGGGGGCGCCGAACCGCCGCGAACACCGGCAAAGCCGGTGCATGAGCGCGATGTACTTTTCGCGGGCAAGCCCGCTCCTACAGGGGGCTGCTATACGCCCGCATGAACACCCCGACCACTTCGCGCACATGCTGCTCGGCTTCCTCTCCGGCCAGCGGCGGTGCGCAACCGAGCAACAACCGGTAATCGGCAGCGCCTTTGATCAGGCAGAAGAAATGCTCGGCGGCGCGCAACGGATTCTCCATCCGTAGCAGCCCTCGCTCGTCGACGCAGCGCAGCAGCTCCTCCATCTCGGCCAGCACCCGCTTGGGCCCCGCCTCGTAGAAGAACTGTCCAAGCCCAGGGTCCTGGCTGCCCAGGGCCATGATCAGGCGCGTGAGCTTGACCGACTCGTCGCTGCTGATCAGCGCCTGGAAGCCTCGGGCGATGTTGAGCAGTACGTCTTCGATCGGCACGCCTTCAGGCAGCTCGAAGATCAGGTCGGGCAGCTGCGTCTGGCAGGTGGCCATGACTGCCGAGCCGAACAGGGTCTGCTTGTCGTTGAAGTGGCTATAGACCGTGAGTTTTGAAACACCTGCCGCCGCAGCGACCGCATCCATGCTGGTGTTGGCGTAGCCAAGGCTGAGGAACAGCGACTTGGCGGCTTCGAGGATGGCCTCGCGCTTGGCGAGATCCTTGGGCCGGCCAGGGCCTGTGGGTGCGTCGATGGGCATTGGAATCCGTGTCTGTCTGATGAAGCGCTCATATTACCGGGTCGCGCGGCTCGCGGCTGCTACGCACGTCGCGGCGCAAATACATTTTTTCTCTCTCGCACCTGCTTCCCGGAGTCGTTTCGCTGACTTAATATACCCGCCAGTATAATTATTCGATGCGTCCTCTGCGAAAGGTCCTCCATCATGTTGCGTCGTGCGTCGCCCCTCGTCCTGCCCCTTGCCTGCCTTCTGCTGCTCACTGCCTGTGGCCAGGAGGCTGCTGCACCCGCGGCCCCGCGTCCGGCACTGGTGATCCAGCCCCAGCCCACCGGCGCCTCGGCCGACAGCTATCCGGGCGAAGTACGCGCCAGGTTCGAGCCGGAACTGGCGTTCCGTATTGGTGGCAAGGTCAGCAAGCGCCTGGTCGAGGAAGGGCAGCGGGTCAAGGCCGACCAACCACTGGCCGAGCTCGATCCACAGGATGTGCGCCTGCAGTTGGAGGCCAACCGCGCGCAGATGGCGGCCGCCGAAGCGAACCTGTCGCTGGTGCGGGCCGAACGCGACCGTTACCAGAAGCTGCTCGACCGGCAGATGGTCAGCCATTCCCAGTTCGACAATGCCGAGAACCTCTACCGTGCAGGTCTTGCCCGCCTCAAGCAGGCCAAGGCCGAATTCGACGTGGCCGGCAACCAGGCCGAATACGCGGTGCTGCGGGCGCCGCAGAACGGGGTGATCGCCAAGCGCCAGGTCGAAGTCGGCCAGGTGGTTGCGGCGGGGCAGACAGTGTTCACCCTGGCCGCCGATGGCGAACGTGAGGTGGCCATCGGCCTGCCCGAGCAACAGTTCGCGCGTTTCTCGGTAGGGCAGGCGGTCAGTGTCGAACTGTGGTCGCACCCCGAGCAACGCTTCGAGGGACGCATCCGCGAGCTGTCACCGGCGGCCGATCCACGCTCGCGCACCTTCGCTGCGCGAATCGCTTTCACATCGACGCAAGCCCCGGCAGAGCTGGGCCAGAGCGCCAAGGTGTACATCGCCCATGCCGAACACTCGCCGCTGTCGGTGCCGCTGTCGGCGGTGACTGCCGAGCAGGGCCAGGCTTATGTCTGGCGGGTTGGCAAGGACAATCGGCTGGAGCGTGCGCCCGTGCGTCTCGGCCCTTATGGCGCAGACAGCGTGCCGGTGCTCGAAGGGCTGGGCGCCAGCGACTGGGTGGTCGCCGCGGGTGGCCACGTGCTGCGCGAAGGCCAGGAGGTACGGCCGGTCGATCGCAGCAACCGTGTGGTGAACCTGGCGATCAAGGAGTAAGTCCCGATGGGTTTCAACCTTTCCGCCTGGGCGCTGCGCAATCGCCAGATCGTACTGTTCCTGATGATCCTGTTGGCGGCCATTGGCGCCATGTCCTACACCAAGCTGGGGCAGAGTGAAGATCCGCCCTTTACCTTCAAGGCCATGGTCGTGCGTACGCTGTGGCCTGGTGCCACCGCCGAAGAGGTGTCCCGACAGGTCACCGAGCGCATCGAAAAGAAGCTGATGGAGACCGGCGAGTACGACAAGATCGTCTCGTTCTCCCGTCCGGGTGAGTCCCAGGTCACGTTCATGGCCCGCGACTCGATGCATTCGAACGAAATTCCCGAGCTGTGGTACCAGATCCGCAAGAAGGTCGCGGACATTCGTCACACCTTGCCACCGGAGGTGCAGGGGCCGTTCTTCAACGACGAGTTCGGTACCACCTTCGGCAATATCTACGCCCTGAGCGGGGCAGGCTTCGACTATGCGGTGCTCAAGGATTATGCCGACCGTATCCAGATCCAGCTGCAGCGGGTCAAGGATGTGGGCAAGGTCGAGCTGATCGGCTTGCAGGACGAGAAGATCTGGATCGAGCTGTCCAACACCAAGCTGGCGACCCTTGGGGTGCCGCTGGCGGCGGTGCAGCAGGCGTTGCGCGAGCAGAATGCGGTGAGCACTGCGGGCTTCTTCGAAACGCCCAGTGAGCGCTTGCAACTGCGGGTCAGCGGGCGCTTCGACAGCGTCGAGCAGATTCGCCAGTTCCCCATCCGTGTGGGCGACCGAACCTTCCGCATCGGCGATGTCGCCGAAGTCCATCGCGGCTTCAACGACCCACCTGCGCCACGTGTGCGCTTCATGGGCGAGGATGCCATCGGCCTTGCCGTGTCGATGAAGGACGGCGGTGACATCCTGGTACTGGGCAAGGCGCTGGAAGCCGAGTTCGCCCGCCTGGCGCACAACCTGCCAGCGGGCATGGAGCTGCGCAAGGTGTCCGATCAGCCGGCAGCGGTCAAGGCTGGGGTCGGCGAGTTCATCCAGGTGCTGGTCGAGGCACTGGTCATCGTGTTGCTGGTGAGCTTCTTCTCGCTGGGGGTGCGCACGGGGTTGGTGGTGGCGCTGGCGATCCCGCTGGTGCTGGCGATGACCTTCGCCGCGATGCACTACTTCGGCATCGGCTTGCACAAGATTTCGCTGGGGGCGCTGGTACTGGCCCTGGGGTTGCTTGTGGACGATGCGATCATTGCGGTCGAGATGATGGCGATCAAGATGGAGCAGGGCTACGACCGGCTCAAGGCGGCGAGCTATGCCTGGTCGAGTACCGCCTTCCCGATGCTGACCGGCACGCTGATCACCGCTGCGGGCTTTCTGCCGATCGCCACGGCCGCGTCGAGCACCGGCGAGTACACCCGGTCGATCTTCCAGGTGGTGACCATTGCTTTGCTGACCTCGTGGGTCGCGGCGGTATTGTTCGTCCCCTACCTGGGCGACCGCCTGCTGCCGGACCTGGCCAAGCGCCATGCGGCGCGTCACGGCAATGGTGAGCATACGCCCGACCCTTATGCCACGCCGTTCTACCAGCGTGTGCGCAGGGTGGTGGAGTGGTGCGTGCGCCGTCGCAAGACCGTGATCGTGCTGACCATTGCCGCTTTCATCGGCAGCATCGTGCTGTTCCGCTTCGTGCCCCAGCAGTTCTTCCCTGCGTCGGCGCGGCCTGAGCTGATGATCGACCTGAAGCTCGCCGAAGGGGCTTCGCTGGCCAATACCGCCGAGCAGGTCAAGCGCCTGGAGGCCCTACTCAAGCAGCAGGACGGTATCGACAACTACGTGGCCTACGTCGGCACCGGCTCACCGCGTTATTACCTGCCGCTGGATCAGCAACTGCCGGCGGCGAGCTTCGCCCAGTTCGTGGTGCTGGCCAAGTCGCTCAAAGACCGCGAAGCCCTGCGCAGCTGGGCCATTACCACCCTTGAGCAGGAATTCCCGCAATTGCGCTCGCGGGTCACGCGCCTTGAGAACGGTCCGCCCGTGGGTTACCCGGTGCAGTTCCGGGTCACTGGTGAGCACATCGAGAAAGTACGCGCCCTGGCCCGCGAGGTGGCGGCCAAGGTGCGCGAGAACCCGCATGTGGTCAACGTGCACCTGGACTGGGAGGAGCCGAGCAAGGCGGTGTTCCTGGCGATCGACCAGGACCGTGCCCGCGCGTTGGGGGTGAGTACCTCGCACCTGTCCAGTTTCCTGCAGAGCTCGTTGACAGGTACTACGGTCAGCCAGTACCGCGAGGACAACGAACTGATCGAGATCCTCCTGCGCGGCACCCGCGAGGAGCGCAGCGACATGGGTAGCCTGGGCAGCCTGGCGCTGCCGACCGACAACGGCCAGAGCGTGGCGTTGTCGCAGGTGGCGACGCTGGAGTACGGCTTCGAAGAGGGCGTGATCTGGCACCGCAATCGACTGCCGACGGTGACCGTGCGTGCCGACATCTACGACAAGGAACAGCCGGACAGCCTGGTCAAGCAGATCCTGCCGACCCTGCAGCAGGTGCGCGAGCAGTTGCCCGACGGCTACCTGCTGGAAGTCGGCGGCACGGTGGAGGATGCCCAGCGCGGTCAACGCTCGGTGAACGCGGGCATGCCGCTGTTCATCGTGGTGGTACTGAGCCTGCTGATGATCCAGCTGCGCAGTTTCTCGCGCACGGTGATGGTGTTCCTCACCGCGCCGTTGGGGCTGATTGGTGTGACCCTGTTCCTGCTGGTGTTCCGCCAGCCGTTCGGCTTCGTGGCGATGCTTGGCACCATCGCGCTGGCAGGGATGATCATGCGTAACTCGGTGATCCTGGTGGACCAGATCGAGCAGGACATCGCTGCTGGGCTGGACCGCTGGCAGGCGATCATCGAGGCCACGGTGCGGCGCTTCCGGCCCATCGTGCTGACCGCCCTGGCGGCGGTTCTGGCGATGATCCCGCTGTCGCGCAGCGTGTTCTACGGGCCGATGGCGGTGGCGATCATGGGTGGTCTGATCGTGGCCACGGCGCTGACGCTGTTGTTCCTGCCGGCGCTGTATGCGGCGTGGTTCAGGGTGAGGAAGAACGCCTGAGGCCGACCTTCAGACCGCCGCGATTTCCTCGGCGGTCAGCGTCCTGAACGCACCTGGCGCCAGGGCCGGGTCCAGATGGATCGGCCCCATGCTTTCGCGGTGCAGGCCGATCACCTTGTTGTCGAAGTGGCCGAACATGCGCTTGACCTGGTGATAGCGCCCTTCGACGATCGCCAGCCGCGCGCTGCGTGGGCCCAGAATGTCGAGTTGGGCGGGCAGGGTGGTGAGGTCTTCGAAGGCGAAGTAGAAGCCTTGGCGGAATTTGTCGATGTAGTGCGCGCCGATTTCGTCCTCGGTCTCGACCAGATAGATCTTCGCCTGCTTGGTGCGTGGTTGGGTCAGGCGGCGTGACCATTGGCCGTCATTGGTCAGGATCATCAGGCCGGTGGTGTTGTAGTCCAGGCGCCCGGCAATGTGCAGGTCGTCACGCAGTTCGGGCGGCAGCAGGTCGAGTACGGTGGGGTGCTGCGGGTCGCGGGTGGCGCTGACGCAACCGGCGGGCTTGTGCAGCATCAGGTAGCGTGCCGGGCGCCCGGCCTGCAGCAACTGCTCATCGACCTCGACTCGGCTGAATTCACGCACCTCGTGGCGCGGATCGATCACCGGCTGCGCGTCGACCCGCACACGGCGCTGCACCAGCAGCACGCGCACCTGCTGGCGATTGTACTGGGGGAAGTTGGCGAGAAATCGATCGAGGCGCATCGTACAAGTCTTAGAGAGGCTGCCGCTGGTCGGCTGCCTTGAGCTGTTCGTCGACTGCTGCACAGCGAGGGCACAGACAGGCTTTGTTACGCAGTTCGTCGGGAAGCGCTTCGAGCACAGCGGAGTCGATGCTGACGCTGAAACACCAGCAGGCCTGGGTGGCACTGCGCGGGTCGGCCAGGGCGCACTGGTTGGCGGCGCCGCAGGCGGGGCAGCGCTGGCTGTCGTTCATGGGGGCTTCCGGGTATTCGAGGTAGATCTGCACGGAGGCGCGCAGTATATCCGCTCACAGCTCTTGTCGCGCCTATGTCCATTTGTATTTCCAGATCGTTCTGTCTGTTTCAATTTGTTGCGCAAATGGCACCGGACCTCGGGCGCACTGTCTTACTCAGTGTCGATCAACGTGTTGCGATCGACGTCCGCCAGCGCCGCTGTGCCGGGCAATCCAGCGGTCCAGGAGGCCGCCATGTACCCTCGAATCCTGTTGGTCGTTCTGCTTGGCCTGATGACCAGTGCCTGCGCCCCATACTACGGGGGCGGGGGCTATTACCGCAGCGAGTACTACACCGCTGACCGCTACGCCTACCCGGGTTACTACTATCGTCAGGACCGTTACTACGTCGCGCCCCAGCCTCGGTATTACTACCAGACGGCACCGCGTTACTACCGTCCAGCGCCGGCGCCTTACTACCGGCCCTACACGCCACCGGTGGTGAACCAGTGGCATGGCAATCCGCGATATGACTACGGCAACCGCCAGCGCTATGACTATGGGCGTGACCGCGATCGCCAGGACTATCGTGGTGGTGGGCGGGATGATCGCTGGCATTCCAATGGGCAAAGGGACCGGGGGCGCGGGGATCGCAACTGGCAGCGATAGGATCAGCCCAGATCTGCCAGCGGGTGTCGCCCCTCCCAGACTTTAGCGAAATGCGCGTCGATCACCGCCGCTGGCACCTTGCCGATATCCGGCCAGTGCCAGCGCGGTTGGTTGTCTTTGTCGAGCAAGCGAGCACGCACCCCTTCGCTGAATTCCGGATGCCGACAGCAGTTCAGGCTCATGGCATATTCCATCTGGAACACCTGGGCCAGCGACAGGTGACGGGCGCGGTGAAGCTGTTCCCAGACCAGATGACCCGTGAGCGGGCAGCCTTCATGCAAGCGCTCGCCCGCCTTGGCCAGCAGTGGATCGGCGTGTTGTCTCAAGCCGCACACGGCCCGCCAGGCGGCTACCGGGTCAGCGATATCGAGCAGCGCATCGATCACGGCGCGGCGGGGCAGCCACTGCGCCTCGGGAAGTTCGCCCCAGGCGCGATGCTGCTCGGCCCTGAGCAGGCTGTTCAGTTGCAAGTCGGTCTGTTCCTGCCAGTTCAGTTGCAGCAGTTCCTCAATCAGCGCCGCCTGCTGCTGCTCGCCGAGGAAGCGGTCCGCCAACCCCAGGTCAAGGGCGTCACGGGCATTGATCGGCGCACCTGTCAGCGCCAGAAACAGGCCAAGCTTGCCCGGCAGGCGGCTGAGGAACCAACTGGCACCGACATCCGGATACAGACCGATGCTCACCTCCGGCATCGCCAGGCGGCTGCTGGGGGTGACGATGCGTACATTGGCACCCTGCAACAGGCCCATGCCGCCGCCCAGCACATGACCGTGGCCCCAGCACAATAGCGGCTTGGGGTAGGTGTGCAGCAGATAGTCGAGGCGGTATTCGGCGGCGAAAAAGGTTGCCGCCAGCGGCGGCACGCTGCCGGGATGCTCGCGACAGGCCTGTACCAGCGCCCGGACATCGCCGCCTGCGCAGAAGGCCTTTTCGCCATCGCCGCGCAGCAGCACGCAGACGACGCCCGGATCGCGCGCCCATTCGCGCAGGTGCGAATCGAGCATCTCGATCATCGGCAGGGTCAGGGCGTTCAGGGTCTTGGCGGCATCCAGGGTGGCGATGCCGATACGGGCGCCATCGGCGCCGGTGAGTACCTCGCAATGAATGGACATGGACAACCTCGCGCAAGTCGTCGCACAAGTATGGCTTGCCTGGCCGATCGTGCTTGTCACCGGTCGGAGCGATTGACAAGCCGGGGCGGCTTTCCTAGTGTCGCGCCCACTCTGATTCAGGATGGCGCCATGACCGACGACGATCGCATCAAGCTCGAACCTAGCTGGAAGGCCGCATTGCGTGCCGAGTTCGACAAGCCCTACATGCAGCAGCTGCGCGAATTCCTGCGCCAGGAATATGCCGCGGGCAAGGAGATCTATCCACCTGGGCCGCTGATCTTCAACGCCCTCAACACCACGCCGCTGGACAAGGTGAAGGTGGTGATCCTCGGCCAGGACCCTTACCACGGCCCCGGCCAGGCCCATGGTCTGTGCTTCTCGGTGCAGCCGGGCGTGCCGACGCCGCCTTCGCTGGTGAACATCTACAAGGAGCTGCAGCGCGACCTGAACCTGCCGATCCCCAATCACGGCTACTTGCAGAGCTGGGCCGAGCAGGGGGTGTTGCTGCTCAACACCACCATGACGGTAGAGCGTGCCAATGCTGCGTCGCATGCCAAGAAGGGCTGGGAGTTCTTCACCGACCGCATCATCGAGCTGGTCAGCGAGCAGTGCGAGAACGTGGTGTTCCTGCTGTGGGGTTCCCATGCGCAGAGCAAGCAGAAGCTGATCGACGGGACCAAGCATCTGGTGCTCAAGTCGGTGCATCCGTCGCCCTTGTCGGCGTATCGCGGATTTTTGGGTTGCGGGCATTTCAGCCGGACCAACGGCTTCCTGCAGCAGCGCGGATTGGAGCCCATCAACTGGGCGGTGCCGCCGTTGTAAGGGCTTGCGGTCGGGTTGGTCTCTTCGCGGGCAAGCCTGCCCTCAGCCAGTGGGAGCGGGCTTGCCCGCGAAGAGACCGACCGCTCAATCGCCCTGGCGCACCCAATACCTGAACATCGGCTCTGCCAGAAACAGCACGAACAGCAGCCGCATCACCTGCAATGCCGTCACCAGCGGCACCGACAGTTGCAGGGTCTCCGCCGTCAGGCTCATCTCGGCAATCCCCCCCGGCATCATCCCCAATGTCAGCGAACGCAGGTCCAGGTGGCTGAACAGGCTCAGCACCCAGGCCGCTCCGCCTGCGATCAGCATGCACAGGGCCGTCGCCACCAGGGTGCGCCCCAGGAATGCCGGCGCACGGCGGAAGAACGCGCGGTTGAAGTGACAGGCCAGGCCACTGCCGATCAGCCACTGGCCGATCTGGCTGGCGCCGTTGGGCAGGCCGATCTGCAGGTTGTTTGCCAGGCTGATGCTGGCGGCCACCAACAGTGGCCCGAACAACCAGGGGTTGGGCTGGCGCAGGCGTTGCCAGAGCAGCGCCATGCCGATGCTCAGCGGCGCGATCAGCGCCAGCCAGCCCCAACTGACGCTGCCGGCATGGTTCAGCGCCACGCCATCGCCCAGCAGCAGCTTGAACAGCGCCGGTACGCACAGCACCACCGCCAGCACGCGCAGGCTCTGCGCTGCCGCTACCTGGCTGAGTACCGCACCGTTGCGCGCGCCCAGGTTGACCATTTCCCCCGAGCCGCCAGGCATGCTGGCAAAGAATGCCGTGGCACGGTCCTCACCGGAGCGGCGCAGCAGCCACACGCCGACGCCGCTGGAGACCGTGGTCAGCAGCGCGCCGAAGAAGATCAAGCCGAAATGGCTGGCAACCTGTTCGATCACTTCCGGAGTGAAGTGCAGGCCGATACCGATACCGATGACCCACTGCCCGCATTTGCGGCCGTTGGGGATCTCCGACAGCTGCCAGGGGGTGAGGCAGCGTACTGCGATGATCGCCAGCAGCGAGCCGACCATCCACGGCAAAGGCCAGCCGACCTTGCTGGCGATGAAACCGCCAGCAAGTCCGACCAGCCCGGTGGCCCAGAACAGCGGCAACGACCGATCAGGCATCAGCCATGGCCCGGCGCTGCAGGCTGCGGCGGCGCCAGATGCGCAGCAGCGGGAGGGCCAGCATGCAGAACACCAGTGCCCACACGCTCATGCTGATCGGGCTCGACCAGAGGATGCCCAGCTCGCCGTTGGAGATCGACAGCGCACGGCGCAGGTTCTGCTCCATCAGCCCGCCGAGGATGAAGCCCAGCAGGATCGGCGACAGCGGGAAGTCGAGCTTGCGCAGGATGTAGCCCATGATGCCGATGCCAACCATCAGGAACAGGTCGAAGGTGGTGGCGTGCACGGCATAGACGCCGATCGCGGTGATGATCGCGATCACCGGCACCAGCGCCCAGTTCGGCACGGCAAGGATGCGGGTGAAGATGCGGATCATCGGGATGTTCAGGATCACCAGCATGATGTTGGCGATGAACAGCGAGGCGATCAGGCCCCACACGATGTCAGGCTGCTGTTCGAACAGCAGTGGGCCGGGGGTGATGTTGTACAGGGTCAGTGCACCGATCATCACGGCGGTGGTGCCCGAACCTGGTACGCCCAGGGTCAGCATTGGCACCAGGGCGCCGCAGCAGGATGCACCGATGGCGGTTTCCGGGGCGGCGAGGCCACGGGCATCGCCCTTGCCGAACTTGCCGCTGGTCCCGGCGATACGCTTCTCGGTCATGTACGCCACGGCGCTGGCCAGGGTGGCACCGGCACCGGGCAGCACGCCCATGAAGAAGCCGAGCAGGCCGCAGCGAATGTTGACGACGAAGACCGAGGCCGCTTCCTTGAGGTTGAACAACATGCGCCCGGTGGCCTTGACGGCCTGGTGGCCATGGTGGGTCTTTTCCAGCAGCAGGAGAATCTCGCTGATGGAGAACAGGCCCAGTACCAGCACGACGAACTGGATACCGTCGGCCAGGTGCACGCTGTCACCGGTGAAGCGGTACACGCCGCTGTTGGCGTCGATGCCGACGGCGGACAGGAACAGGCCGATCAGCGCGGCGATGAAGGTCTTCAGTGGCTTGTCGCCGGCCATGCCGCCGAGGGCGACGATGGCGAACACCATCAACACGAAGTACTCCGCCGGTCCGAAGGCGATCGCCCATTTCGCCAGCAGCGGGGCAAACAGCACCATGCCGCAGGTAGCGATGAAGGCACCGATGAACGAGCTCCAGGCCGACAGTGACAGGGCGACACCGGCCAGGCCCTGGCGGGCCATCGGGTAGCCATCGAGGGTGGTCATCACGGTCGAGGCTTCGCCCGGGATGTTCAGCAGGATCGAACTGATCCGGCCGCCGTACTCGCAGCCCAGATACACCGCGGCCAGCAGGATCAGCGCCGACTCCGGCGGCAGGCCGAGGGCGAAGGCGATGGGGATCAGCAGCGCCACACCGTTGATCGGGCCCAGGCCTGGCAACAGGCCGACGACGGTGCCGATCAAGGTGCCGCTCAGGGCAGTGACGAGGTTGTAGGGGCTCAGGGCGACGCCGAAGCCCTGGCCGAGGTAGCTCAAGGTATCCATGTGTCAGTTCTCCAGTACGTCGAGCAGGCCGAGAGGCAGGGGGACGTCCATCACCCGGTCGAACAGCCAGTAGAGGAAGATGCTCATGCCCACCACCACCATGGCGCTGTGCAGCCAGCGGCCGCCATACAGGCGGGCCATGGGCAGGCCGGTGAGGACGGCGCTGAGGATGAAGCCCAGCGACTCGAAGGTGGCGGCGAAGACGATCAGCAGGCCGATGCAGGCGGCGATCTTGGTGAGGGTCTCGCGGTCCAGGGGAATTTCATCGTCCTTGTGCACGATGGGCGTCGGACGAATCGCCAGATACAAAAGGCCCAGGCTCATCAGGCCGAGCATCAGCAGCGGGTAGGCCCGCGGCCCTACCGGCTCATAGGAAAACGCCGCCTGGTACGGCCAGGCCATGACGGCCAGGGCGGCGCAGACTGCCAGCAGGACCAGGGCGAAGATGCGTTGCAGGATCATGAAGGAATCCTCGATAGAAGCGGCTTTCATGCTTCCCTGTGGGAGCGGGCTTGCCCGCGAATGGAACAGACCAGGCAACGATGCTGCTGCGACTGGCGAATTCGCGGGCAAGCCCGCTCCCACAGAGATCGCAGGGGCTTACTGAATCAGGCCGAATTCCTTGGCCAGGGTCTTGTAGTCGGCGACCTGCTTCTTCACGTAGCCATCGAGCTCTTCACCGGTCATGGCGAACGGGAACAGCTCGCGCTGGTCACGCAGCTTGGCGAAGTCTTCCGAGGCCAGCAGCTTGTCGAACGACTCCTTCCACCAGGCGTAGTCTTCGTCGCTCACCTTCGGGCCGAGGTAGAAGCCGCGCACCACCGGCCAGACGATGTCGTAGCCCTGCTCCTTGGCGGTCGGGATGTTCTTCATTTCAGGTTCGTCCAGGCGATTTTCCGAGAACACCGCGAGGATGCGCATGCTGCCGCTCTGGATGTGTGGCATGGAGTCGGAAATGTCGGTCGAACCCACCTGGATATGGCCGCCGAGCAGCGCGGTGGCGATTTCGCCGCCGCCTTCCAGGGCCACGTAACGCAGGTCGCGCGGGTTGATGCCGGCAGCCTTGGCGATCAGCGCGGTCTGCATCCAGTCCTGGCTACCCACGGTGCCGCCGGAACCGATCACCACCTTGCTCGGGTCCTTTTTCAATGCCGCAACCAGGTCATCGAGGGTCTTGTAGGGCGAGTCGCTTTTCACTGCGATGGCGCCATAGCTGGTGCCGACGGCGGCCAGCCATTTCACCGCGTTCTCGTCGAAACGGCCGAACTTGCCCTGGGCCAGGTTCAGCAGCGAGCCACTGGACCAGGCGACCAGCGTGCCACCGTCGGCCGGACGCTGGGCCACCACGGCGTTGTAGGCCACGGCGCCAACACCGCCTGGCATGTAGGTGACGCGCATGGGCTTGCTGAGGATCTTCTCCTCGACCAGTGCGCTCTGTACCAGTTTGCAGGTCAGGTCGAAACCGCCGCCGGGCGAGGCCGGGGCGATGCATTCCGGGCGTTTCGGTTCGGCGGCCAGGGCGTTGCCTGCCAGCAGCAGGCAGCCAGTGGCAAGGACGAGTCGGCGTAGTGAAAGGTTCATCGTCTATCTCCGTGAGCGTTGTTGTTATGGGTTACCACAGGGCCACGCTGTAGCTGACCAGCAGGCGTACTTCATCGGCGTCGCGGGCGAAGTTGGAACGGAAGGTGGCGTTGCGCAGGCGCACTGCGACGTTCTTCAGCGGACCGCTCTGCACCACATACTTGAACTCGGTGTTGCGTTCCCATTCCTTGCCTTCGCTGCCATCGGCGCGGCTGACGTTGTCGCCGTTGATGTAGCGGGTCATGAAGGTCAGGCCGGGGATGCCCAGGGAGGCAAAGTTGTAGTCGTAGCGGACCTGCCAGGAGCGCTCGTCGGCGCCGGCGAAGTCGTTGATCTGGACGAAGTTGACCAGGTACGGGTCGGCGCCGTCGACATAGGGGAAGGCGCTGTCGCCAGACAGGTGCTGGTAGGCGGCGCTGAACTTGTGGCCGCTGAGCGCGTAGCTGAGCATGCCGTTGACCGTGGTGTTGTCGATCTTGCCGGCCAGGGCCTTGCCCTGTTCGTCGCTCTTCGAGAGGCGCAGGTCGGCGCCGAAGGTGCCGGGGCCCCAGGGCTGGGTGGCGACCATGCCGACGAAATGCTGGCGGTAGATGTCGTCGAGCTGGGCGAAGTGGTAGCTGCCGGTGATGCGGTCGGTGAACTTGTAGTCCAGGCCGCCCAGGTCGAAGTGATCGGCGCGGAACGTACCACCGAAGCGGCCGTTCTTGTTGTTCAGCGCCAGGTCTTCCCAGTTGGTGTCGTCACGGTCCTTGGCCTTTTCCAGGCGCCCGCCGGTGAAGGTCAGGTTCTTGATCTCGCGGGAGGTGAGCAGGCCGCCTTCGAAGGTCTGCGGCAGGATGCGCCCGTCGTTGGGTTGCAGCGTCGGCAGTTCCGGGATCAGGGTGCCGACCTTGAGTTCGGTCTGGGAGATCTTGACCTTGCCGGTCAGGCCGAGCTTGGAGTACTCGTTGGCCGCCTTGCCGTCGTCGTGGGTCGGCAGCAGGCCGGTGCCTGTACGGTCCTTGCTGGAGTCGAGCTTGATGCCGAGCATGCCCAGGGCGTCGAGGCCGAAGCCCACGGTGCCGTCGGTATAGCCGGATTCGAAGTTGAGCATGAAGCCCTGGGCCCATTCGTCGCGCTTGGATTGCTGCGAGCTGGTGCCATCGCGGAAGTCGCGATTGAAGTACATGTTGCGGGTTTCGAAGGTGGCCGTACTGTCTTCGAAGAAGGCGGCCTGGCTCATCGGGGCGATGCCGGCAAGGGCAATGGCGCTGGCGAGCGTGGAGGGGCGGGCGCAAAGGGACCGGCTGGGCTGCATTGACAGCATCGTCGTCTGACTCCGTTTTATTGTTCTTATTCGTTGCACCTTGCTGGTGCTTTTTTCGGCGCGTGGAGCGACCGTGGTGCGATGCTAGGTGGCGAACCTTTCGCTAACCTTTCAGCGCGAAAGGTTTGTCACAAGGGCTTCACAGTCCCCACGACGGCGTTACACTCCGCGCCACCGCCCAACCCGAGCAGGGAGAATCCGATGCGTGTGCTGCTGGTCGAAGACCATCTGCCGTTGGCTGAAAGCGTGGCCCAGGCCCTCAAGAGCCAGGGCTTGACCGTGGATGTGCTGCATGACGGCGTCGCCGCCGACCTGGCCCTGGCCAGCGAGGACTATGCTGTCGCCGTGCTGGATGTCGGCCTGCCGCGCATGGACGGCTTCGAGGTGCTGGCGCGCCTGCGCTCGCGGGGCAAGACCCTGCCGGTGCTGATGCTCACCGCGCGCAGCGACGTCAAGGACCGCGTGCACGGCCTGAACCTTGGGGCCGACGACTACCTGGCCAAGCCTTTCGAGCTCACCGAGCTTGAGGCGCGGGTCAAGGCCCTGCTGCGCCGTAGCGTGCTCGGTGGCGAACGTCAGCAGCGTTGCGGGCCCCTGGTGTACGACCTGGACACGCGGCGCTTTGCGCTGGGTGACGAGCCGCTGACCTTGACCTCGCGGGAACAGAGCGTGCTCGAGGCGCTGATCGCCCGTCCCGGGCGGGTGATGAGCAAGGAGCAATTGGCCGCCCAGGTGTTTGGCCTGGACGAAGAAGCCAGCCCCGATGCCATCGAGATCTACATCCATCGTCTGCGCAAGAAGCTCGATGGCCATCCGGTGGCCATCGTCACCTTCCGCGGTCTGGGCTACCTGCTCGAGCATCGTGATGCGTGACAACGGCAGCCTGCGCGCGCGCCTGCTCGGCAACCTGGCGCTGTTGCTCGTGGTGCTGATGTTGGCCAGTGGCCTGAGCGCATACTGGAATGGCCGCGAGGCCGCCGACACCGCCTATGACCGCACGCTGCTGGCCTCGGCGCGGACCATTGCCGCCGGCCTTTCCCAGCGTGATGGCACGCTCAGCGCCGATGTGCCCTACGTCGCGCTGGACACCTTTGCCTACGACAGCGCCGGACGCATCTACTACCAGGTGCTGGATATCCACCAGAAGTTGATTTCCGGTTACGAGAAGCTGCCGCCGCCGCCGCCTGGCACGCCGCGCACCGACGACTATCCGGCACTGGCGCGCTTCTACAACGCCACCTACCTGGGGCAGGACGTGCGCGTGGTGAGCCTGCTCAAGGCTGTCAGCGAGCCGAACATGAACGGCATGGCCGAGATCCGCGTGGCCGAGACCGAAGAGGCGCGGGTGAGCATGGCGCGTGGGCTGATGGCCGATACCTTGCTGCGCCTGGGCATGCTTGCGCTGGGTGCGCTGGTGATGGTGTGGTTTGCAGTCAGTGCTGCGCTGCGTCCGCTGGAGCGCCTGCGCACGGCGGTGGAAGCCCGTCAGCCCGACGACCTGAGGGCCCTGCCGGTGGTGCAGGTACAGCATGAGCTGGGGCCGCTGGTGCGGGCCCTGAACCATTTCACCGAGCGGCTGCGTGGGCAGTTCGAGCGCCAGGCGCAGTTCATCGCCGATGCCGCCCACGAGTTGCGCACACCGCTGGCGGCGCTCAAGGCGCGGGTGGAGTTGGGCTTGCGCTCGCGGGAGCCCGAGGAGTGGCGCCAGACCTTGGAGTCCGCGGCCCAGGGTACTGATCGCCTTACCCACCTGGCCAACCAGCTGCTGTCGCTGGCCCGGGTGGAAAATGGCGCGCGGGCGATCGCCGAAGGCGGTGCAAAGCGCCTGGACCTCAGCCAGCTGGCCCGCGAACTGGGCATGGCGATGGCACCGCTGGCCCATGCCCGTGGTGTTGCCCTGGCGCTGGAAGCCGAGGCGCCGGTGTGGCTCAAGGGAGAACCGACCTTGCTCAACGAGCTGCTCAGCAACCTGGTGGACAATGCACTGGCCCATACGCCGATGGGCGGCAACGTGATTCTGCGGGTGCTGGCCCCCGCCGTACTGGAGGTCGAGGACGATGGCCCGGGGATTCCACTGGATGATCGCGAGCGTGTGTTCGAGCGCTTCTACCGGCGCAGTGCCCAGGGCAGTGGGCTGGGGTTGGCGATCGTCGGCGAAATTTGCCGTGCGCATCTGGCGCAGATCAGCCTGCATGATGGCGACAACGGCGGTTTGAAGGTGCGGGTGAGTTTCATCGCGGATTGACCGCCGCACCCGCGGCATTCAGCGCAACATGTCCCGCGCCTCGACCAGTTCCATCAGGTCCAGCTCCTTGCCCTCCGGCAGGCGCAGCAGCTTATAGGCGGGGAGGCTGGTCAAGGGCTGGCCGCGCCCGCGCAGGCTGAGCGAGCGAGCGATCTGGACGATGCCGATGTAGTCGATCTTGTCGGTCTCGCGCTCCAGGTTCTGGACCTGGCTGGGCAGGTTGACCAGTTGCTCTGGAAACTCCCAGGCGCTGAGGATCTTGTCGCCCAGCACCGGTTGAATCTGCTCGATGACATAGTGCAGGCACACGGGGTCGGACAGCAGCTCGTTGTGCTCTTCGGCGTAGATCAGCACCGGCAGGGCGCCGATCTGGTGCACGAGCCCACCCAGGGTGGCCTGATCGGGTTTGAGGTGGGTGTAGCGCCTGCATATTTCGTAACTGATGCCCGCTACTTCCAGGCTGTTTTCCCAGATATCGCGCAACTTGTGCTCCACCGCCGCCGAGCGGGCATGGAAGATCTGTTCGATCACCAGGCCGATGGCCAGGTTGCAGCTGTAGTTGACGCCCAGGCGCGTGATCGCGGTGTGCAGGTCGGTGACCTCCACCAGTGCGCGCAGCAGCGGGCTGTTGACCACCTTGATCAGGCGCGCCGAGAGCGCGGCATCGCGACCGATCACGCGGCTCAAGGCGGCCACGCTGATTTCGCTGTCTTCGGCGGCTTCGCGGATGCTCAGGGCAACCTCTGGCAGCGTGGGCAGGACCAGGTCGTCGTTGTCGATGGCAGCGAGCAACTGCGCTTGAACCATCTCGGCCAGCTTGTTCATGGACTTCTCTACCGCAGTGGTGGGGCTGCCCCGCCGCAGCGGCGGGGCGGGCTGGTCAGCGCTGGATTTCCCGGTCGCGGTCCAGTTCGTAAGGCAGGTCGAGCAGGGTCAGGCGCGGCCCTTCGAGGCTGCCCAGGTGCAGGTTGTCATCTTCCACCGAGTCGGCGCTGAGCACTGCCAGCAGTTCGACACCTTGCTCGGCGGGTGCCGAGATGACTACCTCGCCGACAGACGAGCCGTGGGTGGGCGAGAAGATTTCTGCGCCTGGTGCGGGCGCTTCGTCCACGGGCAGCGAGAGGCGATACTGGCGACGCTTGAGCTTGCCCAGGTACTGCATGCGCGCGACGATTTCCTGGCCGGTATAGCAGCCCTTCTTGAAGCTCACGCCGTCGACGGCCTGCAGGTTGATCATCTGCGGGATGAACAGTTCACGGGTCGGGCCCATGACCTGGCCGATGCCGGCGCGGATCTGGCCCAGCAGCCAGGCATCCAGGGTGCCTTCGGGCAGCGCGGCGGCGAGGGTTTCGCGCACGTTGGCGGCCTGTTCGGCGGGCACCCACAATTCGACGCGAGCGGGCGAGACGGCGATGGCCAAAAGCCCTTCATGACGCACCGTGGCGCCGGCTGCCTGCGGTGTTTCAAGCCCCAGCGCCTGCAGCGCGGCATCGCCCTGCTGCAAGCCGAAGCGCACCCAGGCGGTACTTTCGTCGGTCAGCGTGGCCTTGGAAAAGACCGCGTACTTCTTCAGGTCCGCCAGTTGCGCCTCGAGCAGTTCGCTGGCCATGGCAAGGAGGTAGCCATTGCCCTCGGGCAGGATGCGGAAGCTGGATTGCATGCGGCCTTTGACCATGCAGCGCGCGCCGAGACTGGCGTGCTGCAGATTCAGGTAGTCGAGGTTGCAGGTCAGCTGGCCTTGCAGGAATTTTCCGGCGTCGGAGCCGCGGACAGCGAGGATGCCCTCGTGGGACAGGGGACAGAAGAAAGCGGAGTCGGCCATGGGTCATCGCGGTAGCTATAAAGACTGGCGGCCATCATAGAACGCCAGTAACAAAATAGGTAGGTGACTAGACCAATGCCTCGTGCCGCTGCGGTTGCAGCGCGGTATACTGCGCGACCATTCGAGGAGGGCCCCATGGTCGAACAAACTGAACTCAACCGGCTTTTCTGGCACAGCCGCCGCGGCATGCTGGAGCTGGACGTGCTGCTCGTCCCCTTCACTCAAGAGGTCTACCCGAACCTGAGCGAAGCGGATCGCGAACTGTATCGCCGCCTGTTGACCTGCGAGGACCAGGACATGTTCGGCTGGTTCATGGAGCGTAACGAATCCGAAGACCCTGAGCTGCAGCGCATGGTCCGCATCATCCTGGACCGTGTCCAGCCCAAGTGAGTGCTTCGAGTGCCGTTGGCAAGGCTCGCGCCTGCTGCTGACGGCCTATCTTTGCGGGCAGGCGCTGGCGCTCGCCACCCTGTGGTCAGTCGAGTTGCCCTGGTGGTTGGCAGCTTGTGCACTGATTGGCTGCCTCGCCCATGCCTGTTGGGTGATTCCCCGCCGTATCCTTCTGACTCATCCCGATGCCGTGACTGGCTTGCGCCGTGATGCGCGTGGCTGGCAGGCGTTCAGCCGTGCCTGTGGCTGGGAGCGGATAAGGTTGTGTCGTGACAGCGTCGCTCTGCCGCGGATAGTGGTGTTGCGCTTCGTGCGCGACGGGCGGCGGGTTGCCCAGAGTCAGTGCATTCCAAGGGATACGCTGACGGCGGATGAACACCGGCGGCTTCGTGTGCGCTTGAAGTTCAGCCGGCGCCGGTGGGTGATGGCGGGAGAGTGAGGTGAGGGATCGACCTCTTCACGGGCAAGACGCCACAGGCGAAGAGGTCGGCGCCAGGCTCAGGTCGGGTTGAGAATCGTGTCCCTGGCTTCGCCCAGCATCCCTGGATAATCCAGGGTGTAGTGCAGCCCACGGCTTTCCTTGCGCTGCATCGCCGAGCGAATCATCAGCTCGGCCACCTGCGCCAGGTTGCGCAGCTCGATCAGGTCGCGGCTGACCTTGTAGTTGCTGTAGAACTCGTCGATTTCGTCGAGCAGCAGACGCACCCGGTGCTCGGCGCGCTGCAGGCGCTTGCTGGTGCGCACGATGCCCACGTAGTCCCACATGAATCGCCGCAGTTCGTCCCAGTTGTGCGCGATGATCACGTCCTCATCCGAATCGGTGACCTGGCTGGCATCCCAACAAGGCAGGGCCTGCGGTCTGCTGACTTCGTCCAGGTGCGCCTCGATGTCCGCTGCCGCCGCACGTCCGTAGACGAAGCACTCCAATAGCGAGTTGCTGGCCATGCGGTTGGCCCCGTGCAGGCCGGTGAAACTGGTTTCGCCGATGGCATACAGGCCCGGCACGTCGGTGTGCCCGCGCTCATCGACCATCACGCCGCCGCACGTGTAGTGGGCCGCCGGTACCACGGGGATTGGCTGGCGCGTGATGTCGATGCCGAAGGTCAGGCAGCGTTCGTAGACCGTGGGGAAGTGGCTCTTGATGAACTCGACAGGTTTGTGGGTGATATCCAGGTACACGCAGTCCACGCCCAGGCGCTTCATTTCATGGTCGATGGCGCGGGCGACGATATCCCGTGGCGCCAACTCTTCACGTGGGTCGAAGCGCGGCATGAAACGCTCGCCGTTGGGCAGGCGCAGCAGTGCGCCTTCGCCGCGCAGGGCCTCGGTGATCAGGAAGCTCTTGGCTTGCGGGTGGTACAGGCAGGTGGGGTGGAACTGGTTGAACTCAAGATTCGCCACCCGACAGCCAGCGCGCCAGGCCATGGCAATGCCATCACCGCAGGCGCCGTCGGGGTTGCTGGTGTAGAGATAGACCTTGGCTGCACCGCCAGTCGCCAATACCGTGAAGCGCGCGCCGAAGGTGTCTACCTCGCCGCTGTTGCGGTCGAGCACGTAGGCGCCCAGGCAGCGGTCGCCGGGCAGGCCCAGGCGCCGCTCGGTGATCAGGTCCACGGCCACACGCTGTTCGAGCAGGTCGATGTTCGGGCGCTGGCGTGCCTGTTCCAGAAGGGTGGTGAATATCGCGGCGCCCGTGGCATCGGCGGCATGGATGATGCGGCGGTGGCTGTGACCGCCTTCACGGGTGAGGTGGAACTCGAAGCCTCCGTCGTCGACGCCGTGGTGTTCGTCGCGCGTGAAAGGCACGCCCTGCTCGATCAGCCACTCGATGGCTTCGCGGCTGTGCTCGACGGTGAAGCGCACGGCGTCTTCATGGCACAGGCCTGCGCCTGCATTGAGCGTGTCCTCGACGTGCGACTGCACCGTGTCGGTGTCGTCCAGTACTGCGGCGACACCGCCCTGGGCCCAGAAGGTAGAGCCATTGGCGAGGTCGCCCTTGCTCAGCACGGCAACGCGCAGGTGGCTGGGAAGGTTCAGTGCCAGGCTGAGACCGGCGGCGCCACTGCCGATCACCAGGACATCATGTTGGAATTGTTGGCTCATGTCGGGACACTAGTAACTAGGGAAGGGGAGCGGCACAATAGGCATGCGTATATGGCATTGTGAAACTATTGGAAAAGTGCCGGGCTGCCTTTATAGCAGCCCCCGGCGTCGGATTTCCAATGGCGGTTGCGCGGGCGCGGCGACTTTGTGGGAACTTTCCAGCACCCCTGCAAATCTCAAGAAGGCTGCCCGTCTGCCACGATTGCCGAGGCGACGCAGGACAGCAGCTCTACCCGGGCTGAAACCTGTGTATTCGAAACACCGATTATCGACGCAGCCGGCTGCGACCGCGCTGTGTCTTTTTCGTGCGAGCCGACCAGAGGCCGCAGGAAACTTGCTTGGAGGGGAGAACTTTTGCGCAAAGCCCGAGTCTATGGTTGCAAGCCTGAACGATGGCTGTCGCAACGCTCCTTTGAGTTCACTGAGGAGTGTTCATGCTAACCCAGGAAGAGGATCAGCAGCTTGTCGAGCGCGTGCAGCGCGGTGACAGGCGAGCGTTCGATCTGTTGGTGCTGAAGTATCAGCACAAGATTCTCGGGTTGATCGTGCGTTTTGTACACGACACCCATGAAGCGCAGGACGTGGCACAGGAAGCGTTCATCAAGGCCTATCGTGCGCTTGGCAACTTCCGCGGTGACAGTGCGTTCTACACGTGGCTGTACCGCATCGCCATCAACACGGCGAAGAATTACCTGGTGTCCCGTGGAAGACGGCCGCCAGACAGCGATGTGAGCTCCGAGGATGCGGAGTTCTACGACGGCGATCATGGTCTCAAGGATCTCGAGTCCCCAGAGCGCTCGTTGTTGCGGGATGAAATCGAAGGCACTGTCCATCGCACCATCCAGCAACTGCCCGAAGACCTGCGCACAGCACTGACCCTGCGCGAGTTCGACGGACTGAGTTACGAAGACATTGCGAGTGTCATGCAATGTCCAGTGGGTACCGTGCGCTCTCGAATCTTCCGCGCTCGGGAGGCCATAGACAAAGCCCTGCAACCCCTGTTGCAGGAAACCTGAGACAGCGGCGACAGCCAAGAGAGGAACCGCCATGAGTCGTGAAGCTTTGCAGGAATCGCTGTCCGCGGTAATGGATAACGAAGCGGACGAACTGGAATTACGTCGCGTGCTGAACGCGGTCGATGATGCCGAGACCCGTGCCACCTGGTCGCGTTACCAGGTCGCTCGCGCAGCCATGCACAAGGAACTGCTGCTGCCCAAGCTCGACATCGCCTCGGCCGTTTCGGCTGCGCTGGCCGATGAAGCCGTACCGGTCAAGGCCAAGCGTGGCCCGTGGCGCAGCATTGGCCGCCTGGCCGTTGCCGCCTCGGTGACCGTCGCTGTGCTGGCAGGCGTACGCCTGTACAACCAGGACGAGATCAACGGTGCGCAACTCGCTTCGCAGCAGCCTGTGCAGCAGGGCATCACCGTGCCACAGGCTCAGGGCCCAGCCGTTCTGGCAGGCTATAGTGAAAGCAGTGAGCAACCGACCGGTCCGATGGCCAACGGTGTGCTGCAGAATCAGGCTGGCTGGGATCAGCGTCTGCCAGGTTATCTGCGCCAGCACGCTCAGGAGTCTGCGCTGAAGGGCACCGAAACCGCTCTGCCTTATGCCCGCGCCGCCAGCCTGGAAAATCGCTAAGTAAGGAGGCTCATGCGCGCGCTACCTCTTCTGTCGCTGCTGCTCGGCAGTTGCATGACGGTGCCGGTATTGGCGGCCAACTCTTCGCCCGAGGCGAGCGAGTGGCTCAACAAGCTGGCACAGGCCGAGCAAGGGCAGAGTTACCAGGGTTCTTTCGTCTACGAACGTAACGGCAGTTTTTCTTCCCACGATATCTGGCATCGAGTCCAGGACGGCAAGGTCAGCGAGCGGCTGTTGCAGCTTGATGGCGCCGCCCAGGAAATCGTGCGGGTCAATGGCAAGGTGCAGTGCGTCAGTGGTTCCCTGGTCAGCGGGGTCGGTACACCGCCCGATTCCGCCCCGCGTTTACTAGATCCTTTGAAGCTGATGAGCTGGTACGACCTGGGTGTGGCTGGCAAGGCCCGAATCGCCGGGCGCGACGCGGTGATCGTCACGCTCACGCCACGCGACCAGCACCGCTACGCCTTTGAGCTTCACCTGGATCGCCAGACCGGCCTGCCGCTGCGTTCGTTGATGCTCAACGACAAGGGGCAGTTGCTCGAGCGCTTCCAGATGACCCGCCTGGACACCGATGATGTGCCGACCGATCGCGACCTGCAGGCCAGTGCCGCGTGCAAGCCGGTGGAACGTCTTGCGGCGACCAAATCCGAAACAGTCGCTGGCTGGCGTTCCGACTGGCTGCCGCCGGGGTTCGAGTTGGTCAACAGTGCTATTCGCCGTGATCCGGAACGCAACAGTACCGTCAGCAGCCTGATGTACGACGATGGGCTGGCACGTTTTTCGGTCTTTCTCGAGCCGATCAAGGAAGACGCCGGTACCGACACCCGTGCGCAACTGGGGCCGACTGTCGCTGTTTCGCGGCATCTGAACACGCCCAAGGGCAAGGTCATGGTGACCGTGGTCGGAGAGATTCCGCTGGGCACTGCCGAGCGCGTGGCGCTGTCGATGCGCGCCCAGGATGTCCAGGCACGGCAATGACCGTCGCAGACCCTTCCTACAAGCTGCCAGGCATGCAGCTGACATGAAATTAAAGCATTGTCATTTGCAATCAACTGGTAAATTTCCTATAGGTCAGACTCCCTGGAGTCTGGCCTTTCCTGCATCTGCAGGGGCCCTTCTGCTAACTACGCTCGTTGTGACGGGAGCCGTATGTCAATACCACGCTTGAAAACCTACCTATCGATGTTCGCCGCCGTGCTGATGCTCGGCCAGGTGCTCACCGCCCAGGCCGAAGAAGCCCTGCCGGATTTCACCACCCTGGTCGAGCAGGCCTCGCCGGCAGTGGTCAACATCAGTACCAAGCAAAAGCTGCCGGACCGTCGCGTGGCCGCTGGGCAGATGCCCGATCTGGAAGGCCTGCCGCCGATGTTCCGCGAGTTTTTCGAGCGCAACATGCCGCAGCAGCCGCGTTCCCCGCGTGGCGGCGACCGCCAGCGTGAAGCGCAGTCCTTGGGCTCGGGCTTCATCATCTCCAGTGATGGCTATGTCCTGACCAACAACCATGTAGTTGCCGACGCCGACGAAATCATCGTCCGCCTGTCCGACCGCAGCGAGTTGCAGGCCAAGCTGGTCGGCACCGACCCGCGCACCGACGTGGCGCTGCTCAAGGTCGATGGCAAGAATCTGCCGACCGTCAAACTGGGCGATTCCGAGAAGCTGAAGGTCGGTGAGTGGGTGCTGGCCATTGGCTCGCCGTTCGGCTTCGATCATTCGGTGACCAAAGGTATCGTCAGCGCCAAGGGGCGCACCTTGCCCAACGACACCTATGTGCCGTTCATCCAGACCGACGTCGCGATCAACCCGGGTAACTCCGGCGGCCCGCTGTTCAACATGAAGGGCGAGGTCGTAGGTATCAACTCGCAGATCTTCACCCGCTCCGGCGGTTTCATGGGTCTGTCGTTCGCCATCCCGATCGACGTGGCGATCGATGTCTCGAACCAGTTGAAGAAAGACGGCAAGGTCAGTCGCGGCTGGCTCGGCGTGGTGATCCAGGAAGTGAACAAGGACCTGGCTGAATCCTTCGGGCTCGACAAGCCTGCCGGCGCCCTGGTGGCCCAGGTGCTGGAAAACGGTCCTGCGGCCAAGGGCGGCCTGCAGGTCGGTGACGTGATCCTGAGCATGAACGGCCAGCCGATCATCATGTCCGCAGACCTGCCACACCTGGTCGGCGGTCTCAAGGATGGCCAGAAAGCCAAGCTCGAAATCATTCGCGAAGGCAAGCGCCAGACCCTGGACATCACTGTCGGCGCACTCCCTGAAGACGATGCCGACATTGGCACCGGTGGTCAGGCCGGCGTGGAGCGCAACAGCAACCGCCTGGGCGTCTCCGTCGCCGACCTCAGCGACGAGCAGAAGAAGTCGCTCGAGCTCAAGGGCGGCGTGGTCATCAAGGAGGTTCAGGATGGCCCGGCTGCCCTTATTGGCCTGCGTCCGGGCGACGTTATCAGCCACCTGAACAACCAGGCGATCAGCTCGGCCAAGCAATTTACCGAGATCGCCAAGGACCTGCCGAAGAATCGTTCGGTATCGATGCGTGTGCTGCGACAAGGGCGCGCCAGCTTCATCACCTTCAAGTTGGCTGAATAGGCTGAGTGAAGGGTAGGAAAGGGCAGCTTCGGCTGCCCTTTTTCATGAGCGTGTCATGATTTTCTGTGGGAACATCAGCGAGCCGAGCAAATTCATGTCGCATTTGCAGGTGTGCGTGGCGATAGAGGAATCTCCCATATCCCTCCGGCTTGAGGTACAATTCCCGGCTATTTTTCCGCGGGCGTCCGGCTCGCAGCCTTTTCGAGTGTTGACCCGTGAGTGATTTGAGTCATATCCGCAATTTCTCCATCATCGCCCACATCGACCATGGCAAGTCGACGCTGGCCGACCGTTTCATCCAGATGTGCGGTGGCCTGACGGCGCGCGAAATGGAAGCCCAGGTCCTCGACTCCATGGACCTCGAGCGTGAACGCGGTATCACCATCAAGGCCCACAGTGTCACCCTGCATTACAAGGCGCAGGACGGCAAAACCTACCAGTTGAACTTCATCGATACCCCCGGCCACGTCGACTTCACCTATGAAGTCTCGCGTTCGCTGGCGGCGTGCGAGGGCGCGCTGCTGGTGGTCGATGCCGGCCAGGGCGTCGAGGCGCAATCGGTCGCCAACTGCTACACCGCCATCGAGCAGGGCCTCGAGGTCATGCCGGTACTGAACAAGATGGACCTGCCCCAGGCCGATCCGGACCGCGTCAAGGACGAGATCGAGAAGATCATCGGCATCGACGCCACCGACGCCGTGGCCTGCAGTGCCAAGAGCGGCATGGGCGTGGACGAGGTGCTCGAGCGCCTGGTACAGACTATCCCCGCGCCGGAAGGCGAGATCGACGCACCCTTGCAGGCGCTGATCATCGACTCCTGGTTCGACAACTACCTGGGCGTCGTGTCGCTGGTACGCGTGCGTCAGGGCCGGGTCAAGAAGGGCGACAAGATCCTGGTCAAGTCCACCGGCAAGGTGCACCTGGTCGACAGCGTCGGCGTCTTCACCCCGAAACACACCGCCACCGCCGATCTCAAGGCCGGTGAAGTGGGCTTCATCATCGCCAGCATCAAGGACATTCATGGCGCGCCGGTCGGCGACACCCTGACGCTGTCCTCGACCCCTGAGGTCGAAGTGCTGCCAGGCTTCAAGAAGATCCAGCCGCAGGTGTACGCCGGCCTGTTCCCGGTCAGTTCCGACGATTTCGAGGACTTCCGCGACGCCCTGCAGAAGCTGACGCTCAACGACTCGTCGCTGCAGTACATGCCGGAAAGCTCCGATGCACTGGGCTTCGGCTTCCGTTGCGGCTTCCTCGGCATGCTGCACATGGAGATCATCCAGGAGCGCCTGGAGCGCGAATACGACCTGGACCTGATCACCACGGCACCAAGCGTGATCTACGAGCTGGAGCTCAAGACCGGCGAAACCATCGTCGTCGACAACCCGTCGAAGCTGCCGGATGTCTCGGCGGTCGCCGATTTCCGCGAGCCGATCGTCACCGCGACCATCCTCGTGCCGCAGGAGCACCTGGGCAACGTCATCACCCTGTGCATCGAGAAGCGTGGCGTTCAGCGTGACATGCAGTTCCTCGGCAGCCAGGTGCAGGTGCGCTACGACATGCCGATGAACGAAGTGGTGCTGGACTTCTTCGACCGTCTCAAATCCACCAGCCGCGGCTACGCCTCGCTGGACTATCATTTCGATCGCTACCAGTCGGCCAACCTGGTCAAGCTGGACGTGCTGATCAACGGCGACAAGGTCGATGCCCTGGCATTGATCGTGCATCGTGACAACGCGGCCTACAAAGGTCGTGCGTTGACCGAGAAGATGAAGGAACTGATTCCTCGGCAGATGTTCGACGTGGCGATCCAGGCAGCTATCGGCGGCCAGATCATTGCGCGGACCACTGTCAAGGCGCTCAGAAAGAACGTACTGGCTAAGTGCTATGGCGGTGACGTCAGCCGTAAGAAGAAACTGCTGGAGAAGCAGAAGGCCGGTAAGAAACGCATGAAGCAGGTGGGCAACGTGGAGATCCCACAGGAAGCCTTCCTCGCTGTGCTCAGGTTGGATAGCTAGGTCCTATGTCGCTAAATTTCCCGCTGTTGCTAGTCATCGCCGTTGCTGTCTGCGGTCTGTTGGGTCTGATCGATCTGCTGTTCCTGGCTCCGCGCCGGCGAGCGGCGATCGCCAACTACCAGGGTAGCGTCAGCCAGCCCGAAGTTGCGGTGGTCGAACGCCTGAACAAGGAGCCGTTGCTGGTCGAGTACGGCAAGTCGTTCTTCCCGGTGTTGTTCATCGTGCTGGTGCTGCGCTCGTTCCTGGTCGAACCCTTCCAGATCCCGTCGGGATCCATGAAGCCGACCCTGGAAGTGGGCGACTTCATCCTGGTGAACAAGTTCTCCTACGGCATCCGCCTGCCGGTGATCGACAAGAAGGTCATCGAGGTCGGTGACCCGCAGCGCGGGGACGTCATGGTGTTCCGCTACCCGAGTGACCCGAACGTCAACTACATCAAGCGTGTGGTTGGCCTGCCGGGCGACCGGATCCGCTACACCAACGAGAAGCACCTGTACGTCAACGACCAACTGGTCGCCGAGCAACTGGTGGGCACCGAAGCCGGATCGTTGGGCAGTGCCGAGCTGTACAAGGAGAAGCTGGGCGCAGCCGAGCACCTGATCCGCAAGGAGATGAGCCGCTACCGCATGCCGCCGGACCAGCAGTGGACCGTGCCTGCCGGGCATTACTTCATGATGGGCGACAACCGCGACAACTCCAACGACAGCCGCTACTGGGACGATCCGAGCATCCCGCGCGAGCTGCAGGGCATGGTCCCGGACCGCAACATCGTCGGCAAGGCCTTCGCAGTCTGGATGAGCTGGCCCGAGCCCAAGCTCAGCCACTTCCCCAACCTGTCGCGGGTCGGCCTGATCCATTGATACCCCTCGGCGCTGTCAACAGACAGCGCCGAATGCATTTCTGACATAGGCTGTGTTCTCAGGGATGGGTAAATTCGCCGCTGCACGACGGCGTGACACAGCCAAACAGTCTTTCAGGATGTTGATTTGAACGCGTTTAACAACGAAGGGGTGGCTGCATGAGCGCTTCCCTCGAACGCCTGGAGCGCAAGCTCGGCTATACCTTCAAGAACCAGGATCAGATGCTCCTGGCACTCACGCATCGCAGTTATGCCGGGCGCAACAACGAGCGCCTGGAATTTCTCGGTGATGCGATTCTCAACTTCGTGGCGGGCGAGGCGCTGTTCGAGCGCTTCCCCCAGGCTCGCGAAGGCCAGTTGTCGCGCCTGCGCGCACGGCTGGTCAAGGGTGAGACCCTGGCCCGCCTGGCCCGCGGCTTCGACCTGGGCGACTATCTGCGCCTGGGCTCGGGCGAACTCAAGAGCGGTGGTTTTCGCCGTGAATCCATTCTTGCCGATGCACTCGAAGCGCTGATCGGGGCGATCTATCTGGACGCCGACATGCAGACCGCCCGCGAGCGCATTCTCGCCTGGCTGGCCGGCGAGTTCGATGGGTTGACGCTGGTCGACACCAACAAAGACCCCAAGACCCGTCTGCAGGAGTATCTGCAGTCGCGTGCCTGCGAACTGCCGCGCTACGAAGTGGTGGATATCCAGGGCGAACCTCATTGCCGCACCTTCTTCGTCGAATGCGAAGTGGTGCTGCTGAACAACAAGAGCCGTGGTCAGGGCGTGAGCCGGCGTATCGCCGAGCAGGTCGCCGCTGCCGCTGCACTGATCGCCTTGGGCGTGGAGAATGGCAATGACTGAGAACAATCCGACCCGCTGCGGTTACGTGGCCATCGTCGGCCGCCCCAACGTGGGCAAGTCCACGCTGCTCAACCACATCCTCGGGCAGAAGCTGGCGATCACTTCGCGCAAGCCGCAGACCACCCGTCACAACATGCTCGGCATCAAGACCGAAGGTGATGTGCAGGCGATCTACGTCGACACCCCCGGTATGCACAAGGCCAACGACAAGGCCTTGAACCGCTACATGAACCGCAACGCCTCGGCAGCGCTCAAGGATGTCGACGTGGTGATCTTCGTGGTCGACCGCACTCGCTGGACCGACGAGGACCAGTTGGTGCTCGAGCGTGTGCAGTACGTCACCGGTCCGCTCATCATCGCGGTCAACAAGACCGACCGCATGGAAGAGAAGGCCGAGTTGATCCCGCATCTGCAGTGGTTGCAGGAGCAACTGCCGAACGCCGAAGTGATGCCGATCTCGGCTCAGCAGGGGCACAATCTGGACGCCCTGGAAGCCCAGATCGCCAAGCACCTGCCGGAAAACGACCACTTCTTCCCGGAAGACCAGATCACCGACCGCAGCAGCCGCTTCCTGGCAGCCGAACTGGTACGCGAGAAAATCATGCGCCAGCTCGGCGCCGAGCTGCCGTACCAGATCACCGTCGAGATCGAAGAATTCAAACAGCAGGGGCATGTCCTGCACATCCACGCCCTGATCCTGGTCGAGCGTGACGGCCAGAAGAAGATCATCATCGGCGACAAGGGCGAGCGTATCAAACGCATTGGTTCCGAGGCCCGCAAGGACATGGAGGTGTTGTTCGACTCCAAGGTCATGCTCAACCTCTGGGTCAAGGTCAAGGGCGGCTGGTCCGATGACGAACGCGCCCTGCGTTCGCTGGGTTACGGCGACCTGTAGCGTCAACCGCGAATCTGCCCCAACCTGTGGGAGCGGGTTTACCCGCGAATGCGATAGTGGATTCACTGATGCATTCGCAGGTAAACCCGCTCCCACAGTCATGTTTGCCACCTGAGATATCCATGGACCAACCCACCCCGCAACCCGCCTACGTCCTGCACAGCCGCGCCTACAAGGAAACCAGCGCGTTGGTGGACTTCTTCACCGCCCAAGGCCGTGTGCGGGCGGTGTTGCGGCGCGCGCGGGGCAAGGGCGGTAGCCCGGTGCGCCCTTTCGTGCCGCTGGAAGTCGAGTTACGCGGGCGGGGCGAGTTGAAGAACGTCGGTCGGTTGGATACGGTCGGCCTTGCCGGGTGGCTGCACGGCGACGCGCTGTTCAGCGGTCTGTATCTCAACGAGTTGCTGATGCGCCTGCTCCCTGCCGAAGCGCCGTTTCCTGCCCTGTTCGAGCATTACACCCTGACCCTCGAGGCGCTGGCTGCCGGCCGGCCGCTGGAGCCGCTGCTGCGGGCCTTCGAATGGCGTCTGCTGGACGAGCTGGGCTATGCCTTCTCGCTGACCCACGACGTGAACGATGATGCGGTCGTCGCTGAGGGGCGCTATCGGCTCCAGGTGGACGCGGGGCTGGAGCGGGTCGAGCTGTTTCAGCCTGGTCTGTTCAGTGGTACGGAGCTGTTGGCCCTGGCCGATGCCGACTGGGATGCCCCGGGCGCGCTGCTTGCGGCCAAGCGCCTGATGCGTCAGGCGCTGGCCGTCCACCTGGGGCCCAAGCCACTGGTCAGCCGGGAACTGTTTCGCAAGCGTTGAGCACGTCGTATGCTGTGGGGCTCAATCTTCAGGAGAGCCTTTCGTGACTCACAGCAACCGCATGCTTCTCGGCGTCAACATCGATCACGTGGCCACCCTGCGCCAGGCCCGGGGCACCCGCTATCCGGACCCGGTCAAGGCCGCGCTGGACGCCGAGGAAGCGGGTGCCGACGGTATTACCGTGCATTTGCGCGAAGACCGCCGGCACATCCAGGAGCGTGATGTGCTGCTGCTCAAGGACGTGCTGCAAACGCGCATGAACTTCGAGATGGGCGTCACCGAAGAGATGATGCTTTTCGCCGAGAAGATCCGTCCGGCACACATCTGCCTGGTGCCCGAGACCCGCCAGGAGCTGACCACCGAAGGTGGCCTGGACGTGGCAGGCCAGGAGGCGCGGATCAAGGCTGCAGTGGAGCGCCTGGCGCGCACCGGCGCCGAGGTGTCGCTGTTCATCGATGCCGACGAACGGCAGATCGAGGCGTCGCGTCGCGTGGGCGCGCCGGCCATCGAGTTGCATACTGGTCGCTATGCCGATGCACAGACCCCGACCGAGGTAGCCGAGGAGCTCAAGCGTATCGTCGACGGCGTGGCCTTTGGCGTGGGGCAGGGGCTGATCGTCAATGCCGGGCATGGCCTGCACTACCATAACGTCGAAGCAGTGGCGGCGATCAAGGGGATCAATGAGCTGAACATCGGCCATGCCCTGGTGGCCCATGCATTGTTCGTCGGCTTCAAGGCGGCGGTGGCAGAAATGAAGGCCTTGATCGTGGCGGCTTCGCGTTGATATTGGGGCGGTCTCGCGGGCTTGCTCGCGAAGCCGCCGCCATCACTCGGCCTAAAACACCAGGCTGAACCGAGTCGGTCCTTGCGCTGCGCTGCTGACCTCGACCCTGCCTCCATGCAGTTGCATGATCGATTTCACGATCGCCAGCCCCAGCCCTGTACCACCCTCCAGACGCGAGCGACCACAGCCGGCCCGGTAGAAGCGCTCGAACAGATGCGCCAGGTGCGCCTCGTCAATCCCCGCGCCCTGGTTCTGCACCCACAACCAGACCTGGTCCTGGCGCCGCTCGATCCCCAGTTCGATCACCTGGCCCTGTGGGCTATGGCGGATGGCATTGCTCAGCAGATTCGACAGCGCTCGCTGGAACATCAATCGGTCGGCCAAGGCCGTGCCCCAGCCGTGTGCCCGTAGCTCGATTCCTTTCAGTTCGGCGCTGAAGTCGAACAGCTCCATCACCCGTGCGGTTTCATCGGCCAGGGACAGTGGCTTGAGCATGGCCAGTGCCTGGGGTTGGCTGACCTGGGCCAGGAACAGCATGTCATTGATGATGCGGTTCAGGCGGGTGAGCTCCTCGACGCTGTCCTCCAGCGCCTCGCGGTAGCGGTTGCCGTCGCGCTCGCGGGACAAGGTGACCTGGGCCTTGCCCATCAGGTTGCCGATGGGGGTGCGCAGTTCGTGGGCCAGGTCGTCGGAGAACTGCGACAGCTGGCGAACACCCTGGTCGAGGCGATCGAGCATGATGTTGATGCTGCCGGCCAGCTCCGCGAGTTCCTGGGGCAGGCCACTGGTCGGCAGTCGATGCGCCAGGTCGTGCGCGCAGATCTGCCCGGCGATACGGCGGAATCGGCGCAGGGGGGCGAGCCCACGCTGCACCAGTTTCCAGGCACCGATGCCGATCAGCAGCAAGAGTATCGGCAGCGCCAGCAAGGTCGAGTTCAGGTAGGCCTGGAGCAGCGCATTGTCGTCGGCGCGGTCCAGCGACATCATGACTCGCACCGGCTGGTCGTCGCGCAGGCGCATCAACTGGGTGACGGTGAGGATCTGCCGCCCGTCGCTGTCACGCCATTGCGTGAAGCTTGGCTGCTGCCCCGCGGGTAGCTGGCGCAACGCCTGCGCCTCCAGTGCCGGGCCCAGGCTCAGCAGCGACGGGTGCCGTCCATTGATCGCCAGCACATTGAGACTGAGGTTGTCGTGCCCCATCACCAGGTCGAGCAGGGGATGAGCGCGGGCGCCGAGGTCGTCGCTGCGCAGATCCACCCGCAGGTTGTGCTCGACTTGCAGCATCTTGCGCGCCAGGTCGCGACGGGCGCGGCTGTCCAGTTCGTGGTCGAGGGCAAACACTGCCAGGCAGGCCAGCAGCAGTACCAGCGCGGCGCCCATCAGGGTGACCGAAAGCCCGAGGCGCAGCGACAGGGTACGGCCCTTCACGCGCGTGCCTCGAGCACGTACCCCACGCCGCGCAAGGTGTGTATGAGCTTGTGCTCGAAGGGGTCGTCGATCTTCGCCCGCAGACGGCGGATCGACACCTCGACCACATTGGTGTCGCAGTCGAAGTTCATGTCCCACACCAGCGAGATGATTTGCGTGCGTGAGAGCACCTCGCCGCTCTGGCGCATCAGCAGATGCAGCAGGGTGAACTCCTTGGCGGTCAGGTCGATGCGCTGGCCGCCGCGCCAGGCGCGATGACGGCCGGGATCGAGTTCGAGATCGGCGACCTTCAGGGTGTCTGGTTGCAGATGCTGATCGTTGCGCCGCAGCAGGCTGCGGATTCGCGCCAGCAGTTCCGGAAACTCGAAAGGCTTGAGCAGATAGTCGTCGGCGCCCAGGTCCAGGCCCTTGACCCGGTCGGCCAGGCGACCATGGGCGGTGAGCATCATGATCCGAGTCGACGATTCGGCGCGCAGGCGCTGTAGCACGCCCCAGCCATCGAGCTCGGGCAGATTGACGTCGAGGATCACCAGATCGTAGCTGTGCTGGCGCGCCAGGTGCAGGCCGTCGGTGCCCGTGTATGCGCAATCGACCACGTAGCCGTTTTCGCGTAGGCCCTGCTGCAGGTAGTCGGCGGTACGGGGTTCGTCCTCGATGATCAATAGGCGCATGGTGGGCTCTGTGGAGTTGAAAGGGCGCGATTCTCAAGCCTGTAGGGGCTTTAGGGTCAAGCTGCAGGATGTTACGGCATGAGAATGCGTTGTCGGCGCAGATAACCGATTTGTAATGCGGGCGTCATCTGGGTGCCTGTTTGGGGCCCTTCGCTTGGAAACACCGCCCGCAGGACCACATTGCAAGACTGTAATGCCGGGCTCACCTTGGCGTTAGCTGCCGCTGGCTAGGATGGCGCTGTCTGAACGGTGATCATGAGGCAAGCACGATGAACCTGATCAAATATCTGCTGCTGGCGACCCTCGCGATGGGCAGCACCAGCGTTTTCGCCGAAGGTGGCGCGGAGCGTTCACAGCAGTTCGTGGATACCTTTCTCAAGGAGCAGGAGCGGCTGTTCGGCGACCGGCAGCAAGTGCTGGTCAAACGTGAGCGCCAGGCGCAGGAGACGGCCCGTGAGGTAGCCAAGGACTAGCGGTAGTCAGGCACCGGCGCTGCGACAGCTCCTCGCTGCTGGTGAACTTGGGCGCCCTTCGGGGCGCTTTTTTTATTTACGCGCCAGGAGCGTGGCGCGGCGGGGGGCCGGGAGGCCTTCGATGGTCTTGCTGTGGTCGTTCGGGTCGAGGAAATCGGCCAGCGACTGATAACGCATCCAGTCGGTGCTGCGCTGCTCCTCGACGCTGGTGACGCTTACATCCACGCAGCGTACATCGCTGAAGCCGGCGCGGCGCAGCCAGCGCTCCAGCGCGGGTACCGACGGCAGGAACCAGACGTTGCGCATCTGTGCGTAGCGGTCCTCGGGCACCAGCACGTGCTGCTCATCGCCCTCGACCACCAAGGTTTCCAGCACCAGCTCCCCGCCTTTGACCAGGCAGTCCTTGAGCGCCAGCAAATGCTCGATGGGGGATCGACGGTGATAGAACACGCCCATCGAGAACACGGTGTCGAAGCCTTCGAGGTTGGCGGGCAGTTCTTCCAGGGCGAAGGGCAGGTGCCAGGCGGGCAGGTCTGGCAGGTATTTTTGCACCGCCTGGAACTGGCAGAAGAACAGCCAGTTCGGGTCGACACCGACCACCATGTCGGCACCAGCGCCGAGCATGCGCCACTGGTAGTAGCCGTTGCCGCAGCCCACATCGAGCACGCGTTTGCCCTTGAGGTTCAGGTGCGGACCGACACGCGACCACTTCCAGTCCGAGCGCCATTCGGTGTCCACGTGCACACCGAACAGGTCGAACGGCCCCTTGCGCCACGGCGAGAGCCCCATCAGCGCCTGGTACACCTGAGCACGGGTGGCGTCATCGCAATTGCTGTCCAGACGCAATCCGTCGACCAGGTCGATTTTCTCGGGCGTCAGGTCAGGCAGCGCATCCAGGGCGCCGCGCCAGCGCTCGAGGTCGCCATGGCCCTTCTCCAGCTTGGTGTCGAGTTGTGCTTGCAGCCCCAGGGACCAGGAAGCCAGTGGCGTGCCCGTCAGACGGCGGACGAGGGGAGACAGATCGATCATGGCAGGGCTATCAGCGAGGCGAAATTGAGGCATTGGAACCAGGGTACGACTTTCGAGAAGCCGGCGGCGTGGAGGCGCTCCTGGTGGGCTTGCAGGGTGTCGGGCTTCATCACGTGCTCGATGGCGCTGCGCTTCTGGGCGATTTCCAGATCGCTGTAGCCATTGGCACGCTTGAAGTCCAGGTGCAGGTCGTTGAGCAGGTCCTGTTCCTGTACGTCGTCGAAGCGCAGTTTCTCGGACAGGATCAGCGCGCCACCCGGCAGCAGGGCTTGGTGAATGCGTGCGAGCAGAGCCAGGCGCTGCTCAGGGGCAATGAATTGCAGGGTGAAGTTCATCGCCACTACCGAGGCGGGCTCGAAGGGCAGGGCAAGGATGTCGGCTTCGATTACCTGCACTGGCAGCAGTTCCTGGAACATCGAGTCCTGTGCGGTGAGGTACTGGCGGCAGCGTTCGACCATGGCTGCTGAGTTGTCCACCGCGATCACCCGGCAACCGTCGTGGCGCACATGGCGGCGCAGCGACTGGGTCACGGCGCCCAGCGAGGCGCCAAGATCGTACAGCGCGGTGTGGGGTTGAGCGAAGCGTGCGGCGAGCACGCCGAGGTTCTCGACAATGGTCGGGTAGCCGGGTACCGAGCGCTTGATCATGTCCGGGAACACACGCACCACGTCCTCGTTGAAGACGAAGTCGGGCACCTGCTCCAGGGGTTGGGCGAAAAGGCGGTCGGGGTCTTGGCTCACAGTGGGCTCGGGAACAGACAAAGGCGACATTCTAGCCAAGCCATGCGGTGCTGCATACCGGGAGTGCGGCCAGTGATCGGTGGGTCTGGGAAGAAAGTGGTGACTCGAAAGAGCTGTATTTCTGCCAAGTGGAAGCGAATTGGATGTCACCAAGCCAAGTCTAGAGCCACGGAAGACGAGTGGGGCGCGACGTATGGTGAGGCTTGCTCTGCGCTGTACTGGCGGAGCACCTCATCCGACCCTCAAAGGACGATCACTATGGAAGTGCTAGAGAATGAGTCGTTAGCAACTCTCGACCCGCAGCTGAAAGCAGAGCTGATACCTCTGCAATACATCGAGACGATCAGCGATCCGATAAAGACTGACCAGCAACCTGGGTTGATCTTCAGCCGCGAAAACCTGCTGGTGATCAAACGCTACGTCAAGGCCGTGGATTCGTTTCCGGGCGCATCGGAGCCAATCAGCGAGTGGATCGACTTCGTGAAGCTGGGCCTGGATGGCGAGGGGGTTAGTAGTTTTATCTCCGACTTGAACCAGCATGCCGAAGGGTGGGAGCCATTAGAGCGCGAAACTCAAGCCCTTAGCGTGAAACTGGAAAATTTCGCGCAGACGTTCGCCACCGAAGGCGCGCTGCTCGTGAGTGAAATCCGCAGTATGCACGGCAATAGTCTCTCCGATATCGAGGATGCGGTGTTGGAGCAACTGGAGACAGTACTGCTTGATGAAAACGAACGTACGCTTAAGGCTGAATCCATCCTCGGCGCGATCGAGGATATCAAAGAGCTGATCGACAGGATGTCGAAGGATATTGATCAGGTTCAAACGCGTGCAGATCGCTTCTATAAGGATGTCGAAGATATTTTGCTGCCAAAGTTGGCAGGGCTGGATTCGACGCTTGACATTGCCGGTGCCGGCGAGAGAGCAGCAGCGCTTGCAGACAACTTGCGAGTATTGGACCAGGAAATCGAGTATCAGTCTTCGATCATTCTCGGCTTCACGGGCTATACCCTGTTTGGGCTGACATTTTCGCCCCTGGGGGTTGGGCTAACCTATTCGCTGTTCGGTGATCAGGCAAAGTCTGCGAAACAAGATAAGCAGAAGCTGCTGGAACGTCGCGAAGCGCTGGTGATGGAGATGCAATCGTTTACCCCGCAGTTGGCGAACCTGGCCACATTGTCGGGTCTGCTCAATGACATCAAGGGCCGACTCAAAGAGGTCAATACGGCCGCCTGGAACCTGCGCTACGTTATCCGCACCTTGAGTGACCATACAAAAGTCTCGAGTGAGGAACTTGACCTGCTCGATACCAATGTCAGCGTGGAACGATTTGCGCGTCGGATCGATCGTGTGGTCCGCCCGTGGCACAAGATTGGCAATATTTCGCACGAGTTGGCATTGATTTTTAACGACGTCATGAAAAGTTTTAATCAGGAGAATTGATATGGATATTAGCAGCCCGATACATGTGAAGTACCCCGATGTGTCTGCAATGCGATTGATGCAAGGTGAAATTTCCAAGTTTGTAAATATGCAGGCCAAACATCTGAGCTCGTCTATCCGGGAGAACGTCTCGGATTTGCTGAGGCTGCTCAGGGAGTGCGACGCTCAAATGAAAGACCAGGTATTGAGTGCCACGCTCAATCTTGCGCACCAGAATTGGTCGGAGATAAATGCCGCAGCCGTGAGTTCGCAAAATGGCCAGAACCAAGGCATCAAGAAAGATATCGAAGACGAGCTGGTGCGTCTGCGGGGTCGATTGAAGGCGTCGTTGCAGGTGTTGGGCCAGCGAGTCAGCGCAATACAGGTTTATCGCCTGTCGGAATTGGAGGAGCGCCGTTCACAGCTGGCAGGGACCAAGGAACGTATGCAAGTCAGTGTCGACCACCTGCTGGAAGTGGTTGCAGGCATGGAGCGTCAAAAGAACGAGCTGGACCAGATCATCAAGACGTTCGAAGTGCCAACGCTGTTCAGTACTATCAAGGGCATGATTCCGACAGAGGAGGAAGTGGACCTGTTGATGAGCAGCATCAAGAACCCCACGGTGAGCCCTGAACTGGTGAAGGCAGCCGTCAAGAAGTTCGAGGCCAATCTGGATGTCATAGGCGAAGGACGCAAGTTCTCGGATCTTGTGTCAGCCCGGGCGACGTGTGTAGGGCAGATTGCCGAACAGCGACAGGCATTGTCGTCGTTGCAGAGTTTGTTGCAACAGGCTGTTCAAGAACATGACGAACTGGTCACTGCTGGCAATGTCGACAGTTGGCGTGATCGCTGGGTACTGGAAGCCCAAAAGCTGACGACGACTTGGCAGAGCCATCAGGCTGCTGCACAACAGGCGACTGAATTGGGCACGCTTGGCAATGCCCTCATGGCGTTGTCCGTCTACCTGGCGGAGGTACGCCGCAACTTCGAGACCGTCTGAGCGCACGCATCGCTCCAGGTTTCAACGCACGGTTATCTGGCACTCGAAGGTTTGTACGGGCGCGACCTCAGGGGCCCAGGGTTGTTGGTAGATCAGGGCAAGCGTGGCAGTACCCTCGGCCTTGGCCTGGAAGCGCCAGTTTGAAAGACCTGCACTGCCGACGATACCGGCCTCTTCCGGAGTGCTGTATACCTCTGGGCCCAGGCTGCGTAGCACGCTTGAGGCTGGGTCCTTGAGCGTCCAGCGATAGCCGGTGGAAGGATTGCTGGCCAGCGACAGCGATAGAGTCTGACCGATCTGCAGGCGCTTGGGACATTCGCTGTCGGCATCCAGCTCGACGGTTTGCCGCGGTTGCTGCGCGCAGGCGGCGAGCAAGCTGAGACTCAAGGGGAGCAGCAGGCGGGAGAGGGTCATGGTGGCTCCTGAGGCGGACGATGGCCTGAGGATAACCGATGCGCTTGTGTATGTGGGGCTCTGAGGGGCCATCGCGGGCTTGCCCTGCGATGGCCCCTCAGAGCCCTGTGTTTATCAGAACAACACTTTCGCCACGTCGGCAAAGCGCTTGGCGAAATGCACCGTCAGCCCTTCGCGCAGGTAGTCGGGCAGTTCCTCGAAGTCCCCACGGTTCGCCTCCGGCAGGATCAGTTCGAAGATCTTCTGCCGCTTGGCGGCGATCACCTTCTCGCGTACCCCGCCAATCGGTAGCACCTGCCCGGTCAGCGTCAGTTCACCCGTCATCGCCACGCCTTTTTTCGGCGCCTGGTCGCGCGCCAGTGACAGCAGGGCGCTGGCCATGGTCACGCCAGCGCTGGGACCGTCCTTGGGCGTGGCGCCTTCGGGGACGTGCAGGTGGATGAACGCTTCGTTGAAGAAGCCTGGGTCGCCTCCATACTGCTTGAGGTTCGCGCTGACGTAGCTGTAGGCGATTTCTGCGGACTCCTTCATCACCTCACCCAGCTTGCCGGTGAGCTTGAAGCCGCGGTTGAGCGTATGAATGCGTGTTGCCTCGATCGGCAGGGTGGCGCCGCCCATGCTGGTCCAGGCAAGGCCTGTGATCACGCCCTTGCCCGCCAGTACTTGCTCGCTGCGGAACACCGGCATGCCCAGTGCTGCCTCGAGGTCCTTGGTGCCGATCTTGAGCTTGGCATCCGGGTTCTCCAGTAGCTTGACCACTGCCTTGCGCACCAGCTTGCCGAGCTGTTTCTCCAGTTGACGCACGCCAGCCTCGCGGGCGTAGCCTTCGATCACCAGGCGCAGGGCGCTGTCGCTGATGCTCAGGCTGGTCTTGGCAACGCCAGCCTTGTCCAGCTGCTTGGGCCACAGGTGGCGTTTGGCAATGGCCAGCTTCTCTTCGGTGATATAGCCGGACAGGCGAATCACTTCCATGCGGTCGAGCAGCGGGCCGGGGATCGAATCCAAGGTGTTGGCAGTGCAGACGAACAGCACCTTTGACAGGTCCAGACGCAGGTCCAGGTAGTGGTCGAGGAAGTCGACGTTCTGCTCCGGATCCAGGGTTTCGAGCAGTGCCGAGGCGGGGTCGCCCTGGTAGCTCTGGCCCATCTTGTCGATCTCGTCGAGCATGATCACCGGGTTCATCACCTCGACATCCTTCAGTGCCTGTACCAGTTTGCCGGGTTGGGCGCCGATGTAGGTACGGCGGTGACCCTTGATCTCGGCTTCGTCGCGCATGCCGCCGACACTGAAGCGGTAGAAGGGGCGCCCCAGGGATTCGGCGATGGATTTGCCGATGCTGGTCTTGCCAACGCCCGGCGGGCCGACCAGCAGTACGATCGAGCCGCTGATCTCGCCTTTCCAGGCACCGACGGCGAGGAACTCGAGGATGCGCTCCTTGATATCGTCAAGCCCGGCGTGGTGCTGATCGAGCACTTTGCGTGCGTGCTTGAGGTCGAGCTTGTCCTGGCCGTATACCCCCCAAGGCAACGCGGTGGCCCATTCGAGGTAGTTGCGGGTCACAGCGTATTCCGGCGAGCCTGTTTCGAGGATCGCCAGCTTGCCCATTTCCTCGTCGATGCGCTTTTTAGCCTGCTCGGGCAGGGTCTTGCCTTGCAGGCGCTGTTCGAACTGTTCGAGGTCGGCGCTGCGGTCGTCCTTGGTCAGGCCCAGCTCCTGCTGGATGACCTTGAGCTGTTCCTTGAGAAAGAACTCACGCTGATGCTCGCCGATCTGCCGGTTCACTTCGGCGGAAATCTCGTTCTGCAACCGCGCAACCTCGACTTCCTTGCGCAGCATCGGCAGGACCTTCTCCATGCGCTTGAGCATGGGGACGCAGTCGAGCACTTCCTGCAACTGGTTGCCGGTGGCAGAGGTCAGGGCAGCGGCGAAGTCGGTGAGGGGCGAGGGGTCGTTGGGGCTGAAGCGGTTGAGATAGTTCTTCAGCTCTTCGCTGTACAGCGGATTGAGCGGCAGCAGTTCCTTGATCGCATTGATCAGGGCCATGCCGTAGGCCTTGACCTCGTCGGTGGGCTGCGCGGGCTGGTGCGGGTACTCGACTTCGACCAGGTAGGGTGGTCGATGGTGCTTGAGCCAGGTGCGGATGCGTACGCGGGTCAGGCCCTGGGCGACGAACTGCAGCTTGCCGTTCTCGCGGCTGGCATGGTGCACCTTGACCAGGGTGCCGTATTCCGGCAACGCCTTGGTGTCGAAGTGGCGGTGGTCTTCGGGCGGCGTGTCCATGAAGAACAGGGCCAGGGAATGATGATCGGTCTTGGCGACCAGGTCGAGGGTTTCGGCCCAGGGTTCCTCGTTGACAATCACCGGCAGCACTTGCGCGGGGAAGAACGGGCGGTTGTGGATCGGGATCACGTAGACCTTGTCCGGCAGTTGCTGGCCGGGCAGGGCAAGGGCGCGGCTGGTCTCGGCCTTGGCCTCGAGGTGTTCGATTTCGCTCTGTGCGTCGGGGTGTTCCGGGAAATCCTGCTGGTCGCTCATGGGGCACCTGCGTGAATGACTATGGTGCTTAGATGGGGCGGGGAGGGAT